>DATJXL010000147.1:0-11089 GCA_035500135.1 Kofleriaceae bacterium
CCCCGACCTCGACCTCGAGATCCCGGCGCGCGCGATGGTCGTGCTGGTCGGTCCGAGCGGGTGCGGCAAGTCGACGACGCTGCGCATGGTGGCCGGGCTCGAGGAGCCGACCGCCGGCACGATCCGCATCGACGGCCGCGACGTCACGCAGCTGCCGCCGGCCGAGCGCGACATCGCGATGGTGTTCCAGAGCTACGCGCTGTACCCGCACATGTCCGTGTTCGAGAACATGGCGTTCGGGCTGCGCATCGGGAAATTGCCCGACGGCGAGATCAAGAAGCGCGTCGAGGCTGCGGCCGCGAGCCTCGGGCTGACCGAGTACCTCGATCGCCGGCCCAAGGCGCTGTCGGGCGGCCAGCGCCAGCGCGTCGCGATCGGGCGCGCGGTCGTGCGCCAGCCCAAGGTGTTCCTGTTCGACGAGCCGCTGTCGAACCTCGACGCCAAGCTGCGCGGCGACATGCGGCGCGAGATCGCGCGGATCCATCGCGAGTCGAAGGCGACCGCGATGTACGTCACCCACGATCAGATCGAGGCGATGACGCTCGCCGACCGCATCGTCGTCTTGAAGGAGGGCGTCGTGCAGCAGATCGGCACGCCGGTCGAGATCTACGAGCGGCCCGCGAACCGCTTCGTCGCCGGCTTCTTCGGCACTCCGACCATGAACTTCCTCGAGGCCGACCTCGCGCAGACGGGCGACAGGCAGAGCGCGCGCGGCGCGGGCTTCGAGATCCCGCTCGCGATCGCGCCGGCGCTGCGGCCGGCGCAGTCGGCACCCGGCCGCGTCGTCGTCGGCATCCGGCCCGAGCGGCTGTCGCTGGTTCGCCGCGGCGACGAGATCGCGGTCTCGGGCGAGGTCGCGATGCGCGAGGTGCTCGGCGCCGAGGTCGTGCTCCACCTCGAGTCCGCGGCCGGCCCGCTGACCGTCCGCGCCGACGCCGGCGCCGCACCGAGACCCGGCGAGACCGTGCAGGTGTGGCTCGATCCGCAGGCGATCCATGTGTTCGACGGCGCGAGCGAGCTGCGGCTGTGACGAGCACAGTTACCGCCAAGGCGCCGAAGACGCCAAGCCGCGAAGATTCCAGGTTGGCCCGTACGGGCCGAAACCTGTCTTGGCGTCTCGGCGTTCCGCCTGGCGCCTTGGCGGTAATTCTGCTCTGCCTCGGCTGCTCCGCGCCGCACGACCACGACGTCGTCCTGTGGCATTCGTACAACGGCGCCGAGCGCGCCGCGCTCGAACAGACCGCGGCGGCGTGGAACGCGGAGCATCCCGACACGCATCTCGTGCTCGTCGCGGTGCCGCACGACGCGTTCGCCGACAAGATCTCGTCGGCGGTGCCGCGCGGCAACGGCCCCGACCTGTTCATCTACGCGCAGGATCGGATCGGCGACTGGGCCGACGCCGGCGTGATCGAGCCGATCGAGTTCTGGGTCGACGACGCGCGCGCCGATCGGTTCGGCGCGCAGACGCTGGGGCTGATGGCGTATCGCGGCTCGCTGTGGGGCATGCCACTCGCGCTCAAGTCGCTCGCGCTGTTCTATCGCAGCGATCTCGTCGCGACGCCGCCGCGCACGACCGCCGACCTGCGCCCGCGCCGCGACGGCGCGTTCGCGATCGCGTTCGCGAACCCGGACCTGTACTCGTTCGCGCCGTGGCTGCACGGTTTCGGCGGCCGCGTCGTCGACGATCAAGGCGAGCTCGCGATCGCCTCGCCCGAGGCCGCGCGCGCGATGGACAGCGTGCGCGCGCTGATCGACGGCAAGCTCGCGCCGCGCAACGAGGAGAACTCCGGCATCGCGACCCTGTTCAACGCCGGCAAGACCGCGACCGCGGTGCAGGGCCCGTGGTTCATCCCCGACATCGCATCCGACGTGCCGTGGCACGTCGCGCCGCTGCCGATCATCGCCGAGACCGGCAAGCCCGCGATGCCGTTCCTCGGCGCCGAGGCGATCCTGATGTCGGCGCGCGCGCACGACAAGGATGCCGCGTTCGCCGTGATGGATGCGCTGACCAGCGACGCGTCGGCGCTCGTGCGTGCGAAGGCGCGCCAGGTCGTCGCGAACCCGCGCGCCTACGACGACCCAGTCGTCGCCGCCGATCCCGTGCTGAGCGCGTTTCGCGAGCAAGCCGCGCGCAGCGTGCCGATGTCGAACGAGCCCGCGATGCGCATGGTGTGGAACCCGTATCGCACGGCGCTCGACAACGTGGTGTCGGGTCACGCCGACGCGCGCGCGCAGCTCGAGAGCCTCGAGGATCAAGTGCGCGGATACGCGGAGCACAGGTGATGCGCTCCGCGTCGACGAGCTTGCCGGCGCTGCCGGTCGTGCGCCGCGCGCTGCGCGACTTCGCGGTCGGTGCCGTGTGCGCGCTCGCGATCGCGACCGCGGCGTTCGTCGGCGTGCGCAACCGCGAGCTCGCCGCCAAGCAGCTCGCGCTCGCCGAGCGTGCGGCCGAAGCGGCCGCGCGTCACCACGGCGACGTGCCGGGCGCGCATGCGGTGCTCGTCGGGCCACCGCAGCCGTCCGCGAAGTATCCAGTCCTGCGTCATCGCAGCGTCCTCGAGCCCGGCGGCTGGCGCGTGCTCGCCGGCGCCCGCGACGACAAGCTCCGCTTCGACGCCGCGAACCGCTTCGATCGCGACGGCTCGTTCGCGGAGCTGCTTCCCGATTCGCGAGCGGTTGCCGCCGCACCGGCGCGCGGCACCGTGGCGGTCGCGATCACCGAGCCCGCGGAGCTCGCCCCGTTTCCGTGGCTGGTCGTGATCGGCGTCCTCGGGCTCGGCGCCGCGGTCGCCGCGGCCGGCGCGCTCGCCGGGACGCGGTCGCGCGTGCTCGGCGCGCTCGCGGGGCTCGCCGCGCTCGCGGTGCCGCCGATGCTGTGGGGCTCGTGGATCGCGGGCAGCGCGATCCTCGGCATCGCCGGCGCGGTCGCGGCCGCGCAGCGCGCCGAGCTCACGGACCGGCTCGCGCTCGGCATGCGGCGCCACCGCACCGCGCTCGGCTTCCTCGCGCCCGCCGCGATCGCGATGCTCGTGCTCGTCGCGGTGCCGTTCCTGATCGGGATCGCGATCGGCTTCTACGACTACCACTCGGGACATTGGACGTTCGTCGGCTTCCACAACTTCGCCGAGCTGTTGTCGGGCGGCGGTCACTCGCTCGACGACCCGCTCAACTTCTGGTTCATCCTCGGCGTGACCGTCGTGTGGACGGTCGTCAACATCGCGCTGCACGTCACGATCGGTGTCTCGCTCGCGCTCGTGCTGTCGCGCAAGTGGCTGCGCGGTCGCCGCGTGTTTCGCATGCTGCTGATCTTGCCGTGGGCGATCCCGAACTACATCACCGCGCTGATGTGGCACGGCATGTTCCAGGGCGAGTACGGCGCGATCAATCAGATCCTCCACAAGTTCGGGATCTCCGACGTGTCGTGGTTCACGACCTGGGCGAAGGCGTTCGCCGCCGACGTCACGACGAACACGTGGCTCGGCTTCCCGTTCATGATGGTGGTCGCGCTCGGCGCGCTCGAGACCATCCCGCGCGAGCTCTACGAGGCCGCGTCGGTCGACGGCGCGAGCGCGTGGCAGCGCTTCCGCCACATCACGCTGCCCCACCTCCGGCCCGCGCTCGGCCCGGCGGTCGCGCTCGGCTCGATCTGGACGTTCAACATGTTCAACGTCATCTACCTGGTCTCGGCCGGCAAGCCGGGCGATTCGACCAACATCCTGGTCACCGACGCGTATCGCTGGGCGTTCGAGCGCGGCGATCGCTACGGCATGGCCGCCGCCGAGGCCGCGCTGATCTTCCTCGTGCTGATGCTGTGGACCGTGTTCGGCACGCGGCTCGTCCGCCGCAAGGAGGCCGCGTGACCCAGCGCCCACGCCTCGTCGCGCGCGTCGCCGTTCACCTCGGGCTCGTCGCCGTCGTCGCGCTCGTCCTGTATCCGGTCCTGCTCGTGTGCAAGAAGGCGTTCGAGCCCGGCCGCGCGTTCGCGCTGTCGGCGTCGCCGCTTCCCGACCACGTCACGCTCGATCACTTCGGCGATCTGTTCGGCTCGACGTTCTTGCGCCACACGTTCAACTCCGTCGTCGTCGCGCTCGCGACGACCGTGGTCGGCGTCCTGTTGTCGTGCACCGCCGCGTACGCGCTGTCGCGGTTCCGGTTTCCCGGCCGCGGCGCGAGCCTGTCGACGTTCCTGGTCGTGCAGATGTTCCCGGCGACGCTGCTCCTGATCCCGCTCTACGTCGTGCTCGATCACCTGCACCTCTTGAACTCGATCGTCGGGCTCGTGCTCGTGTACTCGACCACCGCGATCCCGTTCTGCGTGTGGACGCTCAAGGGCTACTTCGACACGCTGCCGCGCGAGCTCGAGGAGGCCGCGCGCATCGACGGCGCATCGCCGTGGCTGATCTTCCGCCGCATCATCTTGCCGCTCGCGCGCCCCGGCATCGCCGTGACCGCGCTGTTCTCGTTCATGACCGCGTGGAACGAGTTCATCATGGCGTTCCAGTTCATGACGAGCGAGTCGCAGTTCACGCTGCCCGTGCTCATCCAGTCGAGCGCGACCGAGCACACCGCCGACTACGGCCTGTTCGCCGCCGGCGCGATCGTGACTTCGCTCCCCGTGATGATCGCGTTCTACGCGCTGCAGCGTTACCTCGTCGGCGGGCTCACCGCCGGCGCGGTCAAGGGCTAGATATCGATCAGGCCGCCGCCCGGCGGCTTCTTCTTCGGCGGCGCCTTGACCGGCGGCGAGCCGACATTGGTCGGCGTCGTCGTGCCCGTGCCCGAGCTCGCGGGCTCGGCCGCGCGCTTGATCAGCGTCCACTCGAGCGTGGTGTCGCCGCCCTGCAGCTCGACGGTCTTGTTCTGCGAGTGATAGCCGGGCGCCGTGATCGCGACCTTCACCGACTTCTTGTCGCTGGCCACGCTGATGCTGTTGCCGGTGATCTCCTTACCGTCGACCGTGATCTTGGCAGCCTGTGCGGCGGCATCGGGGGACAGGTTGAAGGTCAACCGCACGGTCGCGGGCGCGTTCGCCGGCTTCGCCGCAGCCACCGCGGAGCCCGAGCCCGCCGGCGCGGCGGACCCCGCGGCTGCCTTCTGCGGCATCTGCTCGCTCATCGGCTTGCTCGGATCGAGCGCCGGCTTGTTCGACGCGGTCGCGGGCGCTGGCTCGTCGGGCTTGTCGGCCTTCGCGCTGTCGTTACTGTAGGCCTTGCCCGAGTCGGAGCTGTCAGCGCTCGACACGTCGGTGCCGAGCCCGAACAGGAGGCCGCAGAACACGCCGACCGCGAGGCCAGCGGACACCACGACCGGCACGACCTTCGACGTGCCGCGCCGAACGGGCCGCGGCATCGCGCCCATCGGCGCGCCCATCGGCGGCATCTGACCCGGCGGCATCTGACCCATCTGCGGATATCCGGGCGCTGCCATAGGACCTCTAGAATGACCCGACGGCCCACACGCCGCCAGCACTCGGTTGGACCCAAGGAACCACGTCGACTTTGGCGTGATTCTGCTGTTCCTGCGCCTTCAGCGCCGGCTGGTACTTGTAGACGTACCAGTAGGCGGTGAACCCGGCGGCGATCAGCGCGCCGGCCAGGCAGGCGTCGGTGAAGTGCTCGAGATTGCGCCCCTCGCTCTGCGCGTCGAGGCGGGCGTTCGTGCTCGTCTTCGGCGCGGTGAACGTGTGGTGCTGGACGATCGCGTCGATGCCGGTGATCGTCGCGATCACGACGAGCCCGGCGGTCGCCCCCGCGCCGATGTACAGCGGCAGCTTGTCCGGCGGCCCCGCCGTCGTGGTCTGCTCGGTCGGCTGGTCGGGCTCGACCTGCTGGGTCGGCAGCTTCACCGGATCGAGCGCGATCTTGCGCTCGGCTTCGGAGCCGGCCTCGACCTTGATCTCGGCATCCTTCGGCTGGTAGCCGACCGCCGAGAACGACAGCGTGTACGTGCCCGGATCGAGCACGAGCGCGTCGGCGAGCGGCGCCTCCGCGATCTGCTTGCCGCCGAGCGACACCGCGGTGCCCGACGGCGTGATCACGAGCGTGACCAGCCCGACCTTCGCGCTCAGCTCGTCGAGCTTGGCCTGCGCCTTCTTGACGACGTCCGGCTTCACGTTCGACTTCGGATCGACCACGACCTTCAAATGCTTGTAAGCCGATGCCTCCGTGTTCAGCTTGTCCTCGACGAGCGCGAGCGCGAGGTACACCGAGTTGTCGTCGCCCGCGTCGATCGCCTTCTCGTACGCGGTGACCGCATTCTCGTACTCCTCCTTCGCCTCGGTGTCCTTCTTCTTCGAGGTGAAGTAGTCGCCCTTCTGGGTCAGCGTCTGTGCGGCCGCGAGCCACTTCTTAGCGATCTTCGGATCCTTCACGGGCGCCGCGGGCTCTTCACCCGCGCCTGCCGCCGATCCGGATCCCGTTCCCGCAGCCGATCCCGATCCCGTTCCCGCAGCCGATCCCGACCCCGATCCCGCAGCTCCGCCATCATCCATCTCGATCTCGCCGCTGCCGCTGCCGCTGCCGCTGCCGCTGCCCGCGGGCTGCGCGCTCGCCACGCCTGCCCACGCCAACGCGGTCGCACACGTCGCGACGATGATCCTCATCCGCATCGCTCGCGATCATACTACGTCGCTATGGCCGTCGCGCGGTCGCCGCGCCGAGCTTGGCGATGTACTCGAGCGACTTGAGGGGCCGTCCCACCAGGCTCTGCACCATCGCGACGATCGCGTCGCGGCCGCTCGCGCGATCGGCCGGTGCGAACCGCGCGTCGGTGTCGAGCGCGCGCCCCCCGCTGATCGACTCGGCCTCGGCCGCGGCGCGCAGGTACGCCAGCGTCGTGGCGTCGAGCGGCCGCACGCCCGGGCCGCGACTCGTCGCGCCGCAGCGGCGACAGATCGCGCCGCCGCGCGCCGGATCGAACAGCGCGCCCGCAGCGAGGTCGGTCGCGCCGCACGCCGCGCACGCCTCGAGCGCGGGGCGATGGCCGGCGAGCTCGAGCAGCGCGAGCTCGACCGCGCGCAGCGCGCCGACCGACGGCCCACCCTCGGCGAGGCTGTCCCACAGCGCGACGACGAGCGCGAGCGCATCGGGATCGGGCGCCTCGGGCGGCAGCAGCGCGGCGACGAGCTCGGCGCCATAGCTCGCGTGCGCGACCGCGACCACGTCGCGCGCGAGGTCGTTCCATTCGCGCACGACCTCGGCGGACTCGAGGCTCCACAGCTCGCCGCGCGGCGGACGCCCGAGCTGGTAGCGGCCGAGCACGAGCAGCTGCAGCGCGCCCGCGAACCGGCGCTGTGACTTGCGCGCGCCTCGCGCGACCGCCGCGACTCGCCCGCGCGCCTGCGTGTACAGGACGACGAGCAGATCCGACTCGCGCAGCGGGGTCGTCTTGAGCACGACGCCGAGGTCCGCCTCCATTCACGCGAAGCGTACTCGCTTTGCGCGTCCTTCGGCACGAGCGCCTCGGTTCCTACGACAGGATGGCGTGCGTCTCGGTCATCGTCACGCCGTCGCCGCTCACGCTCGGACGGCGCATGAGGTAGCTGAGCGTGAGCGTCGCGGCGACGAGCAGGATGATCACGGCGAGCGTGAGCCCGCCTTGCCCGGCCGAGCGATCTTCGCGATCGAGCAGGATCGGCGGCAGGAACGACACGCGCTGCGTGTTCGAGTTCGCGGCAGCTGCGGCGCGCTTCGCGTCCTGCTCGCGCTCGGCGCGATCCGGATCTTCGTCGTCGATCACGAGGCTCGGCGCGATGACCGACGCGATCGCGGGACGACGCCATGGCACGCTCGCGGCCGGCGGCGGCAGCGGAGGCATGGTCGGCTGCCACGCCGTGACGGCGGGCGGCGGCGGGGCCGGCGGCGGCTCGATGACGGTGGGCGGTGGCTCGGCGGCGACTGCGATCGCGACCGGTCCGCTGCCTTCGGCGATCACCGGCGTCGCGGGCGCGGCTTCGGCAGCCTTCTTCTTGCGCGTGCGCGGCGCGCCGGTGCCCGCAGGCTTCTTGCGCGGGCGCTTTTTCTTCGCCGGCTCGGCGGCGGTTTCGGCGGCGGCGGCGGTTTCGGCTTCGGCAGCGGGTGCGGCTTCGGCAGCGGCAGCGGGTGCGGCTTCGGCAGCGGCAGCGGCTTCGGCAGCGGCAGCAGGTGCGGCTTCGGCAGCGGGTGCGGCTTCGGCAGCGGCAGCAGGTGCGGCTTCGGCAGCGGCAGCCGTCTCGGTAGCGGCGGCGGCGGCCACCGGCGCCGCCTTCGGCACCATCACGTCGACATACGCGCGCGCGGTCGCGCTCGCGCACTCGCCGAACCGCTCGATCGCCTCGACCTCGTCGAGGCCGACGCAGCGCGCGAAGCTGCGCACGAAGCCGCGCACGAACACCTCGGCCGGCAAGCCTTCGAAGCGGCCGCTCTCGAGCTTCTCCAGGATCCGGGTCTGGATCTTCGTGATGCGCGAGACTTCTTCGAGCGAGAGCTTGCGCTGTGCGCGCCCGGCGCGCAGCCACATCGCGAGGCTCTGGCGCGGATCGACCACGGTGCCGCTCGTGCGCTCGCTTGCCATCACGGAGCCAACGTCGCTCCGTCGGCGCGGCATTGCGCTGCAACGCAGCTCTGCGGCGACAGCTTGAGGCACGCGTCGCGCGCTTCCTTCGCCCCCGCGGCGAGCCCCTGTTGCATGCGCGTCTTCATCAGGTAGTAGCTGGCTTCCTGGGACCCGCAGGACGGGTCATCGGACACCGTCTGAAACAGCTCTGCGGCTTTTTCCCATTCCTGGCGAGCGAAGTAAACCCTCGCAAGCCGATAAGTTGCGACGCATCCCTTCGGGGCAAACTGCTTCGCCTGACGCAGCTCCTTCGCGGCCTCGACGTACTTCTGCTGGTGGAAGTACGCCCAGCCCAGGTGAGCACGCGTGAGCGCGGGGTCGGTCAGGCGCATCGGGTTCTCGAGCGCCTTGGTCAGGTACTCGACCGCGGGCCCGTAGTCCTCGAGCAGCGTGTGGGCGACGCCGCGGTCGGCCCACGCCTCGCCGTAGTCGGGCGCGATCGTGGCCGCGCGCTCGAAGTCGCGGTCGGCCTTCTCGAGCGCGGTCTCGAGGTCCTTCACCGTGCTCTCGCGGTCGAGGCCGGTCAGGCAGTTGTCGATCTCCATCGTGCGCTGGGTGTCGACGGCGCGGACCATCTGGACCAGCCCGCGCACGAGATACGCCTCGTCGTTCGAGCCATCGTACGCGATGGCCTTGTTGCACTCGGTCTCGGCGGCCTCGAGCTCGTGCTTCTTGAAGAAGTCCTTTGCGAGGTCGAGCCGGTCGTTGCTGCGCTTGCGGTCACCCTCGTCGACGCGAGGACCGCAGCTCGCGAGGATTGCGCAAATCGCGAACAATCCACCGGCGTTACGGCGCGACACGGCGGCAACGTACCGCACGGCTCTGACACCGGCAACGCCCGGGATCGTATAGAACCGCTTGCATGACCGCGCCACCCGGACCGATCGAGCCCACCAAGACCACGACCATCCCGGTGCGCGGCGGCGCGCTTTACGCCGAGACGTTCGCGCCCAAAGCCGCTCCGCTCGGCGTCGTGCTCGTCACCCACGGCTACGCCGAGCACTGCGGCCGCTATCACGAGGTCGCGCACGCGATCGTGAACGAAGGCTGGGCCGTGCTGACGTACGACGTGCGCGGCCACGGCAAGTCGCCGGGCGCACGCGGCGCGATCGATCGCTTCGAGACCTACCTCGACGACTTCCGCGCGGTGCACGCCGCGGCGCGCGCGCTCGCGCCGAGCGCGCCGCTCGCGCTGCTCGGCCACTCGCACGGCAGCCTGATCACGCTGCGCGCGCTGTGCGGTGACCGCCCGCCCGAGGCCGCGTGCGCGATCCTGGCCTCGCCGTACCTCGCGCTGCGGATGACCGTGCCCGGCTACAAAAAAGTGCTCGCGCGCATCGCGAGCCGCGTCGCGCCGAATCTCGCGCAGCCCAATCAGCTGAGCGTCGAGCAGCTCACGAGCGATCCGGGCAAGCAGGACGAGTGGCGCGCCGACAAGCTCAACTTCGGCATCGCGCGCGCGCGCTGGTTCACCGAGGTCGTCGCCGCGCAGGACTACGTCGAGCACCACGCCGATCGGATCGCGCTCGCGACGACCTGGCTGGTCGGCGGCGCCGATCCGGTGTGCGATCCAGCGGCGAGCCGGCGCGTCGCGTCGCGCGTGCCGCGTGCGGTCTATCACGACCTCGCCGGCATGAAGCACGAGGTGTTCAACGAGGTCGATCGCGCTCGGGTTTTTGCCGACATGGCCAGGGCACTCGGCGCGTGCGGTGCGGCAAAGGCCGAAAGCGCCTGAACTTGCCAACCGGGAATTGGCGAGATCACACCGAGGTCCTATACTCGAAGTGGGTGGCGCGGTCGTGTGTCGTTCCTTGATCACTCTCAGCGCAGGAACCATCTCGTGTCCGCGCGGAGCGTCTCTTTCGAGTCATCACAGATGAAACTGTTCGCATGCATGTGTAACCAGCCCAAGCGGCTCGCGGAGGCGCTCGCGCCCGTGCGCGCGGTGCTGGTCGCCGAGCCGCCCGTCAGCCGGTGGGGCCTCGGTTACTCGCAGGGCGGCGACGTGCTGCTGGTGCGCACGCCGAAGTCGAGCGACAAGCCGGTCGACCTCGCCGCGCCCCTCGCCGAGATTCCGACCGACTGCGCGATCGGCCAGGCCGTGCGCGACGCCGCCGATCGGCCGACGTACGCCGGGACCGACAACACGCCGCCGTTCCGGTTCCGGCGCTGGATGTTCGCGCAGACCGGGGCGCCCGAGCTCGAGGCGCTCGCGCCGCGGCTGTTCGAGCATGTCCCCGAGTACCTGCGCCGCAACGTCAAGGGCAAGAACCCGGCGGAGCTCGTGTTCCACCTGTTCCTCGCGATGCTGCACGACGAGGGCTCGGTCGACGATTCGAACTTGCCCGTGCAGGCGACGCGACGCGCGCTCGCCGCGACGCTGAAGCTGATCGCGGCCGAGCACGGGCGATCGAGCCCGGCGGGCGGCGAGACCCTGCGCGTCGGCAACATCGCGACCAGCAACGGCCGCTCGATGGTGGTCGCGCGCATCGACGAG
>DATJXL010000148.1:0-7980 GCA_035500135.1 Kofleriaceae bacterium
ACTACATCGAGGTCTTCTACAACCAGCGCCGCCGGCACTCGACACTCGACTACGTGAGCCCGGCGCGGTACGAGCGTGACCGCATCACAGAACTTCAGATGGCAGCGTAAGCAAACCGTCTACGGGAGCGGATCAAGCCCAAACCCGGAGCTGGCAGGAGAAGCGGGGATCACCGTCGGCATACTCGAAGGTTCCTATGAAGCTGTTCGAGACTTGTTCAAGGGCAGCGCGGACCTCGTTCGGCTAGGGATCGATTTGGAGCAGCAGGCAATCACTCAGCTGAGACCGGTAGCGGAGATCGCGGCGAAGAAGCTGATGGCGTACCTTCAGAGCTTCCCGAGTTCGGACAAGCTTGCGGCGGCTCTTGGCTCATACGTCGCGAAGCGCTGGGGAAACGCTGACATGTTCGGTCGAACTCGGTTCGTTGGCGAGGTCATGGGCTACCTCGCTATGAACGTGCTCCTCGTCGTTGCCACCGGCGGAGAGTCGGTCGAAGCGGAGCTGGCCGAAAGCGGAAGTGAGATCTCGAGGGTCGCGCTCGCTGTCGCCAAGAATGCCGACGAGGGAGGGGACCTGGTTGCATCCGTCAGGGCGTCTGCAAGCCAGTTCAAGGGCCCTGCCGAGGAGCTCGCAAGAGCACGGAATGAGGAGAACGTTGCAACGCGAGCCGCGGCTCAACACGCGACGAGTCCTACCGCGAACACTTCCACATCCCAGGCAGGTGCCGCGAAGACTGCGCACGCAGTCAAGGAAGGTGGTGGAGCGGCGAAACCAGATGTAGTCGAGGTCTATTCGGGGCCGGATCTCCAGAGCGCGCGACACATCTCGGGACAGAATCCAGGTGCGCGCGTAGTCGCGGCAGAGGCGAGGCTTCCACCGTCAGCAACGGAGATCGCGAAGTTTCGTGCAGAAGGTGGTGAGTTCCTTCAGGAGCGGTTCGCGGAGTCGTTACCCCCAAACTCCGTCAAGAAGATCTACGTCCGATATCCGATCCCGCACGAGAAAGGACTCGAGAATGCGTCTGCGGATTTCATGCGCGAGGTCGAGAAAGAGCTCGCGGAGCATCCCGAGATGTCTCGAGTCGATGCGATGCTAAAGGTACAAGCGAGCATGGATAGTAGGAATGTCGAGAGCATGACGAATCTGGGACCGCACGCGCTTGAGATGCTGGAGCCGAATGCCACTATGGAAGTGATGTTCTGGGAGAAGGAGATTGGGCCAGAGATCAAAGCGCTGACGAAACACATTTATATGGACCCTCAGACCGGGGAACGCTTCACGTTGGAGATCGCATCGGGACCGATCGCGGTGCCCCGGGCCAAAGCCCCCCACTCTGGCTTCGGCATTGGCCCTGAAGTCCAGACGGTTTCTGAGATGGTCTTGCGGAAGGTTCCTGCGCGATGAGGGACCTGGTTCAGCTAGCCAGTAAGCTTGGTGTTGAGCTTGTCGGTCTGGGAATCCAAGCAGCCGAACCGGTCAAGGTTGCAGAGCAAGCCGCCGTGCGGTTCCGCGAGGTCCATGACGATGGTGAGCGCCAGCAGCTTGCGGTCGCCCAGCTCTTGTCGCGCGCTCTTGCGGGAATGCCCGCGAAGATCGATGCCGCGGCCGTTCACGTCCTGATGCAGTCGTGGTCGACTAATCTTCGCGGAATGGTGATCGCTGGGGCTCTCGCCGATGTGGCGCCCGCTTTCCTGGAGCAGTTTCTCGACGAGGTGATCGCCTTGGACCCGCGGATGGGGTTCATCGTAGGTGCAGCAGCGTTTCTGCCCGAAGGTAGTCGCGCGCGAATCTGGACGCAGCTCGCCACTGATCCGCGGGAGGCGGTGAGGCAGCACTTCTTTGCGTTGCTCGGGCGGCATAAGCGCTTGGTGCCGCCCGGAACGCTGGCGAAGCCGCAGGTGCCCAGCACGACACTCACGACCGTGCTCGGGTCGGGGCTTCGCGATTCCAGTGCATCAGTGCGAGAACGTGCAATCGCGGTCGTGTACGGCCTTGGGGTCACGGATGAGTTCCGCGACGCACTGCTGAAGCTCGTGCACGACGACTCCTTGGAGGTCAGGCGGTACGCTCTCGTGTCGCTCGGCACGATGCACGACGAGCAATCGCTCGCGGTGCTGGTCGAGCGTCTCGAGAAAGCGCCACAACCGGAAGCGACGTCGGCGATCTGGGCGCTATCACGCCGCCCTGACGGCATCGACCGCGTCCTACGGCTCGCGGGGACTCACGGTTGGCTCGATGACGAAGTCCTCGGCGCATTCGCGGAAGTTGCGGTGCCGGTCTCGGACGAGCAGATCGCCGACCTTGCAGCTCGCACCGCGTCGCCAGAATTCGAGCGCCTCAAACAGCGTCATCTCGATCGCACTCGCGGTGGGGCCCCTGAGTATGGACCCGATGGTCGTATCCGCTGGGAGTAGGGAACAAGGGTCTATGGCGCGCTCGGCATTGTCGCCATCATAGATGCTCGCGAACCGGAACCCGTGCTTGTACAGAACTCGACCTTGAGCCACTGCTCTTTGACGTCGCGAGGTGGAGCCTTGAACTGGCGCGTCATCGATACGGCAACGCCCCCACACACCGGACACTTGCGTTCCGACTTGTGCACTAGCCCATTGGCGACGCTACGGCGAAAGCACCGTCGGCACGAGAAGCAGGCGAACGGGTGGAGGTAGGTCGGCATAGGCGATGCGGCGTCGAGGCCGCGTTGCGCTCAATGAGCAACCGGGATGCGCGGCGCAGGGAGTCCAAGCGCCGCGGCGGTCTGCTCCAAGAAGAGTACGCTGTCCGAGATGCGGTTGACGACGATGTCCTGGTTCGTCGGTCCAGTGCCACCCGCAGACTGTGTGATCGCGTTGAGACCGGAGCCGATCTCGACGTTCGACACGATCACGCCGTCGATCACGTAGAGCGGAGACGACTGGCCGTTGATCGTCGAGATCCCGCGCAGCCGCAGCTGCGCGCCGCCGCCAGGGGCGCCGGAGTCCGATTGCAGGTTGGCGCCGGAGATCTTCCCTTGCATCGCGGCGTCGAGCGTCTGCGCGGATACGCGGTTGAGATCTTCGGAGTTGATCACCGATGCACCGTTCGCGAGGTTCTGCTTGACGATCACCGGCGCACGTCCTTCGATGAAGACCTGCTCGCCGGCCGCGAGCTCGAGCATCGCCGAGACATCTTCGACGTCCGCGAGCGCCTTGATCGTGCGGTCCCTGTAGCCGCCGGCCTCGATCCGCAACCGGACGTCGGTTGGAGCGACACCCTCGAGTGAGAACGCGCCCTTGTCGTCGGTCAGCGCAGTGAGTTGCGTGCCCACCACGGTGACCGACGCTCCGGCGATGCCGTCGCCCGCAGCGTCGACGATCCGGCCGCGGATCTCTCTCGTGTTCGGCGAAGCTGGCGCGGCTACCGCCGGTGCAAGCACGACGCGTACGATCGATCGATCGGAGCTGATCGCCAGCGTCGTCGCTTGATGATCCGGCGCGGTCACCTCGAGCGACAGTGCGCCTGCGGGGGCGCCGGCGATCGTGAACAGACCGTCGGAGTCGGTCTGCGCCGACAGCTCGGTCTGGACGACCTTGATCGTTGCCCTCGCGATCGGTGCATTCGTGGTCGCATCGACCACGGCGCCGCCGATCGTTCTTCCAGTCGCTTGCGCGTGTGCGTTGGTCACGGCGCACACCACGACCCACAGCACGAACCACGAGCTTCTTGGCACGAGAACCCCTATCGCGCACTCTCGCCCATCACGATCTGGGGGGCCAATTTTGGTCGATGGCCGGCACGCCGCGGCTGATACCCTGGGTGTGATGCAGCGGACGCCGGCTGACGACACGCGATCGGAGCCGACCGCGGTCGAGGGCAGTGGGCGGCGGCCGCGTGCACGCGATCAGTCGCTCACGCGCGGCACGCTGATCGGGCGCTACGTCGTGCTCGATCGGCTCGGCGCCGGTGGGATGGGTGTGGTGTACGCGGGGTACGATCCGGACCTGAATCGGCGCGTCGCGCTCAAGCTGGTCTACGCCTATGGCGAGGAGGGGCAAGCGCGGATGATGCGCGAGGCGCAGGCGCTTGCGCGGCTCGCCCACCCGAACGTCGTTGCCGTCTACGACGTGGGCACGGCGGTCGATCGCGTGTTTCTCGCGATGGAGCTGGTCGAGGGGAAGACACTTTCAGCGTGGTGCGAGGAACCGCGGTCTTGGCACGACATCGTCGCGATATTCGCGGCGGCGGGGCACGGGCTCGCGGCGGCGCATGCGGCGGGGATCGTCCATCGCGACTTCAAGCCGAACAACGTGCTGGTCGGCTCGGATGGACGCGCGCGCGTGCTCGACTTCGGGCTGGCGCGCGCGGCGGGCGAGCTGATCGAGGTCGGCGACACGCTCGACAGCTCGCCGAGCCACGACGCGCTCGGCAGCGATCTGACGCAGGCCGGCGCGCTGCTCGGGACGCCGGTGTACATGGCGCCGGAAGCGCTGCGCGGCGAGCCAGGAAGCGCCGCCGGCGATCAGTTCAGCTTCTGCGTCGCGTTGTACGAGGCGCTGTATGGGGCCCGTCCGTTCGACCACGCCGTCGGCGACGACGCGCTGCCGCCGGTGCCGCCGCCACCGGCGAACACGAAGGTGCCGGCGTGGCTGCGGCGGGTCGTGGTGCGAGGGCTCGCGTTCGCGCCGGCCGACCGATTTCCATCGATGGATGCGCTGCTCGCAGCACTCGCCGACGACCCCGCCGTCAGGCGTCGCAAGCTAACGACCGCGGCCGGCGCGACGGTCGCGGCCGTTGGCCTCGTTGCCGGGGGCCTGGGCTGGCGGGCGCACGTGCGCGCGGAGCGACTCGCCGAGGATCCCTGCGCGGTCAGCGCACCATTCGGCGATACCTGGGATTCGCCAGCGCACGAGCGGTTGCAAGCGGCGTTTCGCGCGACCGGTGCTCCGGGCGCGGATGCCGCGTTCACGCGCATGGCGACCGCGCTCGACGACCTCGCGCACGAGTGGATCGATGCGCGCGCACATGCCTGCGTCGAGACTCGCGACGATCACGCACAGCCCGAAGCCGTGCTGCTGGTGCGCCTGTCGTGCCTCGATCGCGAGAAGGACGACTTCGGCGAGATGGTTTCGCTGTTCGAGCAGGTCGACAACGCGTCGATCACGACGGCAGCGGCCATGGTGCACCGGCTGCGGCGCCCCGCCGTGTGCGCGGACCCGCATGCACTCTCGCTCTCCGATGCGGTGCCCGTGGTGCTCCGGCCGAGCGTGAAGCTGCTGCGCGCGCGACTACTGCTCGTGGATACGCTCACGTCGGTGAGCAGCCCCGAGGTTTCGCTCAGGTCGGTCGATTCGATCATCGCTGACGCACGCCGGCTGGGGTACGGACCGCTGGTCGCCGACGCGATGCTCTTGAGGTGCGAAGCGGGGAGCGACGAGAAGAACCCGGACCGCGGTGCTTGGTGTGAAGACGCCGAGCTCGCGGCCGTCGAAACCGGTGTCGACCACGACGCGGCGCGGGCGGCGACGATGCGGTTTTCGTTCGCGATCGAGGAAGGCCAGGATGCCGGAGCCACCCGACGCTGGCAGGAGCGCGCACGGGTTTGGATCGCCCGCTCCGGCGCGAAGAATGCCGAGGCGAGGTTCGAGGGGCTACTCGGTGTCGGCGCGATGAACAAGGGCGACTACCCATCTGCGGTCGAGCACTTCGAGCGCGACGAGAGCCTGGCCACCCACGAGTGGGGAGCGGACAGCGCCTTCGTGGCCCAGGCCCGGACCAATCGCGCGCTGGCGCTCTCGCTGATCGGGCGCTACGACGAGGCGATCGAGCTGCAACAGGAGGTCATCGCGTCGCTACAGCGCACGCAAGGCGAAGACACCGATGACCGCGCCAACGCGCTCGATGGCCTCGGCTATGACCTCGCACTGGTCGGCCGCTATCGCGAGGCTCGGGAAGCGCTCGAACGCGGGCTCGCGACCCCCAACGCACAACCCTCCACGGTCGCGGCGACGCGCTGCGATCTCGCGCGCGTCGACCTCGCGGATGGTCACCTCGAGCGAGCGATCGAGGAGTGCGAGCAAGGGCTCGCGAACATGCGCACGCTCCGGCTGGCGAAGTTCACCTTGGCGCTCAACGAGGACCCGCTGGCGGCCGCGTACCTCGCCGCCAAGCGCTACGACGACACGCTCCGGCAGAGCCGCGATTGCCTCGCCGATTTCCGCAACGGACGCAGCAAGGACAGTATCGAGATGGTGCCGTGTCTGCGCATCGAGGGTACCGCGCTGGTCGAGCTCGGTCGTGCGAGCGAGGCGCTCGGCGAGCTCGAGCTGGCGCTGAAGCTCCAGTCCGATCATCCAGCGCCGCCCGGTGTCCTCGCCGAGCTGCGCTTCCAGCTCGCGCGCGCCTTGGTCGCGAGCGGCGGCGATCGCGCTCGCGCCGCCGAGCTCGCCGCCGACGCACGCGCCGAGCTCGTGCACTATCCGTTCGCGCAGACGCGCGTGAGCGAGCTCGACGCGTGGCGCACGAAGCAACTACCGCCGTGAGCTGCGTCGAAGCCGCTCAGCGTCTGCTCAAGTACTCGATCGCCATGCGCGCGTTCTCGACCTCGGCGATCCGGCCGCCGCCTGGAACGTGAACCGGGTGTTCGCGCTCATCTCCGTGAAGCCGACCCGGCCACACGCACCGAGCAGTGCGATCAGGGCGAGACGGCCCAGCATGTATTCGTGCGTGCGAACTGGATTCCTGCCCGTTCTCACCGACGACCTCGGTCTGCTGCCATCTGGCTGCCACGAGACGGCCGATCTCGACCCTCCGTGAACCGGACGGGTGACCGTCCCGTTCACATCCGGATCGATCTTGCTGCCGCGTGGCTGTCACGCTGAACCAAATCAACAGGGAACAGGAAGGACAACTCGGAATCCGGCCAATGCGCATGTCGTTATGGTCATTGAAGAGACGCAATCTGATTATGATATCGACTCACGCATTGCCAGGTTCGAGTCCCGTCCGCTCCGCGACTTAACGGCAGAGAATCTCAGCGTTCTCTGCCGTTATCGCTTTCGGTCTTGCCACGCCTTTGCCACGGCGCTCGCTCGCGCTCCAGCAAAGGCGCCGCGCATCGAGCATCGCGATGACCTTCTGGTCTGGATCATCGTGGCCCTTCTGCGCGTCCAGAATCGGCTCGGGGTGCGGACGCATGTGGGCCTCCGCGAAGTGGACGTACAGCATCGTCTCGTCCACGCGCTTGTGACCCATCCACTGCATCAGCTTCCACGGGTTCACGCCGAACATCGCGGCGTGGGTTCCGAAGGAATGCCGTAGCGTGTGCCAGCCGTGCTCGGGCAGGCCCGCGGTCCGACAGATGCGATAGCAGTGGTACTTCGTCTCGTTGTCGTTCTTCGCCGAGACATCCAGGTTCCGGATCACTGCGCCCGTACGGATCGTGTCGAGCGCCTTGAGGGCGGCGAGCAGCGTCGGGGTCATCGGCACCTTGCGGCGCGTCCGTCCTTTCGGCGTGGTCTGCTGACCGCGCCGGATCTGCTGGTTCACCGTGATCGTGCCCGCCACCAGATCGACATCTCGCCGCCAGTCGAGCGCGCGGATCTCACCGACCCGCATGCCCGTCTCACCGGCGACCCTACGAGACAAGCTCGATCCGCGACGCGATCGTTCTTTTTTCGCGTGAAGGGCTTCCTGAGGTCACCGATACGGAGCGTGAGCAACGCGTGAATGTGGGCCTCGGGCCGACGCGATCCTGTATGGTCGTTCCGTGCGGATGCGGGGCGTGCTCTTGGCGGTCATGGCGTCGGCGTGCGACCACTCATCGGGCGCTGGCTCGCCCAAGCCTGGCATCGGCGACGCGCAGGAGGGCGTGGTGACCAAGAACATCCCGATCAGCGCAGACCTCGACATCTTGTTCGTGATCGACAACTCGGCGTCGATGGCCGACAAGCAAAGCGCGCTCGCCGCGAACCTGACGAGCTTCATGCAGGCGCTGGACGGGTT
>DATJXL010000149.1:0-12648 GCA_035500135.1 Kofleriaceae bacterium
CTGGGCTGTGGATCCTGTGGACAGCGCTATCACAGATGAACATCGTGACATTCGCTGCCCACAGGCTCCACAGCCCCCGCGCCATGCGCGAAGGCCGCGGGAAGATCAAAAAAGGTTGGACAGCAGAGCTCGTGCGATCCACAGCGTCGTGCGAGCGCTCTTCCTCTTCCCCCGATCTAACCCGATCGGAGCGTACGCGCTCTCGTCCGGCGCGGTGGAGCCTGTGGGCAGCGCATCCCACGAGTGTCGACAGTCGGCGCTGTCCACAGGATCCACGGCGCGGCCGCGCGTTCTGCGCGGCGTAGCCAGCCGGAATGTGACGAATGACGAGAGAGCGCGCTACGGCGCGTGCTTGCGCGCGTCGGCGACGTACACGTCGTCCGGATCGGGGTCGTGCATCATCGCGAGGAACTCGGCGTAGCTCTGCTTCGCATCTAGGCTGTTGATGCCGTCCTGGGCCTTGGCGCGGTAGTAGTAGAGCAGCGGGATGTTGCGGTACGTCGGCACGTCGTCGATGCCGAACGCGGCCTCGCTGCGATGCGCGATGCAACCGTCGAGCTCGTTGAGCGCGTCGCCGTAGCGGTGCGCTTCGATCGCGGCGCGCGCGAACAGGAAGTGGCCGAGCTGCGAGTCGGCGATGTGGAGAGCGTCCTGAAACGCGATCATGGCCTGCAGCGGCTTGCCTTGAGCGCGTAGTGCATCCGCTTCGAGCAGCTTGGCCATCGCGCGCCGGCTGGGCGCGATGTCCTGGGCAAAGACAGCCGCGGTCGCGGCGGCGCGCTTGCCATCGCCGGTCGCGATCTGCACGAGCGCCGCCTGCAGGAGCCGCGTGGGGTCCTTCGCGACGAGCGCCGCGGCCGCTCGCGCGCCGGCCTTGTCGCCGCGGCGCAAATGCAGCTCGGCGAGGATCGCCTGCTTGATCTCTACGGCGTCGTCGAGATGCTGCGCGGCGTCGCGCCGGATGCCGTCCACGAGCGCGGCCTCGGCATCCTTCAGGCGGCCCTCTGCCATCGCGAAGTCGGCGAGCGCCGTGTTGCCGAGCGAAGGATCGACCTTCGCGGCCTGCGCCAGGGCTTCGGCTGCGTCGTCGCGATGGTTCGCGAACATCGAGGCGATCGCGAGATAGACGTATGCGGTCGCTTCGGGTCGTGACGACTCGGCGATGTCGCGGCGAAGATCCGCGATCGCGTGATCGAACTCGCCTGCACCGATCTCGTAGATCGGCACGTTGGCTTCGGTCGACGGGTCGAGCTGCGCGGCCTTGCGCCCGGTCTCGAGCGCGGCTTTGATGTCTCCACTGGCCTGATACGCGATCGCGAGGTTGTTGTACGTGCTGCCGTCGTTCGGCCATTGCGCGATCGACTGCCGATACGAATCGATCGCGCGCTGGTAGTTCTCGGTGACGAGCATGTTGTAGTCGCCGACGAAGCCCAGGCGGTCGCGCTCCCCGAGCCGGCCGACGAACTTGAGCGCGAGCTCGAACTCGCGCCTCGAGTCCACGATCCGCTGGCTGTTCTGATACGCGATCGCGAGGCCGATGTGAGTGTCCGGAAACTCCGGATCGATCGAAACCGCACGCTTGTAGTGCTCGAGCGCGGTGGGGATGTCGTTCGCGTCGAGCGAGCGTCCCGCGAGGGCCCATTCGTGGACCGCCTCGATCGACGTCGATAGCCCGAGTTGCGCGCGCTCCTGGTCGGCGACGTGCTCGCCGAACGCCTCGCGGATCGCGGACGTCAGCTTCGGAACGCTCGTCATCACGTCCTTGAGCACGCCGGCATCGACCGTCTGATCGAACACGGTCGCGTGCGTGGCGGCATCGGTGACCGTGGTGGAGATCGTGAAGCGTGCGCCGTTGCGAGTGACGGTGCCGTGCATGATGGCGACGCGGCCGTGATCGCGCGCGAGCAGCTTCGCCGCCAGTTCTTCGTCCGTCTTCGTGCCGAGAGCAGCCGCGAGCCCGTGTGCGCGTGTCATCGAGATCGGATCGAGCAGCTTCGACCGGTGCAGGCCCGAGTACACCGCTTGATCGAGCGTGTCGTCGAACACCGGATCTTGCGTGCGATTCTCGAAGCCGCCGATGATGATCCGGACCAGCTTCGAGGTGTTCGCGGCAGGCCCGGGCGGCGCGGGCGTCGCGGTCGGCTGCGGCACCGCGACTTCGTGCGAGCCGCCGCCCCGCGGCCACGCGACGACCGCGATCGCGCCGGCGGCGACCGCGATCCCGCCCACGAGCGCGGGCACGAGCCACTTCGGGCGGCGCGCCGCGGGTTTCGCGGTCGTCGCCCCGAGCGCCGCGAGCAGGTCGTGCACCGACGCGTAGCGCGCGGCCGGCGCGACTGCGAGGCACTTCGCGACGATCGCCTCGAGGTAGGGCGGCGCGTCGGCGCGCACGTCGCGCAGCGGCGGCGCCTTCTTGTGCAGGCGCATCTCCATCACCGCGTGCGGCGTGTCGCCGCGGAACGGCGCCTCGCCAGTGACGAGGTGGTACAGCATGATGCCGAGCGAGTAGATGTCGCTGCGCTCGTCGGTCGGATCGCCCTTGACCTGCTCCGGCGACATGTACGCGGGCGAACCGAGGATCGCGCCGCTCGCGGTGAGCCCCGACTCGCCGATCGAGCGCGCGAGGCCGAAATCGGCGACGCGCACGCGGTCCTCGCGATCGACGAGCACGTTCTGCGGCTTGAGATCGCGGTGCACGACGCCTTGCGCGTGCGCCGCCTCGAGCCCGAGGCAGACCTGACGAAACAGTGCGAGCGCGCGCTCGATCGGCAGCTGCTTCTCGCGGCGGAGCAGCGCCGCGAGATCCTCGCCGTCGACGAGCTCCATCGACAAGAAGCGCAGGCCCTGGTGGACATTGAGATCGTAGACGCGCAGCACGTTCGGGCTCGTGACCTTGTGCGCGAGCGCGATCTCGCGGCGAAACCGCGCGAGCGACGCCTCGACATCGCCGTCGCCGCGGATGACCTTGAGCGCGACCTCGTTCTTCAGCTCGGTGTCGTACGCGCGATAGACCTCGCCCATTCCGCCCTTGCCGAGCACGCCGAGCACGCGATAGCGCGGCCCGAAGTCGGGCTCGGTCGGGATCGAGCGCAGCGACGGCCGGTCGTTCCGGGTCTCGTCGTCTGCTCGATCCGACACCGATCCAGCGTATCAGAGGTGGCGGGCTACCAGCCGCCGTCGACGTCGATCGCGATCCGGCCGCGCAGCTCGCCCTTCGCAAACCGATCGAGCGCCTTCGCGAGGTCGCGGATCGGGAACGTCGCGTCGATCGGCACGCGCAGCTTCGCTTCGCCCGCCATCCAGCCGGCGAGCAGCTCGAGATCGGCGGCGATCGATTGCACGACCACGACGTGGCAGTGCCGCTTCGATGCGAGCGTCATCAGCTTGCCGCCGAGCCAGCTCGCGGATGGCAGCGTCGCCACGTACGCGCCGTCGGGCGCGAGCATGTGGCGCGTGCTCGCGTACGAGTACGCGGCCGCGGCGTCGAGGATGGCGTCGAACGGGCCGGTGAGCGAGCGCGGATCGCGCTGCCGGCGGTCGACGACCTCGTCGGCACCGAGCTCGCGCACGAAGTCGACCGCGTACGTGCTGCAGATGCCGGTGACATGGGCGCCGAGCGCGCGTGCGACGCCGACGCCGACGCTGCCCACGCCGCCGGCCGCGCCGATCACCAGCACGCGGCCGCCCGCTTTCAGCCGCGCGTTGTCGCGCAGCGCCTGCAGCGCGGTCAGCCCGGGCGTCGCAGACGCCGCGGCCGTCGCGTGCGAGATCGCAGGCGGCTTGGCCGCGACCGCGGCGCGATCGATCACGATGCGCTCGGCGAACGAGCCCTGCTTGTTCGCCGACGCGTACGCGAGAAATCCGAACACCTCGGCGCCGTCGGCGAGATCGGTGACGCCGTCGCCGCGCGTCTCGACGACGCCGGAGAAGTCGTAGCCGGTGACGAGCGGTTTTCCGCGCCCGTGCAGCAACCGGCCGGCGAATTCGCCGCCCATCACCTTCACGTCGGCCGGATTCACCGCCGCGGCGATCACCCGCACCGCGACCTGGCCGGCGCCGACCGCAGGCGGCTCGATCTCGACCGGCCCGAGCTTGTCGAGCGCCCCAGCAGCCGGCACACCCATCGCGCGCATCGCGCGCGACCCTAGCACGCGCTCAGGCGGCGAGGTCCCGCACGGCCGCCTGCGTCTCGATCACGTGGAAGCGGCCGTGGTCGTCGCGCGCGACCTTGCCGATCGCGATCTCGGGATCGTGCGTGAAGAACAGGCGGCCGCCGCGCGCGAGCAGATCGGTCAGGAGCGACGTCTTCTCGTCGATCAACAGCTCCGGATAGCGGTCGTAGCCCATCGTGATCGGCAGGTGCACCCAGGCCGCGCCCGGGATCAGATCGGCCGCGAACACGATCGGCCCGGCCGGCATCGCGATCTCCGCGAGCAGCAGGCCCGGCGTGTGGCCGTTCGAGCGGTGAAATCGATACGCATCGCCGAGCGTCTGCGAGCGCTCGCCCGCGACGAGCTCGAGCCGGCCGGTGCGCTCGAGCAGGTCGGTGAGGCCGGGGATGAACGACGCGCGGTCGCGCGCGTGCGGAGCGATCGCGCGCTGCCACGCCTCGGCGCCCACGACGTACGCCGCGCGCGGGAACGCGAGGCTCGGCGCCGCGCCCGGCTGGTACGCCGCGAGCACGCCGCCGGCGTGATCGAAGTGCAGGTGGGAGAGGACGATCACGTCGACGTCGGCCGGCGCGATCCCGACGGCCGCGAGCGACTCGACGAGGACGTGGCGGTCCTCCACGACGCCGTAACGTCGGCGTAGTGCCGGCTCGAAGAACGCCCCGATCCCGGCCTCGAACAGGATGGTCCGTGTGCCATCGCGCACGACCAGGCACCGGCATGCCAGCGGGATCCGGTTCTGGTCGTCGGGCGGAATCCACTTTTCCCACATGGGCTTGGGCGCGTTGCCGAACATCGCACCGCCGTCCAGTCGCTGGGTGTTGCCCGGGACCGAGGTGAGGAGCTTCACCCGGTACACATAGCATTCCCCATCGAGCAGCCGAGGTTTAGTATCCAGTCATGAGGGCTAAGCTCATCGCGCTGCTGGGCGGTCTGGCGACCGCATGCGGCTCGCACACCGGTTCGCACGACGTGGCCACCGCGACGTTGTCGGTCGATCCGCCGACGAGTCAGCTCATGATCCTCAACGGCACGCCGGGGACCGAGTCGTTCACGGCCACGTTGACGTTCGAAGACAACACGAAACAGGACGTCACCGCCGACACCACGTTCAGCATCGACTCGACGTTCGGCGCGTTCGCGGGCAACGCGCTGTCGATGATGACCGCGGGCAAGACCGCGGTGACCGCGAGCTACGTCGACAAGACGGCGAGCGCCGAAGTGATCGGGCTGGTGAAGGACATCATCGTGCAGACCGGCACGTGCAGCGCGTCGGCGACGACCCAGTGCGTGTCCGATTCCGACTGCACCGCGGTCAGCGGCGGCACCTGCGTCGGCGCGGTGTCGCCGATGGCGCCGACCTGGTTCACGATGCCCGAGGATCCGTCGCGCGCGCCGAAGATCGCGTATCCGGCGGTCGGCGTGATCATGCCGCCGAACCCCGGCGACTTCGACGTCCACTGGGTCGACAGCGCCGGCAACGACACGTTCGAGGTCTCGCTCACGACCGAGTTCTCCGATGTCCGCATGTACGTGCCCGGCGGCAACGGCTCGATCGCGGGCGGCGGCTACACGACGTTCCTCGCAGACGAGTGGAGCGCCGCGGTCGGAACGTCGACGACGGTGACGTTCCAGGTCCGCGGCGTGCTGAGCACGAACCCGGTCTCGGTCGGCAGCGCGCCGCCGCAGCTGGTCAAGCTGTCCAACGACGCGATGCTCGGCGGCATCTACTACTGGGCGTCGACCGGCACGTACGGCATCTACCGCCACGACATGTCGCAGCCGGACCAGCAGGCGCAGCAATACATCACGACCGCGCAGGTCAATCGCTGCGTGGCCTGTCACGTGCTGTCGCGCGACGGCAAGGAGATGCTCGTCACGTACGACGGCGGCGGCGACACCGCGACCACCGTCGATGTCGCGACGGCGACCGCCGCGGCATCGGGAGGCAGCTGGAACTTCGCGACGTTCACGCCCGACGACACCGAGTTCCTCGCGGTCGAGAGCGGCACGCTGACCGTGCGCAGCTACGCGACGCAGGCGGTGCTCGCGACGATGACCGCCGCGGGCGCGGTCTCGCATCCCGACCTGTCGCCCGACGGCACCAAGCTCGTGTACGTGCGCCCGCAGGTCGCGGGCAGCGACTGGGCGTTCGGCACCGGCCAGATCTGGATGCGCACGTTCGATCAATCGACGAACACGTTCGGGCCCGAGCAGCAGCTGGTCGCGGACGCCGCAAACAACTACTACCCGTCGTTCTCGCCCGACAACAAGTGGATCCTCTTCAACAAGGGCGACAACACGCAGAACGGCAACGAGAACATGTCGTACAACGGCCCGAACGCCGAGCTGTGGGTGATGCCGGCCGACAACAGCGCGCCGCCGATCCAGCTCGCGACCGCCAACATCTCGGCGGGGCTCACCGATTCGTGGGGCAGGTGGGCGCCGTTCGCACAGACGTTCGGTCCCGACAGCGAGCAGATGTACTGGATCACGGTGTCGAGCAAGCGCGACTTCGGCGTGCGGCTCGTCGGCACTCTGCGCCCGCAGATCTGGATGACCGCGTTCTTCCCGGATCTCGCGACCCAAGCGCAGGATCCGAGCGCGCCGGCGTTCCGGTTGCCGTTCCAGGACATCACGAGCGACAACCACATCGCGCAGTGGGCGCAAGCGGTCATCCAGTAGCGCGCTCGCGCGGCTACTTCGCGACGGTCGCGGTGCCGTCGATCTTGTCGGGCGGTGACACCGTCAGCTCGTACGTCGTGACGCCGGCGATCGCGATCGCGACCGCGCTGGCCGTGATGATGAACCAGCCCTGCTTGTACCAGGGCGTCGGCTCGATGTAGCGCAGCGGCACCTCGCGCGGCCGCGCCGGGTCCGCCCACACCAGCACCTCGTTGCCGTGATCGTCGTACGCCTTCGCGTACAGCTCGAGCGACACGTTCTTCTTGGCGTCGATCGCGGGCAGGACGACGCGTTGATCCTTCGCCGACAGCGCGAGGTCTGCGGCGCGCCAGCTCGTCTCGCCGCGCTCGCGCACGAACAACGTCGCGCGCCGGAAAAACTTCTTGGGATCCGCGACGACCTCGATGTCGACCGGCAGTGGATCGCCGACCTTGCTGTCGCGCGTCCACGTGACGTCGAGCTCGGGCGCGACGCGGCCCGCTTGCTTGCGCACCTTGTCGAACACGAACGTCGCCTTCGGCGACAGCGTGTAATCGAGCGCGTGACCGGGATCGAGCGCGAGCAGCATGTCGAACGCGGCGCTCGCGCCGGCTTCGTCGTCGACGTACGCGGCCGCGAGCCCGCGGTCTTCCCACAGCGCGACCGCGTGCGCGTGATCGAGCGGGCCGCCGTGCTCGGCGGCATCGAGCGCGGCCTTCGCCTCGTCGACCTTGAGGTCGACCAGCGCCTTGGTCGCGGTGTCGAGCTGCTTCGCGGCGTCGCCGGGCTTGGGCTGGCACGCACGGCCCGTCCACATCTGGCCGTCGCCGCACGCCGGCCGCAGCGTCGCGATGTCGCGCCGAGCCGCGGCACCACCGCACGCGGCGAGCGCGACCCATGCGAGCGCCCTCATCACAGCCACGCTACCGGATGATCGATCGGCCGGCTACTGCGCCTGGTGGCGTGTGAGCGCGAGGGGTGCTTTGCCCCGGCGCCGTCTGGCCCTGTCGGTCAGTGCAGCTCCATCGTCGACCACATCACGAGCCCGCGGTCGTCGACGGTGAGCTGCATCGTGACCGGGCCGAACCCCGACACGATCGCGGCCGACGGCCCCTCGAGGCCGAGCGCCGG
Source organism: Kofleriaceae bacterium (assembly GCA_035500135.1). Classification (GTDB taxonomy): domain Bacteria; phylum Myxococcota_A; class Polyangia; order Haliangiales; family Haliangiaceae; genus JABFXX01. Next base: position 7,965 of record DATJXL010000149.1, read on the forward strand.
CGCGAGCTGGCTGTAGTCGATCGAGAAGTATGCGAGCGGCGCCGGCACGGGTTTCCCCGACAGCAAGCTCGTCGCGGTGCGTTCGCTGTCCTTGCCGAGCGCGACCGCGAGCGCATCCGCCGCGAGCGCGAAGTGGCCGGGGTACTGCAGCTTCGCCGGCAGCGGGTGCGCGCGGCCATCGGCGCGCAAGTCGAGCTCGGGCAGCTCGGCCGCGATCAGCTTGACGAGCTCGCCGACGTGATCGTGATGCAGCACGCCATAGCCTTCGATCGTCGTGGGACCGCCGGGGCCGACCACGAGCTTCGTCACCGCGGCGAGCCCGCCGTGGGCGCCGGCGACATACGGCGGCAGCGGCTCGGTCGCGGCGCGCCGCAGCTCGTCGGCGAGCTCGCCGAGGTCGGAGTCACTGCAGCGCCCGGCGAGCACGTGTGCGGCGGTCGCGACGCGGCCGAGCAGCGCGCGGCCGCGTTCGAGATCGAACGCGGCTGCGAACGCGCCCACGGGCTTCTGCGCGACGAGCTGGTCGAACCCGGCGAGCGTGCCGCGCAGGCCGCGCGCGTCGGCGAGGATGTCGGGGGCGAGCTCGACCACCAGGCCGGCGCCGACATGATGCGCGCCGAGATCGTCCATGCCGATCGCGACGCGCGGCACGTGGTGCGCGGCGAGCGCGACCGCGGCGCGGCAGTCGACCGAGGTCGCGGCCGGCAACGCGAGCGCCGCGATGCGCGCGACGTCGGCAAAGCCCAGGCCCTGGCCGGTGAAGCCGTCGCGCACGGCGAGCGCGCGCAGCTCCGCGACGTCGATCGCACGAGGTGGCTTTTGCTCGCCGAGGATCGCGGCGAGGTTCGCGTCGATCGTCGCGGGCGGCGCGGCCGCGACCACGAGCTCGTGCTCGCGCAGCGCGATCACGATCGTCCACTTCGATTCGTCGTCGATCCGCCACAGCTCGCTGTCGCCTCGGCGCGTCGGCGCCGGCACCGTGGTGTGAAAGGCCGCGGCGAATCGCTTCGCGGTGTCGAGCACGCGCGCACCGCTGGCGAGCTCGACGCGCGCGACCGGATACAGGCCGAGCCCGTAGATGACCCAACGCGCTTTCGGCGAGAAGCCGAGCCGCTCGAGGTGCGGCCCGCTCATCGTGTCGAGCTCGTCGCGCACGAAGCGGAGGCCATCGTTCGCCTCGGAATCGGGGTGGGCGGCGATCGCGTCGTCGAGCATGCGCCGGAGGACCGGCACGTAGCGGCCGAACGTCGCGGTCGCGTATTCCTGCGGGATCGGCTTGAACGTCGCGAACACGTACGGCGTGTCGGCCGGCACGTGGGCGAGCAGCGGGTTGTCGGGGAAGTCGCCGGCGGCCGGCGCGCGCGTCGCCGGGCCGACCGCGGCATCGTGGGACGCTTGCCCGCCACACGCGACGAGCACGTAGAAGATCGCGAGCACGCGCACCATGCCCGCGGGGATAGCACGAAACGCGCTACGTTCGGCCCGTGGTCGTTCACCGCGCCGCGGTCGTGCTGCTCGCGCTCGCGGCGACCGCACGCGCCGAGCCGGCCGACCTCGTCGCGCGGCCGATCGTGCTCGCGCCCGGTCAGCTCGAGGCCGCGCTCGTGGCGGAGATCGACCTCGCGTCGGGCGAGGTCGGGACGCCGACGTCGCTCGCGCCCGATGCGTGGTTCGGCGCGACCGGTCGACTGACGGTCGGCATCGTGAACAGCCACTCCAGCATCGATCGCTACGATCCGGGCGCGAGCTTCTGTTTGTCGACGCTCGTGCTCGCGTGCGACCACGCCTACACCGGCAGCGGCCTCGACGCGCGCTACCTCGTGCTCGACGGACCGCTCGCGATCGCGCCCCGCGCGCGTTTCCTCGTCCGCGACATCGATCCGTGGAAGCCGGCATTCACCGCCGGCGCGCTCGTGCGCTGGACGCGCGGCCGGTTCGCGATCACCGGCGATCCGTACGTGCAACTCGGGCTGGCGAACGTCGAGCTCGGCAACCGCGCGCAGCTGTTCGTGCCGCTCGCGTTCGGCGTGCAGCCGTTGCCGCACTGGCTCGTCACGCTGCGGACCGGCTACGACAGCGAGCTCGACGTGTGGAGCGACGGCTACCACGTGCCGGCATGGCTCGGCGTCACGTTCGCGGCGCTCGCCCAGCTCGACGTCGGCGCGGCGGTCGGCTTCGCGAGCGTGCTCGGCCCGCAGGCGAGCGGCAAGGAGCGCCAGGTGTTCGTGACGATCGACTGGTCTACGCAGACGCGGCGGTGAGCGGCGCCTGCTCGCGGGTCTCGAGGAAGCGCAGCTCCTTCCAGTCCTGCTTCGCACGGTTGAGCTGCCACTCGTTGCGCGCGAGGAACACGGTCGCGCCGCTGTGATCTTCGGCGACGTTGTCGCGATTCGCGTCGGCGAACTTCTTGATCAGCTTCGGATCGTCGGCATCGATCCAGCGCGCGACCTCGAAGCTGGTCGCCTCGAAGTGGCAGGGTAGGTCGTACTCGCTGCGGATGCGATCGGCGAGCACGTCGAACTGCAGCGCGCCGACCACGCCGACGATGAAGTCCGCGCCGAGGAACATCTTGAACACCTGCGCGCCGCCTTCTTCGGCGATCTGCTCGAGCGCGCGGCCGAGATGCTTGGCCTTCATCGGATCGTCGGGGCGCACGCGGCGCAGGAACTCGGGCGCGAAGCTCGGGATGCCGGTGAAGTGCAGGCCTTCGCCTTCGGTCAGCGCGTCGCCGATGCGCAGCGTGCCGTGGTTCGGAATGCCGATGATGTCGCCGGCCCACGCTTCTTCGGCGAGCTCGCGCTCGTTCGCCTGGAACAGCATCGCGTTGTGCACGCCGATCGACTTGCCGGTGCGCGGCACGGTGAGCTTCATGCCGCGCGTGAAGTGACCGCTCGCCAGCCGCACGAACGCGATGCGGTCGCGATGCTTCGGATCCATGTTCGCCTGGATCTTGAACACGAAGCCCGACACCTTCGCTTCGTCCGGCGAGACCGCGCGCTCGCGCGCCGGCTGGGCGCGCGGTGGCGGCGCGAGCTTGGACAGGCCCGCGAGCAGCTCGCGCACGCCGAAGTTGTTCACCGCGCTGCCGAAGAAGACCGGCGTCAGGTGGCCGGCGCGATACGAGTCGAGGTCGAACTTCGGGCACAGCTCGCGCACCATCTCGACGTCCTCGCGCAGCTTGGCGACCGCCGACGCCGGCAGCATCTGGTCGAGGCGCGGATCGGCGAGCCCGGCCATCGTCACGCCTTCCTGCGCGTACTCGCCCTTCGTGCGCTCCATCAGGATCAGCTGATCGGCGAACAGGTCGTAGCAGCCGAGAAAATCGCGGCCCATGCCGATCGGCCAGCTCGCGGGCACGACGTCGAGCTGGAGGTCGTGCGCGATCTCGTCGAGCAGCTCGAACGGATCGCGGCCGTCGCGATCGAGCTTGTTGATGAACGTCGCGATCGGCACGTCGCGCAGCCGGCACACCTCGAACAGCTTGCGCGTCTGGGTCTCGATGCCCTTCGCGCAGTCGATCACCATCACCGCCGAGTCGACCGCGGTCAGCGTGCGATACGTGTCCTCGCTGAAGTCCTCGTGGCCGGGCGTGTCGAGCAGGTTGAACGTGCAGTCGTCGTAGTCGAACGTCATCACCGACGTCGTCACCGAGATGCCGCGCTCGCGCTCGACCTTCATCCAGTCGCTGCGCGCGCGCCGGCGATCGCCGCGCGCCTTGACCGCGCCGGCGAGCTGGATCGCGCCGCCGAACAGCAGCAGCTTCTCGGTGAGCGTGGTCTTGCCGGCGTCGGGGTGCGCGATGATCGCGAACGTTCGACGCTTGGCGATCGCAGCAGGCAGCTCGGACACGGCGGCGCAATCTACGCGGTGGACGGCGAGCGGGCAACCGTGGCAGGCTAGCCTCGCGAGGTGGCGCGATGAACTGTCCGAAGTGCGGAACGAACCTGGCTGATGGCACGCCGTTTTGCTCGTCGTGCGGTACCCAGCTGACCGTGCCGCCGCCACAAGTCCATGGCGCACCTCCGGGCGGCTCGCCGTGGGCGCCCGCCGGCGGACCCGTGTACGCGCCGCCGCCGCCGCAACCGCCGCCCCCGTCGCCCTACGGCGGGCCGATGCCGGGCGGTCCGATGCCCTACGGCATGCCGCCGACGTACCCCTACGGCATGGCGCCAGTGATGACGCGCACTTCCGGCATGGCAATCGCCGGGTTCGTCCTGTCGTTCTTTTGCGCCCTGCTCGGGCTCATCTTCTCGATCATTGGTTACAACGAGTGCAAGCGCTCGAATGGTGAGGTCACGGGCGAGGGCCTGGCGCTGGCAGGGATCATCATCTCGATCATCGGAATGTTGCTCACGTTGGTCATTGTCGCGTCGGGCGGTTCGTCTCATCATTACTGAGCCATGTACCGCGACGACTACGCAGCCGCACAAGCACGACTCGAAACCGTTCAGCGCGAGCTGGCCGCCGCACAGGGCCAGCAGACGCAGGACCAGCAGCACATCGCGATGCTCACCGCGCAGCTCAATGCCGCGCGCGACGCGCTCGCGCGAGTCGGTGCGCCGATGCCCGGGCCGTACGGCGTGTATCAGTTCAGCGCCCGCTCGAGCGCCGTCTTGACGCTGGGCATCCTGTCGCTCGCCGTGTGCTCGATCATGGGCCCGATCGCGTGGTCGATGGGCAGCGA
>DATJXL010000150.1:0-14564 GCA_035500135.1 Kofleriaceae bacterium
ACCGTCCGGGGCCCTTGATGTTCGGCTCCGAGTACTTCCTGAACCAGGTCGAGTCGGCGGAGACGCACGATCCGTTCTTTCACGGCGGCGAGGCGCTCGTCGCGTATCTGTTCACGGGCGAGGTCCATCCGTACAACGAGAAAGGCGCGTTCTTCGAGGCGGTGAAGCCGAACCGCGCGGTGTTCGACGGCGGGCTCGGCGCGTGGGAGGCGGTCGTGCGCGCGTCGTACCTCGATCTCGACTCGCAGCTGGTCTCGGGCGGCAAGTTCTGGCGCATCACGCCGGTCGTCAACTGGTACCTGTCGCCGAACGTGCGGCTCGAGGCCGAGTACGGCTACAGCCGGCTGGATCGGTTCGGGCTCGCGGGCGACACGCAGTACGTGCAAGCCCGTTTGCAGCTCACCCTGTAGCTCGCGGCACGCGTGCTCGCCCGTATCGCGGACGATTCGGGTGTCGGCCAGACTTCGTGATGACCGGCGAGCCCCGCTCGTTCTCGCTGAACGACGGCGGGCCGTTCTACCAGGTGATGCGGCGGCTGCGGTTGATCCGCGGGAGCGGGATGATCAGCGGGCCGGTGCTCGCGTTGTTCGCGTGGCTGCCGATCGTGGTCGGCGAAGCCGCGCGCGTCGTGCTCGGCATGGCGCCCGATCCGACGCTGACCGATCTGTCGATGCACGTCCGGCTCCTCGTCGCGTTGCCGCTCGTGCTGTTTTCGGAGCGCCTCGTCGAGCCGGCGGCGGCGAGCTCGATCCGCAGCCTGTACGTGACGAACGTGTGCGACGCATCCGCGCTCGACGACATCGTCGCGCGTGGCGAGCGGCTGCGCGACGCCTGGCTGCCGGAGGCGCTGCTCGCGTCGCTCGCGTTCATCGGCGGGCAGCTCGCGCTGTGGCACGTGTTCGGCGCGACCGGCGTGTTTCACGGCGCCACCGGTGCCGGCGCGTTCTCGTTTCCGCGGATGTGGTACGTCGTGATCGCGCTGCCGCTCGCGCAGTTCGTCATGCTGCGCTGGATGTGGCGGTGGACGATCTGGAGCCTCATGCTCGCGCACATCGCGCGGCAGCCGCTGCGCACGCTCGCGACGCACCCGGACAAGGCCGCGGGCCTCGCGTGTCTGGCGCGGCCGGTCGCGGGGTGCGGCGCGTTCGCGTGCGCGATCGGGAGCGTGCTGGCGTCCGCGTGGGGCACGCAGATCCTCGCCGGGCGCACGACCGTCGAGGCCGAGCTGCCGGCGCTCGTCGCGTTCCTGTTGATCGTGGTCGCGGTCGCGGTCGCGCCGCTCCTGTTGTTCTGCGGGCACCTCTATCGCGGCCGTCGCCGGGCGATCGCGCAGTACGGCGACTTCGCGTCGCGTTACACGTGTGACTTTCACGACAAGTGGATCGTCCACGCCACGCCGGAGTCGCCGCTCGGCGCGCAAGACATCCAGGCGCTCAACGATCTCGGCGGTGCGTACAACGTGGTCGTGACCACGCGATTCTTCGTGTTCGGACCATCGACGTTGATGCCGCTGTGGTTCGGGGCGATCCTACCGATGGTGCCGCTGTTCGCGAGCATCCTGTCGGTCGAGCACGTGCTCAAGCGGATCCTCGGCACGCTCCTCGGCGGGTTGCCGCTCTGACCTCTGGACGCGTCCGGAGCGTGACGGGAGCGTCATGCGTGCGCATCCGGCCGAGCGCTCGCGCGCGGTTTCGCCGCGCGTCGACGCCCGTTCGTGACCACGCGCCTCGCCGCGCGCGGTAGCGCGCTGGTCTCCCGGTTGCACTCGTCGCGCGCACGATGCTCGAGACCATGATCGTCACTTCGAACAACCAGCCGGTAATCGGCGGCGTGCGCGGCGAGGCAATCGTCGTCTCGACTCCGCTCGACGCCATCGTCCGGCTCGAGAACAGCCCGCGAATCGCCACGGTCGTGCTCGCGGGATCTTTCGGCAAGAACCACGAGCTCGCGTCGTTTCTCGGCGCGTTCTATCCGTCGGTGCGGGTGCGCTGCGATGCGTGACGTGTGGAACCTCGTCGTGATGCTCGTGCATGTCGCGCTGTCGGATCGGCGTGGAGCGCGCATCGCGCACGTGTTGCCGATCACGCGCAACGACGGCTCGCGGATCTGGCGCACCCAGATCAGCCCGTGACCGGCGTCGGGAGCGTGAACCACACGGTCGTGCCCTTGCCGAGGTCGCTCGCGACGCCGATCGTGCCGTGCTGCGCCTCGACCAGGCGCTTGCAGATGTACAGGCCGAGGCCGAGGCCGTCGTGCTTGCCGGCGTGCTTGCCCTGCCAGCCGCGCTCGAACACGTGAGGCAGCTGACCGGCCGCGATTCCGGGGCCGTCGTCCTCAACGGAAAACCGCACGTCGTCGCCGAAGCTCTCCGCGCGCACCGCGATGTGGCCGCGCTTCGTCACGAACTTGAGCGCGTTGCCGATCAGGTTCGACAGCACCTCGAGCACGCGCTCGCGGTCGGCCAGTACCTCGACGTGTGGAGCCTCGGCGGCCAGGTCGATGCCGCCGTCGCGCGCGCGCTCGCGGAACAGGTCGCTCGCGGCGTCGACGAGCTCGGCCGCGTCTGCGGGCTGGAGCTCGAGCTCGATCTTGCCGCGCTCGAGCCGCGATGCTTCGAGCAGCTCGTCGATCATGTGCTCCATGCGGTCCGCGGCGTTGTGGATGGTCGCGACGTGACGACGCGTGACGTCCTCGTGCGTCACGCTGGCGACGAGCTCCGCGCCCATCGCGATCGCCTGCAGCGGGTTGCGCAGATCGTGCGAGACGACCGCGAGCACTTCCTCGCGCGCGTTCGCCGATCGCGTCGCAGCGGCGCGCGCGTCCTCGAGCTGGCGGAACTGGCCGGCCAGGCGCCGGCTGACGATGGTCGCGAGCAACAGACCGCTGCCGATCGCGAGCAGCGAGAGCAACACGAGAAACAGCTCGGTGCGCGCGGAACGGCGTTGCGCGGCGAGCAACATCCGATCGAACGACTCGCGCTCGCCGCGAGCGAGCGAGTCGACCGCGGTCTCGAGCTCAGCGCGCAGCGGATCGAGCGTGCGATCGAACACGGGCACGATGTCGGCTGGACGTTCGAGCGTCGCCCGGCGCTCGACTGCCGCCTTCATCGCGCCAAGGTAGCGGCGCGCGGTCGCATTCACGATCGCGCGATCGATCATCGCGGCAGGCGGCAGCTCGTGATGCTCGAGCTCGGCGAGCGCGGCCTCGAGCTCGCCGGCCGCGGCATCGAACCGCGCGCGCAGCGCGGGCTCGCCCGACAGCAAGTAGCCGCGCGCGACCGCGACCAGGCGCTCCTCTCGATACGGCAGCTGCTGGACGTGCGAGAACCCATCGGCGTAGTCGCGCGCGATCGCAGCTTCCTGCGTGCTGGTGCGGTGCAGCATGACGATGCCGACGATCGCGATCGCGGCGATGAGCCCGAGCAACGCGGCCAGGCCGGCGAACAGCTGGCGATGAAATGCACTCTCCACGGTGATGTTCCCTGCACGCGACGCACCGTGCCCGGCGCGCGCGCACGCGCACTACGCCGCATGCCGAGCGTCGCGTGTGCGCTCGCGGATCGCGCCCTGCATGGCCTCGGACCGAGGACATCACCATGCGAGAGACGCGAATCTCACTGCTCGAGCTCGGGCTCATTTCGGCGACGCGCGGCCTGCTCGGGCTCGGGCTCGGCATCTTGCTCGCGCGCCACGTCGCGCGCGATCGCCACGTCCTGGTCGGCTGCACGCTCGCCACGGTCGGCGCGCTCAGCACGATCCCGTTCGCCGTGCGCCTGATCAAGCGCAGGCACACCGACAGCGCCGCGCGCGCCGCGGTCGCGAGCTGACGGGGATCGCCGAGCACTTTCGTCGGCTTGCAAGAACGCCCCAGTTCGCGCTCGCGTCGCTGGCGCGTCCGGTGAAACAATGGGGGACGTCGCGATGCGAAGCTGTCTGAGCGTGTCGTGGGTGCTCGCCGCTGTCGCGGGCTGCCACGTCGCCGGCATCGACTACACCGGCAAGAGCTGCCCATGCCCGGGCGGTTACACCTGCGACGAGACGACCGACACCTGCACGCGCGCGATCGACGACGCCGGCCCGACCGACATCGCGGTGGACACGACACTCGACACGCCGCTCGACGATGGCTGCTACGGCACCGGGCTCGTCCGTGCGTGCCCGTCGCCCGGCTGGCCCGACATGGTGTCGCTCTCGGGCTCGATCGGCACCACCACCTCGCCGCTGTGCGTGCCCGCGCAGCTGCCGAACGCATGCGTGATCGTCGCCAACCACATCGTCATCCCGGCTGCAGTGACGCTGTCGGGGCGTGGCACGCGCCCGCTCGTCCTCGTCGGCGTGCAGTCGATCGACGTCGTCGGTACGATCGACGTCGGCAGCCACCACAACCTCGGTTCGGTCGGTGCGGGCGGCAACAGCGCTAGCTGCGAGGCAGCGGTGCCGCCGGCGGGAATCGCCGGCGGTGCAGGTGGCAGCTTCGCGGGCAAGGGCGGCACGGGCGGGCAAGGCAACGGCGCGAACGGCGGGATCGCGCCGGCCGGAGTCGCGCTGACCGAGCTGCGCGGCGGATGCCCGGGCGAGGATGGCGGTGGAACCGGCGCCGGCACCGGCGGCCGCGGCGGTGGCGCGGTGTACTTGATCTCGCCGGGCTCGATCACGATCGCCGGCACGATCGACGCGTCCGGCGAAGGCGGCGTCGGCGCGACCGTCGCCGACGTGGGCGGCGGCGGCGGCGGCACGGGCGGCCTGATCGGGCTCGACTGCCCGAGCCTGACCATCATGAACTCGGCCGCGCTGTTCGCGAACGGCGGCGGCGGATCGGCCGGCGCGGGCGCGACCCCGCCTGCGAACGACGGCGCCGACGCGCTCGTCGTGACCACGGCCGCCGCGGGTGGCGTCGGCGATCCGACCTCGAACAATCGGACCGGTGGCGCCGGCTCGGTCAACACGACGTACGACGGCGCCGCCGGGCACGCCAGCGCGGGCAGCGGCGGCGGTGGCGGTGGCGGTGGCGCCGCCGGCTACGTCAAGCTCTATCCGATGCAGGTCGTGGGCGGCGCGATCTCGCCGCCGCCGTCCTAGCGGTGCGGCGCACCGGCGTGGACCGTTCGAGGAGAGTCCCGGTGATCGCAGACGCGCGGTCACCGCGCTGTTACAGGTTGGCGCGCGCGATGTGAGCGCGCGCTCAGTGCGCGACGAGCTCGAGCCCGGTCACCTCTTTGACCTCGGTCTCGCCCCATTTCCCGGCGGCATCGGCCCAGCGAAACTTGAGCGTACCGCGCCGCGTGCGGTGCACGATCGGGGTACGGCTCGAGTCGGTCCACGCCGCCGCATCGATCGGCTTCTTGATATCGCCGATCACGGCGGTGACTCGCGCGTTCTGCCCCGCGCCGGCGTGCGCGAGCTCGCGCAGCGACCAGGTATCGCGCGATTCGCCGCCGTTGTTGATGCTCGTGACGTGCGGGACGCGATCGAACAGGTCCTGCTTCCACGTCGACGCGGTGCCGTCGACGGTGACCGCCAGTGACAGCGGCGGCGCGGCCTCCGCTGGGTCGTTGCGATCTTCGTGATGCGGCGCGGCGGGCGCTGCCGGCGGCGCAGATGTGGGCGCGGGCGTCGGCGGCGCCGAGTCTCCGCCTTTCGAGCATGCCGCGATCAACAAGCCGCACAGCACGCGCTTCATGCCGCGACTATGACATACGATGATGAGCGCAGGACGCATCGCATGTCGCGCTTCGCGTATCTCCTCGTCGGCGTGATCGCGGCGTGCAGCTACTATCACACGACGTATCTGATCGACGCCGGCTCGGGCAGCGATGGCGGCGGCAGCGACGAGTGCACGGGCGCGGTCTACGATCCGTGCACCGACAACACGCAGTGCATGTCGATGCAGTGTCACGACTACCGCGGCGCGAACATCGAGGTGTGCACCGTGTCGTGCACGCCCGGCGACAACTCGACGTGCCCGATCGACGCGACCGGCACGAACGGCGAGTGCAACTCGATGGGCAACTGCAAGCCGGCGCAGGCGAACTCGTGCACGCGGTGAGCAAGGCGCTGATCGCGGTGTTCGTGCTCGCGCCTGCGGGGCGCTTGCTCGCGCAGCCCGCGCCCGCGCCGCCGCCCGCGCCGCCGCCCGCGCCGGCACCCGCGCCGACCGAGCCGAGCGACGAGGAGCTGATCCGCCTCGCGGCCAGCGAGACGATCGAGATCTACGACGAGCGCCCGGACAAGCCGTTCGATCGCGACACCGAGGTCCGCCTCACCGGCGAGCAGCTCGCGGCGATGGGCGCGACCGATCTCGGCACCGCGCTCGCGCTCCTGCCCGACGTCACGGTGCGCGACGCCGGCCGCGGCGGCTTCGACGTCGACGTGCGCGGCGCGCGCAAGGGCGCGGTCAGCGTGTTCATCGACAGCGTGCTCGTCACCGATCCGTACTACGGCACGTACGACGTCACGTCGATCCCGATCACCGACATCGCGCAGATCCGGATCGCGACCACGCCGCAGTCGCCGATCGACGGCCCGGGCGGCCCGGGCGGCGTGATCGAGGTGCACACGCGCGACGCGATCGGCCCGCAGCTCGTTATCGCGCGCGCGACCGCCGACACGCTGCCGACGTTCGGCATCTCCGGCACCGCGCGCACGCCGCTGACGAAGGATCTCGCGCTGCGCGTATCGGCCTCGGGCCTCGGCAGCGGGCGCGACCTGCCGCTGCCGCCCGGCGAGCCCGGTAGCGTCAACGAGGATCTGCACGCCGCGACCGGCGCCGCGCGCCTCGAGTATCGCGACGACACGACGCGCATCGCGGTCGACGGGTTCCTCGACGATCGCCATTACGTGTCGCCGCCGGAGGACGAGGACACGCTGACGCCGTTCCAGATCCTGCTGATCGATCGCGAGACCACCGCGCGCGGTTCGGTGAAGGCCGACGAGAAGATCGGCAAGCTGCAGCTGCAGGAGGAGGGCTGGTACTTCCACCTCGATCGGCTGTCGCGCTATTACAACGACGCCGCGCTCACGCAGGAGGCCGCGATCGAGGACCTGCACGGCACGCGTTACGGCGCGCAGGCGCTCGCGACGATGCCGGTCGGCAAGGAGGTGCGATGGGCGGCATCGGCGACGGTCGACCGCGAGACGATCGACGTCGCCACGCTCGCGACCGACACCCGCGCCGGGCTCACGCTCGTCGAGCTCGCCGGCGATGGCCAGTACGAGCACGGCCCGATGCGGCTCGATCTGTCGGGCGGCCTCGCGCTGCCGTTCGTACCCGCCGGCGGCGCGAGCCCGTGGCCGGAGGCCAAGCTGACCGCGCGCTGGCGCCCGCACTACGGCAACCTCGAGCTGACCGGCACGCTCGCGCGCAAGGGGCGCGTGCCGAGCTTGCGCGAGCGCTTCGATCCGATGACCGGCAATCCGACGCTCGGGCCCGAGATGATCGACGAGGCCGAGGTGCGCGCGATCGAGAACATCACCGACCGCCTGCGGATCGAGGCCGCGCCGTTCATCAAGCATTCGACCGGCACGATCCGGTCCTCCCCGGATCCCGCGCTCGACGGCCAGCTCATCAACCTCGGCACGCTCGACTACGAAGGCATCGACGTGCTCGGCCGCGTGCGCGTGCATCCCCTCGTCGAGGTCGGCGCCGACTACGACTACATCCGCGTGATCGAGCTGTCGACCGCGACGACGCCGGAGATCTTCGATCCACTCGATCGTCTGCCGCACGATCGCGCCGATGGCTGGGTGCAGGTGCATCCCGCGCCGCGCGTCGCGGTGCTCGCCCGCGTGTCGTACTTCGGCACGTTCATCGATCAAAACGTGCGCTTGCCGGGCTACACGCTGGTCAGCGCGATCGCGAACGCGCAGATCGGCAAGGAGTACCTCGCGGTGCTGCGCCTCGACGACGCGCTGAACGAGCGGCCCGAGACGCGCGACGGTTATCACTTGCCGGGCCGCACGCTGACGCTCGTGCTGCAGGGGCAGTGGCAATGAGACCGACCGCGCTCGCGCTCGTCGTCGTGCTCGCATGCGACACGCCGGTGCCGCCGCCGGCGGCAGCCGGCGTCGAGCTGATCGAGGCGCCGGCGGGGACCGGCGACGTCGCCGCGCTCGTGCGGGCGACCGCACAGCAGCTCGGCGCGCGCCACCGCCGGCTCGTCGTGTACGTCGGCGCGACCTGGTGCGAGCCGTGCCAGCAGATCCACGCCGCGATCGCCGCGCATCGCCTCGACCGCGTGTTCCCCGACCTGAGCCTGCTCGTGTTCGATGCCGATCGCGACAGCACCGCGCTCGCGAAGGCCGGCTACGTCTCCGACTTGATCCCGCTGTTCGCGCTGCCCGACGCCGACGGTCGCGCCGGCCCGCGTCGCGAGTCCGGCGGCAAGCACGACATCGACAACGTGCCGCTGCTGACCGACAAGTTGCACCGGCTGCTCGACTAACGCGCCGCGGTTTCCACGAGCGCGATCAGCTGGGCGGCGCGGCGCTCGCCGGAATGCTCGTCGAGGGCACGGGCGCGGGCGCGCTTGCCGATGCGGGCGAGCTCGGCGCGCGGCAGGCGCAAGCTCGCGATCGCCTCGTCGATGGACGCCGCGGTCAGGATCTCCTCGCCCGGCGTGAAGAACGTGCCGAGACCCTCCCAGGTGTCGGCGAGGACGGGCACGCCGCATGCCGCGGCCTCGAACAGCCGGCCGGGCGGACAGTAGCCGAGCTCGGCGAGCGCGGCCCGTGTCACGCTGATCGTGATCGGGCTCGAGCAGTAGAACGCCGAGCACGCGCTCGGCGGCACGTGCTCGAAGTGGACGACATTGCGCGGCCAGCGCACGTGCTCGGGAAGCTTGGAGCCGCCGATCACGAACAGCTGCTCGGGATAGCGGCGCGCCGCGGACACGAACAGCGCCTCGAGCGCGGCCTGGCGATCGTCGTACCAGGTGCCGAGGTACGAGCACGCGCCGGCCCACGCCGCCTGCGGCGCGACCGGGCGGTAGCGCGCGGGATCGACGCTGCCGTACAGCGGTGCGACGCGGCGCGCGCCGAGTCGATCGCGCAGTAGATCGAGCGCGCGACCGCCGGTGGAGCTGAGCACGAGGTCGAACTCGCCGAGCCCTTCGGCGGGCAGGTACGGCACGTCCTGGTTCTCGCGCAGACGCGCGAGCGTGACCGGCGTGTCGAGATCGTAGAACACGCGCGCGCTGGCCTTGGAGTCGAGCACGAGCCGGCAGGCGGCGCGGCCGTCGGGACAATACGACGACACGATCGCGGCATCGGCGGCGGCAGTCGCCGCCTCGGCCTCGCCACGCACCTCGTCCCACGACGAGTACAGGCGCAGACGGGCCGGCCGCGGCAGCTCGCGCAGATCGCGATGCGCGCGGTGGTTCGGCGCGTCCTTCTCGAAAAACTCGACGTAGTGGCCGCGCGCGGTCAGACCTTGCACGAGGCTGCGCCAGACCGCCGCGTGGCCATTGCCCCACGCGGTCGAGACGGTGAGCCCGAAGATCGCGATGCGCATGCGTCTCCATCAGCCTCGGCGCCCGTGATCGAAAGCCCCGGCTTTGCCGGACGGCGCGGCAACGCCGGAGCGCGGATCGACGAGCCATCCGTACAACGCTTCGATTCCGGCACGCGGCGCGACCCGCGCGCTCCAGCCGGTCGCTTCGGCGAATGCCGTCGCGTCGGAGACGTAGTACTTCTGATCGCCGCTGCGCCATGGGCCGTGGCGCAGCTCGGGCGCGCGACCGCACAGGCTCTCGATCAGCCCGAGCAGCTCGGTCAAGCCGAGCGCGTTCGCCGGCCCGCCGCCGAGGTTGAACGCGTGTCCGGCGAGCGCGCCGACGCGCGACCACGCGCGCACGAACGCGTCGACGAGATCGTCGACGAACAACAGGTCGCGTGTCTGCTTGCCATCGCCGTGGATCGCGATCGGCCGGCCATCGCTTGCTGCTCCGCGAGGCGTTTCGATGGCGCGCATCAAGAACTGCGCGACCAAGCCCTGATCCTCGCTGCCGACCTGATGCGGCCCGTACACGCAGCTCGTGCGCAGCACGGTCGCCGGTATCCCGAAGCTGCGCGCGTACGCGAGCACGTACTGGTCGGCGCACGCCTTCGAGCACGCGTACGGTGTGCGCGGCTCGAGCGGCCGGGTCTCCGCGATTCCGCGCCCGGCGAGTACGTCGTCGACCGGCAGCCATCGGGTCGCGGTCGCGTGCAGCGGCAGATCGGCCATCGCGCCGTAGACCTCGTTCGTCGACACGAACACGAACGGCGGTGGAGCCTTCTGCACGCGCACGGCCTCGAGCACCTCGAGCGTGCCGCGTGCGTTGACGTCGAAGTCGTGCTCCGGATCGGCGAGGCTCGGCGTCACCGCGACCTGCGCGGCGAGATGAAACACCGCCTCGACGCCGGTGGCCGCGTCGCGGAGCTTCGCGCGGTCGCGGATGTCGGCGATGCGCGCGTCGATCTTGTCGCCGAACGTGCGCTGCAACCAGGCGAGGTTGCGATCGACGCCCGGGCGCGACAGGTCGTCGTAGATCCGCACGCGCCGGCCGGTACGCGCGAGATGCGCCGCGAGGTTCGTCCCGATGAAGCCGGCACCGCCTGTGACGAGGATCATCGCGCGAGCGCGAGTGCACGATCCGCGCCGCGCGGTGTGGCGCTCGTGGCGGCTCGCGCGCGCCCGGAGCGAGCGCTGCGTTCACGCCATGCCTGAGTGGAACGATCCAAACGCGCACGGGTACGCGATCGCACGGCCGCGCGGCCGCGATCAGCGGCGCCAGCCGCGACGCACGACGACGCGCGGACCGACGTAGCGCGGCGCCACGACCACGCGCGGACCGACGTACTCCGGGGCGACATATTCAGGGGCGGCGTAGCCGCAGTCGTAGTAGTACGGGTCGCAGTAGCCGGTGCCGACCCACGCCGGCCGAACGCCAACGCCCCAGCCGCCGCGCCAGCCTTCGCCGCGCCAGCCTTCGCCGCGCCAGCCGCCGCGAACGACTCCGCGGCCGCCGCCGAAGTGCCCTTCGTGGCCACCGCCGACGAAGTGACCGCTGGCGGCGCCGACGTGACCGCCACCGCCGAAGTGACCGCCGCCGCCGTGACCGCCACCGCCGTGCGGGCTCGCGTTGGCGCTACCAGCGACGGCGAGCACGGTACCGAGGACGAGAGTCGAGAGGATGTTGCGCATGCCTGGCTGTTCTGCAGCGCGCGTGCCGCAATCTGCCTCGAGCCGTATCGCGGACTTCGCGCGCATTAAGACGTTCGTGAAGTGGCTGGCCATTCACGCCGTGGCTTGCGAGGACACAGTCGTTCCGGCGAGTTAGGATCGGATTAATGACCTCGCGCCTCGTGCTCGTCGCGCTGTTTGCCCTTGCCGCGTGCAAGAAGTCGAAGCCGTCCGACTCAAACCCGAGCCCGAGCCCGAGCCCGAGCCCGAGCCCGACTTCGTCTTCGACCGACCACAAGCCCGCGAACGGGCTTTCGATCACCGACAACCTCGCTCCCGACTTCTCGGGCACGTACGACCAGGTGCTGGCCCAGGTGCGCGACTACGACCACCGCACCGTGATCGCGTTCGTGCGCGGCTGCCCGACGCTGACCTGCGATCCGGGCGCGTGGGAGATCGAGCAAGTCGCGCACGTCTGCCCGAAGGCGTCGGTCGCGACGGTCGCGATCGAGGGCGAGGAGGTCGGCAAGTTTCACGTCGACATGAAGATCTCGGGGCCGGCCGACAACGAGTCGACGGTCACCGTCGAGCATGTCTCGGTGGAGCTCACGCGCGTCGAGCACGACGGCGTCGATGGCTCCGTGCACGTCGAGAACAGCGACGCGCGGGTCACCGGCAGCTTTCACGCCGCGGTCTGCCCGCGGACGTGAGCGGAGACGACCGCGAGGGCGACACCCACGAACCGAGCCGGCGCAGCGGGTGCACCGGATCGATCTCGATCGCCCCGGCGATCGCCGGCGGCGCCGCGCCGGGATATTCGCAGGCCTCGACGAGCGCGATGTCGTCGAGGCAGTCGGCCTCGGGCCGCGGCGCGCGCGGGTCGCGCCGTTGTTCGTCGAAGTCGAGCTCGTACAGCGGCTCGATGACTCCGTCGCGGTCCATCGCCGTATGGAGCACGATCTCGCGCGATCCGGCAATCACAGCTTGGGGCAGCAGCGGGGTAGCTGCGGTTCTCGCAGCGCTCGCTGCGGCTTTCGCAGGCGGCGTGGCGGAGCGCGACCGCGTTTCGCGCGGTTATCGCCGGCATGGCGGTCGCAATCGGGACCGAGCGAACCAGAAGGAGGTTCCCATGTTGACGAAGCTGAAAGTTGCGCTCGCGCTGTGCGCGGGCCTCGCAGGAATCGGCGGGATCGCCGGCGGGATCGCGGCCGCCGACAACCCGGGTAGCCAGGAGATCCGCGGCAAGCTGCTCGAGAAGTACGACACCAACGGCGACGGCAAGCTCGACGCGCAGGAGCGCGCGGTGATGCGCGCCGACTTCAAGGCGAAGCGCGAGGCCCGCAAGGCCGAGATCCTCGCCAAGTACGACCTCAACAAGGACGGCAAGCTCGAGCCGAGCGAGCGCAAGCTCATGATCGACGACCGCGCCGCGAAGGTGTTCGCGAAGATGGACAGCAACGGCGACGGCCAGGTCTCGCTCGCCGAGTTCCAGGCGTTCAAGGAGTCGCATCCGATGATGCGGCACGCGCGCTGGGGCAAGCGCGGTGGCTTTCACCGCTCGGTGACGGGCGGCGCGGCCTCGACCAAAGCCGAGTAGTAGTATCGCCCGCGTATGAAGCTCCGGGTGCCGCCGTTGGCTGCCGCGTTCGCGCTGCTCGCGGCGGCACTCGGAGCGACCGCGTGGTCGACCAAGCGCACGGTCGGCGAGGCGTTCGCGACCGTGAGCGACGGCCAGGCGCGCGCGGTCGAGCAGGCGGTGCGCGGCGACTTCGCGGATCTCGGCGGGCCGCCCGAAGCCGGCGACCTCGAGGCGATCTTGAACGCGCACGACGGCGAGGGCCTGCGCTACATCGCCACGCTCGACCTCCGCGGTCGCATCGAAGCGTCCGCGGGCAAGCCGCTCGGCGAGCCGAGCGTCGTCGAGCATGGCGCGCGCCAGGTCACGAAGGTCGGCGATCGCGTGCGCGTCGAGGTGCGCGTGCCGGCGTTCCGGCGCGCGTGGGGCGCAGGCGGCCGGCCGTCGCGGATCGTCGTCGAGATCGAGCCGGTCGAGGCCGACGCGCTGCGCAGCGCGGCCGAGCGCACGCTCGCGATCGGGACCATCTCGGCGCTGGTGTTGCTCGCGGTCGCGGTCGCGCTCGTGCGGCGCGAGCTGGCGCGCTCGGCCGAGGCGCGCGCGCGCGAGCACGAGCGCAGGCTGGCCGCGCTCGGCGAGATGTCGGCGGTGCTCGCCCACGAGATCAAGAACCCGCTCGCGTCGCTCAAGGGCAACGCGCAGCTGCTCGCGGCTGCCCTGCCCGAAGGCGAGAAGCCGCGCGCCAAGGCCGAGCGCGTGGTCGAGGAGGCGCGCCGGCTCGAGCAGCTCGCGCAGGATCTGCTCGCGTTCGTGCGCTCGGGCGAGCTGCACCGCACCGACATCGCGGTCGGCGAGCTCGTGCGCGCGGCGGCCGGCGACACGGCGGTGGAGGTGACCGGCGACGCGAGGTGGTCGCTCGACGGCGACCGCATGCGCCAGGTGATCGCGAACGTGATCGCGAACGCGGTCGAGGCCGGGCCGCCGCCGGTGCGCGTCGCGGTAGAGGCGAGCCGCGACGGGCTGGTCATCGACATCGCGGATCGCGGCCCCGGCGTGCCCGAGGCCGAGCGCGAACGCATCTTCGAGCCGTTCGTGACCAAGAAGACGCGCGGTACGGGGCTCGGCCTCGCGATCGCGCGCCGCATCGTGATGCTGCACGGCGGGACGATCGTCGTCGGCGACGCTCCGGGCGGCGGCGCGTTGTTTCACATCGTGATCCCGCGGTAAGAGGAACCGGCATGGCAAGGATCTTGGTCGCCGATGACGAGCCCGGGCTGCGAGAGTTCCTGACCGACGCGCTCGAGCTCGACGATCACACGGTGGTCGCCGCGCCCGACGGGCGCGTCGCCGCGAAGCTGCTCGACGACCAGGGCTTCGACCTCGTGATCACGGATCTGAAGATGCCCGGGCTCGACGGCATGTCGCTGTTGCGCAAGGTGCGCGCCGACCAGCCCGAGGTCGAGGTGATCGTGATGACCGCGCACGGCACGGTCGACAACGCGGTCGAGGCGATGAAGCTCGGCGCGTTCGAGTACTTGCAAAAACCGCTATCGGGGCCCGACGAGCTGCGCCTGCTGGTGTCGCGCGCGCTCGAGCGGCGCGGCCTGCGCGATCGCGTCGACGGCGCGGCGCGCCACCACGCCGACGTCGCCGGCCCGCCGCTCACCTACGGCGATCCCGTGATGAAGCCGGTCGTCGACGCGATCGACAAGGTCGCGCGCACGCACGCGACCGTGCTCTTGCTCGGCGAGAGCGGCACCGGCAAGGAAGTCGCGGCGCGTTCGATCCACGCGCACAGCCCGCGCCGCGACAAGCCGTTCCTCGCGAT
>DATJXL010000151.1:0-6630 GCA_035500135.1 Kofleriaceae bacterium
CAGACCGAGACCGGCGGGATCATGATCGCGAACCTGCCGTGCATGGACGTGCGGCCTGGCTCGATGGGCAAACCGTTGCCGGGAGTCGAGGCCGGAATCGTCGAGGTCGGCGCGGACGGCGCCGTGGGCGAGCTCGACACCGACCGCGTCGGGCAGCTCGCGCTGCGCCCGGGCTGGCCGTCCATGTTCCGCGGCTACTTGCACGAGGACGAGCGCTACGCGAAATGCTTCGCAGGTGGCTGGTACCTGACCGGCGATCTCGCGCGCCGCGACGCGGACGGCTACTACTGGTTCGTCGGTCGCAGCGACGACGTGATCAAGTCCGCCGGCCACCTCATCGGCCCGTTCGAGGTCGAGAGCACGCTCCTCGAGCACGCAGCGGTCGCCGAGGCCGCCGTGATCGGGATCCCGCATCCGGTCGCGGGCGAGATCGTGAAGGCGTTCGTCGCGTTGAAGCCCGGCTTCGTTGCCGGCGACGCACTGCGCGACGAGCTGATCGCGCATGCTCGGCGCAAGCTGGGGGCTGCGGTCGCGCCGCGCGAGCTCGCGTTTGTCGCGAGCGTCCCGCGCACGCGCAGTGGCAAGATCATGCGGCGCCTGTTGCGTGCGCGCGAGCTCGGCCTGCCCGAAGGCGATCTGTCGACGCTGGAGGATCCGGCATGACGCCCACGCGCGACCAGGCGCTCGCGATGCTCCGCTCGATGATCCGAATTCGCCGGCTCGAGGAGCGCTGCGCCGAGGACTACGCGGCCGGCAAGATCCGCGGTTTCTTGCACCTGTACATCGGCGAGGAGGCGATCGCGGCCGGCATCATCCCGGCACTCGCGGCCAAGGACGCGATCGTCGGCACGTACCGCGAGCATGGCCACGCATTGCTGCGCGGCGTGGCCGCGGAGCAGATCATGGCCGAGATGTACGGCAAGTCCGGCGGCTGCGCGCGCGGCCGCGGCGGCTCGATGCACCTGTTCTCGCGCGAGCATCGGTTCTACGGCGGGCACGCGATCGTCGGCGGCGGGCTGCCGATCTCGCTCGGCATCGCGCTCGCCGACAAGGTGCGCGGCACCGGCGCGATCACGTGCGTGTTCTTCGGCGACGGCGCCGTGGCCGAGGGCGAGTTTCACGAGTCGATGAACCTCGCGGCGCTGTGGAAGCTGCCGGTCTTGTTCGTGTGCGAGAACAACCAGTACGCGATGGGCACCGCGCTCGTGCGCGAGCACGCCGAGCCGGAGCTGTACAAGCTGGCGGCATCGCATCGCGTCGGGGCCGAGCGCATCGACGGCATGGACGTGGTCGCGGTCGCCGAGGCCGCGGGCCAGGCCGTCGAGCGCGTGCGCGAGACCGCCGCGCCCTGGTTCATCGAGTGCTCCACGTATCGCTTCCGTGCGCACTCGATGTTCGATCCCGAGCTGTACCGCGACAAGGCGGAGGTCGAGCTCTGGAAGCAGCGCGATCCGATCACGCTGCTCGTGAAGCGCATGGCGGGTGTCGTCACCGAGGCTGACATCGCCGCGATCGAATCCGGCGCCGACGACGAGATCGCGCGCGCGTGTGCGTTCGCCGAGGCGTCGCCGCTCGAGCCGGTCGCAGAGCTGTTGCGCGACGTGCGCGCGAGCGGGGAGGGAACATGAAGCTCTCGTACCGCACGGCGATGCGGGAGGCACTGCGCGAAGCGCTGCGCGCCGACGCGCGCGTTGTCTTGATCGGCGAGGACATCGGCAAGTACGGCGGGACGTACGCGGTGACGCTGGGCTTGCTCGACGAGTTCGGCCCCGAGCGCGTGCGCGACGCGCCACTTTCCGAGTCCACGTTCGTCGGCGCCGGCATCGGCGCCGCGATCGCCGGACTCAAGCCGATCGTCGAGATCATGACGGTCAACTTCAGTCTGCTCGCGCTCGATCAGATCGTGAACGGCGCTGCAGCGCTCCGCCACATGTCGGGCGGACAGCTCGAGGTGCCGCTCGTGATCCGCATGGCGACCGGCGCGGGCCGGCAGGTCGCGGCGCAGCACTCTCACAGCCTCGAGAACTGGTACGCGCACGTACCGGGCCTGCGCGTGGTGGCGCCCGCGACGGTAGCCGACGCGCGGGGCATGCTCGCGACCGCGTTGCGCGAGCGCGATCCGGTCGTGATCTTCGAGCATGTCCAGCTGTACAACCGCGAGGAGGAGCTCGCCGATCCGGCGCCCGCGGTCGATCTCGACCGCGCCGCGATCCGGCGTCCAGGCAGGGACGCGACGATCATCACCTACGGTGGCTCGTTGCCTTGCTCCCTCGCCGCCGCCACGAAGCTCGCCGAGCGCGGCATCGACGCCGAGGTCATCGATCTGCGTTCGCTGCGTCCTCTCGACGAGGCGACCCTCGTCGCTTCCGTGTCGCGCACGCATCGCGCGGTGCTCGTCGACGAGGGCTGGCGCACCGGTAGCCTCGCCGGCGAAGTGGCCGCGCTGCTCGGCGAGCGCGCGTTCTGGGAGCTCGACGCGCCGATCGGGCGCGTGTGCAGCGCCGAGGTCCCGATCCCGTATGCCAAGCACCTCGAGGTCGCAGCTCTGCCGAGCGCCGAGGCAGTCGTGGCCGCGGTCGAGGCGGTGATCGCATGAACGAGATCGCGATGCCGTCGCTCGGCGCCGACATGGAGGACGGCACGCTCCTCGAGTGGAGGGTCAAGGCCGGCGATCACGTCGCGCGCGGCGACATCGTCGGCCTGGTCGAGACCCAGAAAGCGACCATGGAGATCGAGAGCTTCGCCGATGGCATCGTGGACGCGCTGCTCGTCGAGCCAGGCACCAAGGTGGCGGTCGGGACCGCGCTGGCCCGGCTGCGTGCCGCGGGCGAGCAACCCTCCACCGCGCCGGCCGCGCCGACCGCGCCACGCGCACCCGCACTGGAACCGCAACCGCCGCGAGTGCGCAGCTCGCCCGCCGCGCGCAAGCTCGCACGCGAGCTCGGCATCGAGCTCGCATCGCTTCGCGGCAGCGGACCTCATGGCGCGGTCGTGCTGCGCGACGTGCAAGCGCCGCCGGCGACCACGGCTGCGGCCGCTCCGCCAGCTGCGCCGCCGCGCGATCGCCGCGCACCGCCGACCGCGAGCCCGATGCGCGACGCGATCGCCGCCGCGATGTCGCGTGCGAAGCGCGAGATCCCGCATTACTACCTCGCCCACACGATCAGCATGAAGCGCTCGCTCGCCTACCTGGCCGAGCTCAACGCGCATAGGGCGATCGAAGAACGCATCCTGCCGGGTGTCTTGCTCCTGCGCGCCGTCGCGCTCGCGCTGTGGGATGTTCCCGAGCTGAACGGGTTCTGGATCGACGGCGCGTACCGCATGTCCGAGTCGGTGCATCTGGGCAGCGCGACCTCGCTGCGCACGGGCGGTCTGATCGCCCCCGCGATCCTCGATGCGGACGCCAAGTCGCTCGATCAGCTCATGTTCGAGCTGCGCGATCTCGTCGCGCGGACCCGCGCCGGCCGGCTGCGCAGCTCCGAGCTGACCTCCGCGACGATCACGGTGACCAGCCTCGGCGAGCGCGGCTGCGAAGCCCTATGGCCGATCATCAACCCACCGCAGGTCGCGATCGTCGGCTTCGGTGCGATCCTCGACCGACCTTGGGTGGAGGCCGGCGCGGTGGTACCGCACCCGACGGTGGTCGCCACGCTCGCCGCCGATCATCGCGTCTCCGATGGTCACCGCGGTGGATTGTTCCTGTCCGCGATCGATCACCTGCTCCAGGAGCCCACCAAGCTATGAACGCGACCGCCGATCAGATCCTCGCGTTGCTGCACCAGATCGCACCCGATGTCGACCCGTCGGGCGTCGATCGCTCGCTTCCATTGCCGGATCAGCTCGATCTCGACTCGATGGACTACCAGAGCCTGCTCGCCGCGATCAGCAAGCGCTACGCGATGCCGATTCCCGAAGCGGATGTCGCCGCCCTGCGATCGGTCGACGATCTAACTGCCTACGTCGAGGCGCACGCCGGAGCGGCTCGCATCGGATGAGCGTCAGTTCGTTCACCTCGAAATGCGGCCTGCCCCCGCGTTGGGAGATCGTTTGCATCGAAACGGTCGACGCGAACCGACCTACGTAGCAGGCGGTCGTAGAAGCCGAGGTCGATCGCCTTGAGCTGTTGGCCCGAACGGATCACGTTCCCGCAGTCCTGTGCCGTCGCGAAAGCCATGGCGACTGCGCTCATCTCGCGATCAGTGGCAGCTCGAGCTCGGTTCTTCGACCACGCGGTGGTGGCGATGGGCCTGCATCTCGGACCAGCGCAGGAGCGGCGGTATGCATGTGAGGAGCCCGACCGTGCTCGCCGCGGCGATGCGCCAGTCGCGATCGGCGCCCGGGAAGAGAAATGCGGCCGGGCAGCCGACGACGATCGCGGCAGTGCCGAGCGTGGAGAGCTCCTCGCTCGCGCGCACTTCGCAGACGCCGTCGTCGCGGAGGTCGCGTCCAGAGACCTGCCATGTCGTGCACGCGGTGGCGAGCACCATCGTCACGCGACCGGTCGCGAAGACTCCCGCCCTCATGCGACGACGATGCGCGGGCCCGCCGCGCCGGTCGAGTTAAGAAACGTCTAACTATCGAGCGGGAGAAGGGATTCGAACCGAGCGAGGTAGTGTGATAATCAATTTGAGTTTCGCTGCATTGCAATCGTTCTCGCAGGTTCGACTCTTCTCTCGTTCCGTTCAATCCCGCTGAGAAGGCGGGAGAGACCGATCGCTGGGCCCAAGCTGGGCCAACAGCGATCGCGTAGTTACGCGTCGTCCTGAATTTCGCACGATCTTTGTTCACCGGGCCGCGAGGCTCTGCTTCCCCAGGTGCACGCCGCGATTACGACGTCGATCGGACCACCTCGATCGCCATAGAGCGGTGCGAGCCGCTTGCCGAGATCCTTCGGACACGGCTGGGGCTTCGTGGGGTTCGCGCTCGCGTGCGTGGTCGCGAGCGCGAGCGTCGCGGCCGCGATGACCTTGGATGTGTGCACGGTACGATCATCGGCGATCAGGGCTGGCGACGCACATAACGGACAACCCGGGCTCGCGTCAGGTAGCTGCGCTGTTGCATCACGTGCGACACGTCATCGCGCGCGCGTCGAGAAATCCGTTGACCGGTTCGTGCTCGTCGATAGAGTGTTCGTAACGCCGTGGCTCGCCGAATCGTGCTCCTCGCAAGTCTGTTGTGGATGTGTGCGAATGCTGTGTTCGCGGACATTGGGACGGAGCTTTCGACGGCGCCGGGGAAATTTGTTGCTGCGATCAATCGGAAAGACGTCCCGGCGATCCGCAACTACCTTCACGCTCCACTGGACTATCGTGAGCTGTGGTTCGCGGATGCGGATTGTCGTCGTCGGTTTGCGAGCGCGGCGCAACTTGATCAGGGCGACCTCGACGCGTTCGCCAAGTGCCTCGCGACGCTCCACGTCGAACGGAGCACGCGATCGGCGTTGGGGCCATACGACATCGCGCTCACCTACGATGCGGGCCTCGAGTTCGAAGCGGACTTCGGGTTCCGGCGAGAAACAGGGACATCTCTGCATTCCATCGGCTTCCTCGCACGACGCGGTCAGACCGACGCTTCGCCCACGATCATGCCGGGTGCATTGGAGTCGCTGCGAATCGCCGGGACGCCCCTTGTGCAACCTGACGACACAGCACGCGCGCAGCTCGATGCCGAGTTGCCTAAGCTGTATCGGCGAGAGGCCTATGCATGGCTCAAGGTCTGTATGGACGACGTCGGCCGCGTGATGAGCGCAAAACCACGAGCGGCGTCATCGAGAAAAGCGAGCGAAGCGTTCGTGGCCGGCCTACACGATTGGCGCTTCAAGCCGTTCATGTTGAATGGTCGAGCGATGCCCTTCTGCTCGCTGGTTCGCTTGTCCTATCCGGCGCGAGATAACAGCCACGAGGAGCTACCGTTCGAGCCGATCGTCGAGACCGAGCCCATGCTCGTGTGGATGGACGAGTTGGAGCCGCTTCGTCTCATGGGTGATGTGCGGATCAAGCCGCCACCCGAGCACGTCACCGTTAGGCACGATCCTGCGTTGCGATATCTGGGACCACTCGAGCATCAGCTGGACGAGCAACTTGCAAAGCAACCTCACACGCGCTGGCTGAGCGGCGTCTTTCACGTATGCATCGACGTGGCCGGCCACGTGTCATCTGTGAGTTCGCACCGAGGTACAGGCGACTCGGCGTACGACGCCGAGATCATCAAACAGATTTCGGACTGGACCTACGATCCATATCTCGTCGACGGAAACCCGATCGCTGTCTGTACGGAGGCAGTGATCAGCTCCGGCCCGCTCACTGCCGCCGCGAACGTACTCTCTGAGTGACGACGGTGTTGATCGTGCACCGCATCTCGGTCCTTGGACTGGTTGCAGCGTTCATCGGCGCGTGTGGAAGCAGAGCGCAACAGCCCGCCTCCAGCCCGAACCCTGACATCACTGGGTTCGTGACCATCGTCGATGACTCATCTCGTGAAGACCGAGACCGGTGAGTGTCAAGGTTGTTGTCGCGTCAGTCATGCGGCGGCCTGAAGCAGCGCTCGTTCAGGGTTGAGGACGACGAGCTCGACGGGTGACCAGTTGCGCGTGGTGCCGCTCCATCGCTCGGGGTTGGCGCGCCGTGCGCG
>DATJXL010000152.1:0-25315 GCA_035500135.1 Kofleriaceae bacterium
CAGCGCCGCGCTGATCGCCTTGCCCGCGACATCGCCGACCGCGACACCGAGGTGCGCGGTGTCGTGCCAGATGAAGTCGTAGAAGTCGCCGCCGATCTGATACGCGGGCTCGTAGTGGACCGCGAAGTCGAGGCCGACGACCTGCGGCACGCTCGCCGGCAACAGGCTGCGCTGGATCTGGCGGGCGACGCGCAGATCGCGCTCGAGCTGCTCGCGCCGCGCGAGCTGGGCCTGCACGCGCGTGGCGTGGATCGCGAGCCCGGCCTGGTTCGCGACCGCCTGCAGGAGGTCGACGTCGTCCTGATGAAACACGGGGCGAGGCGCCTCGACGTAGACGACGCCGTAACGCGCGCCGTGCGAGATCAGCGGCGCGCCCATGCGGGTGCCGAGCGTCTCGTCGGCTTCGTCCTTGCCTTCGCCGAGCAACACTCCGCGGCGATCGGTCACGACGTGCTGGATGATCGTGCCGGGAACGCGCAGCTCGCCGGCGTTCGTGCGCTGGCACTGCACGCGCAGCTTGCCCGTGCGCTCGTCCTCGACGAGCACGCCGACATCCGCGGCGAACGGGAACAGCTCGAACAGCGCGTCGACGAGCTTGCGCAGGAGCGCGTCGGGCGTTTCGGAGGCGGCGGTCGCATGGAGGACCTGGGTCAGCGCGTCGAGCTTGCGCGCGATCAGGCGCACGGCTTTCGGATCGGCCGCGCTGACCGTCGCGGCGCTCTCGCGCGAGCGCACGAGGGACCGGCCGGCGACATCGACGATCTTGAGCGGCGGCTCGCTCGCGCGCTCCGCCTCGACGCGAATGCGGTTGTTCGCGATCGAGATCTCGTCGTCGTTGCGCAGCGACGTCGCGGCCTCGACGCGCACGCCGTTGATGTACGTGCCGTTGTTCGAGCCGAGGTCCTCGAGCATCCAGGCGTCGCCGTCCTTGCGCAGGCGCGCGTGCTGGCGCGACACGCCCATGTCGGGGACGAAGATCTGGCAGTCCGAGCGCCGCCCGATCAGGTACTCGCCGTCGCCGAGCCTGTAGCGGCGGCCCGCGATCGGCCCGGCGAGGAAGACCAGCGACGGCACGTCGCGGTCTAGCACCCGGGCCCGAGCCGACCACGCCTAACCCCGCGATTCGAGGTGCTCCCGCGCGAAGATTTTGTGGTCTAGTTAGCCCGTGCGCGCGCTCGGCAACTACATCGGCGGCGAGTTCGTCCCGCCCTCCGGAACGGCACTCGTCTCGCGCAATCCGGCCGCGGACGGTGCGGTCGTGTTCGAGACCGGCTGGTCCGCCGCTGCGGTCGGCGCGGCGGCACACGCCGCGGCCGCGGCCCAGCCCGCGTGGGCGCGGCTGTCGCTTGCGGCGCGCGCGGCGCACCTCGAGCGATTCAAGACCGAGATCGCGGCACGCGCGACCGAGCTCGCCGACGCGATCGTGCTCGAGACCGGCAAGATCCGGAGCGAGGCCAAGGCCGAGATCCAGACGCTGCTCAATCGCTTCGAGCTCGCGCGCGCCGCGATCGCCGGCGATCTGCGCGAGGGTCCGGTCGAGACCGGTGCGTCGCTGCGCTACGCGCCGTTCGGGGTGGTCGGCGTGATCGGGCCGTTCAACTTCCCGCTCCACCTCTGCCACGCGCACGTGATCCCGGCGCTGCTCCTCGGCAACGCGGTCATCGTCAAGCCGAGCGACATCACGCCGCTCGCCGGTCAGCGCTACGCCGAGGCCGCGCACGCCGCGAAGCTGCCGGCGGGCGTGCTCAACGTCGTCGCCGGCACCGGCGAGGTCGGCGCCGCGCTCGTCGCGGACGCCCACGTGCGCGGGCTCGCGTTCACCGGAAGCTGGGCGGTCGGCCGGCGCATCCTCGAAGCCGCGCTCGATCGGCCCGAGCTGCTGCTCGCGCTCGAGATGGGCGGCAAGAACGCGTGCATCGTGCTCGACGACTGCGCGCTGCGGCAGGCCGTGCACGAGGTCGCGCTCGGCGGCTATCTCAGCGCGGGCCAGCGCTGCACCGGCACCGAGCGCGTGCTCGTGCACCGCAAGATCGCGGATCGCTTCGTCGATGCCTTGGCGAAGGTGGTGCGCGAGCTGCCGTTCGGCAACCCGGAGGATCCATCGGTGTTCGCGGGGCCGCTCGCGACCGCGGCCGCCGCCGCGAAGGTCGACAGCGCGCTCGACGCTGCGAAGAAGGCCGGCGCCGAGCCGGTCGTGCCGGGCGGCAAGCTGCCGGGCGGCGCATTCCGGACCGCCTCGTTGCATCGCTTGCCCGACGGCGTCCACCACGTGCCCGGCTACACCGACGTCGAGGTGTTCGGGCCGGACCTGTGCGTCGAGGTCATCGACGGCGACGACGAGGCAATCGCCGTGCTGGACGCGTCGCCGTACGGGTTCGTGCACGCGGTGTTCACGGCGTCGCGCGAGCGCTTCGAGGACTTCTACGCGCGCACCAAGACCGGCATGCTCAACCGCAACCGCTCGACGAACCTGGCCAGCCCGAAGCTGCCGTTCGGCGGCGTCGGTCGCAGCGGCAACTATCGCCCCGCCGGCGCGTGGGCGCACCGAAACCTCGCGCATCCGGTCGCGATCCTCGAGAACGTGATCGGCGCGGTCACCGCGCACGAGCGGCTCGCGCCGTACCTGCCGCCGTTCGATCTCGATCGGCTCGAGGCCCAGCACGCGGCGGAAGAGGTGGCCGAGTGCGGGCGCTCGCTCGTCGAGACGCCGCGGCCGATGGCGCTCGCCCGGCCGGCCGGCGGCAAGCTGCCCGACAGCGAGGCGTACCTCGCGCGGCTCTACGCCGGCGATCGCGTGCCGAAAGAGAAGAAGCCGCCGGTGTTCGATCACCTGCGCTCGGCCGGGCCGTGGATGGTCTCGATCGATCGCGAGCCGCTGTCCGTGCTCGACGGCATGAGCCAGACCGCGACCGTCGTCGGCGGGTTTGCCGAGGATCCGGTCGTGCGCGCGTACACCGAGGGCGAGTTCGGCGACACGCTCGTGGCATGCGCCGACACCGCGGTCGCCGAGACCTGGCCCGCGATCGAGTACGCGAACGTGCTGCGCCAGCTCGTGCCGGGCTTGCCGCACGTGACGTTCGTGGCGAGCGGCGCCGAGGCGAACGAGAAGGCCTACGCGCTGTGCCGGATCAACTGCGGTCGGCCGCAGGCGAACAAGGTCCTCGCGTTCGACGGCAGCTTTCACGGCCGCACGCTGTTGTCGCTGCACGCGACGCACTCGCCGAGCAAGCGCGCGCCGTTCGAGCTCGCCGGTTACACGACGGTGTTCGCGCCGTTTCCGGTGTGGGAGACGCCGAACCCCGACGCCGAGCCGGCCGCGCCGAGCGGGTTCTACGCCGCGGCCGCGAGCGGCGACCTCGCCGAGCTGAAGCAGCGGTTCGGCGATCCGAAAGACGACGCGCTGCTCGCGGCCGAGGTCGCGTCGCTCGCGGCGGTCGATGCCGCGCTCGCGACCGGCGAGTACTTCTGCTGCGCGATCGAGCCGATGCAGAGCGAGGGCGGGGATCGCTACGCGACCGAGCGGTTCTTCCGCGCGCTGCGCCTGCTCACGCGCTTCCACAAGACGTTCCTCGTGTTCGACGAGGTCCAGGTCGGGTTCGGGCTCGGCGGGCCATTCGCCTGGCACTCCAAGTTTCGCCTGCTGTCGGCGCGCGGCCAGCAGGACTACCCCGATGCGGTCACGTTCGCGAAGCGCGCCCAGGTCGGCGTCGTGATGTCGCGGTTCGCCGATCCCGAGCCGGCGAGCGTGCACGAGGCCTCGCTCGTGCGCGGCCGCATCCACGCCGACATGGTCGCGACGTCGCACAACGCCGAGCGCATCGAGAAGCTCGTCGCGCCGCGGCTCGCGCAGCTCGCACGCGCGTACCCGCAGCTCGTCGGCTTTCCACGCGCGCGCGGTTATGCGTTCGCGTTCGACCTGCCGACGCCAGCTGCCCTCGACGCGTTCATCGCCCAGCGGTTCTGGCGCGGCGCGATCGTGTTCGCCGCCGGCACGAAGACCGCGCGCTGGCGGCTCAGCGACTCGTTCCTCGCGCGCGAGATCGATCAGCTGTTCGAGGCGATCCGGCGCTCGTTGTCGTGGCTCGACGCGCACGAGGGCGGCAAGCCCCCTGCGTGGGAGGATCAGGCGTCAGGCGTCAGGCTGCAGGCTGCACGCGAAGACGCGAAGATCGCCTACCGGCGCGTTCCGCACGGCGCTGTGATGGAGCAGCTGCCGGCGATCTTGGATATCGAGTACCAGGTGTACGAGCCTGCGCGCCGCACGCCGCCGGGCGAGATCCGCGCCGCGATCGAAGATCCGGAAGGGTCGCTGATCGTCGCCGAGGCACCGAGCCCGAACGGCGGCGTCACGCTCGTCGGGTTCGCGATCGGCGGCCCGCTCGAGGCGAGCAAGGACGTCGAGGGCTGTGACGACGACCCGATGCTCGGCAAGCGCAACACGATGTACTCGGTCTCGATCACGGTCGCGCCGGGCTACCAGAACCACGGCATCGGCCGTCACTTGAAGGAGATGCAGCTGCGCGACGCGGCGGCGCGCAAGATGACCGACGGCAGCCCGCGCTATCGCTACGTCACCGGGCGCAACCGCGTCGGCCGCACCGCGCAGATGACGCACCTCAACCGCGTGTTCGGCGCGCACGTCGTCAGCGTGCTCACCGGCCAGTACGAGGATCCGGAAGGCCAGGCGATGTACTACCGGATCCCGCTCGCGCCGCTCGCGCCCACACGGATCGATTCGCAGATGCGGCGCGCGCGAGCCAGCGACGACCACGTCGAGCTCGATCTCGCGAGCGGGCTCGTGCGGCCGTTCGCGACGCCGCCGCGCACGCTGTGCGAGCTCGAGGAGCAGGGCGCGCTGTACGGGCCCGCGGTCAACAAGCTGACGCTCATGAACTACGTCACGCCCGGCGTCGTGCGCGCGCTCGAGTGGCTCGGCGCGCTCGTGCCCGAGCTGCCGCACCTGTACCTGACGTCGAGCCGCGACGAGGCCGTCGACAAGGCGCTGCGCCTGGTGCGCTGCACGAAGAAGGGCGCGCAGGTCGCGATCGGGGTGCAAGGCGGCTACTACGGTCACACGGCGGCGAGCTGCCGCTCGCTGTCGGATCCCGACGTGCATGCGGGCGGGCCGGCGCACTTCGCGTGGCCGCGCGTGCCGCACCCGGCGATCGCGGGCACGGCGGAGACGATCGCGGCGCTGCGCGCGGCGGTCGCGGCCGCCGGCGGCCCCGACAAGGTCCTCGGCTTCCTCTACGAGCTCGTGCAGGAGCGCACGGGCTGGGTCCTGCCGCCCGACTTCGTCGACGCGCTCGCGAAGCTGCGCGTGGAGCTCGCGCTGCCGCTCGTCGCGGTCGAGGTCACGACGCAGACGTATCGCTCGGGCCGCGGGCCGTTCCTGTCGCCGGCGATCGGGCTCGTCCCCGACGTGCTCGCGTGGTGGGGCGGCGGCCAGACCGGGTATCTGCACACCAGCGCGCGCTGGTTCATCGGCTCGCCGCTGACGCTGGTGTCGACGTGGGACGGCGACGAGCTGTCGCTCGTGCGCACGCATCATCAGCTGCGCGCGGCGCGCCATGTCGACGTCGTGGCCGGCGCGGCCGCGCTCGATCGCGTGCTGCCGGCGAACGCGCACGGGCTCGGCGCGTATCGCGTGGTCGAGGCCGGCGATCGCGCGGACGCGATCGCGCACGCGCTCGCCGGCAAGGGCGTGCGCGTGCGGCGGTTCCTGCGCGGCCGGCTCGGCATCGCGCCCGCGCTCGACCAGCTCGACGCAGCGGCACGCGCGCTGGCGGGAGCCTTGTGATGCGCGTGCTCGAGCTGCCGGCCGGCAAGTCGCCGCGCGAATGGGGCCGGATCCACGGCGAGAGCTTCCGCGGCGAGGTGAAGGCGCTCGCGCAGATCCGGATCTACCTGTGCACGAAGGTCGGCGGGTTTGCGGGCTCCGATCAGGTGCTGGGCGCGGCGCGGGCGCACCTGCCGGTGCTCGAGCGCTACGACGCGGCGCTGTTCGCCGAGCTGTGCGGGATCGCGGAGGGCGCCGCGGTGACGCCCGAGGAGATCGTCGTCGCGAACCATTACACCGACCTGCGCGATCTCGATCCCGATCCGAAGACGTGGAGGCCGGCGCCCGAGAGCGATGCCGATCCGGGCGGCTGCTCCGTGATCTTCGCGGAGACCGCAAGCGGCCGCGTGCTCGCGCAGACCTGGGACATGCACGCGACCGCGATCCCGTACGTGATGCTGCTCGCGCTGCCCGACGCGAAGCTGCTCACCGTCACCGGCTGCCTCGGCATGGCCGGCATGAACCAGGCGCGGGTCGCGATCGCGATCAACAACCTGTTCTCGACCGACGCCACGCTCGGCGTCGTGTGGCCGGCGATGGTGCGGCGCGCGCTGCGCGAGCCCACCGCCGTCGCCGCGCGCGACCTCATCGTGCGCTCGCCGATCGGCAGCGGCCACCACTACTTCGTCGCCGATGATCGCCACGCGTTCGGCATCGAGGCCTCGGGCACGAAGCGGCGCGTCGTCTACGACCGCGATCCGGCGCTCGATCGCGAGGTGCCGGCGCGCTACTTCCACACCAACCACGCGCTCGATCCCGACATCGCGGCCGCGAGCAAGGTCCCGCCGACCTCGACGACGTTCGATCGCATGCGGCACCTCGAGGCCGGCCGCCACGCGCGGCTCGACGGCCTCGACGACGCGTGGCGCGCGCTCGGCAGCGAGGATGGCTGGCCGAAGAGCGTGTGCACGAACATGGCCACGCCCGAGTCACCGCACGGCGCGGCGACGTGCGGAGCGATCGCGATGAACATCGCCACGGGCGAGGTGTGGGCGCAACAGGGCTTCGTCCACAACGTCGCGCCCGAGAAGTTTCATGTCTAACGACTATCCGTTTTACTTCACGTGGACCGCGCAGGGCGCGGCCAAACCGCTCGAGCTCGCGGGCGGGCAGGGTGCGTGGTTCACGACCAAGGACGGCGCGCGCTGGCTCGATCTCGGCGCGCTCAGCTACCAGGTCAACGCCGGCCACGGCAACCGCCGCATCGTCGACGCGATCAAGCGCCAGGCCGACGAGCTGTGCGTCACCGCGCCGAACGCGGTATTCCCGGCGAAGACCGAGCTCGCGCGCCGCCTGCTCGACATGGCCGGGCCCGGCTTTGCCCGCGGCAAGGTGTTCTTCACGCTCGGCGGCGCCGAGGCCAACGAGAACGCGCTCAAGATCGCGCGGCTGGTCACGGGCAAGCTCAAGAACGTCGCGCGCTATCGCAGCTATCACGGCGCGTCGATGGGCGCCCTGTCGCTGACCGGCGACTGGCGGCGCGCGCCGCTCGAGCCCGGCATCCCGGGCGTGATCCACGTCCAGGACTGCTACTGCGATCGCTGCCCGTTCGGCAAGGAGCTCGCGACCTGCGCGCGCGAGTGCGCGACGAACATCGCCGACACGATGCGGCTCGAAGGCGGCGTCGCCGCGGTGTTCCTCGAGCCGGTGCCGGGCGCGAACGGCGTGCTCGTGCCGCCGCCCGAGTACTGGCCGCTCGTCCGCGCCGGCTGCGATCGCGAGGGCGCGCTGCTCGTCGCCGACGAGGTGCTCACCGGGTTCGGCCGCACCGGCAAGCCGTTCGGGTTCCAGCACTGGGACGTGGTGCCGGATCTGATCACGGTCGCGAAGGGGTTGGCCTCGGGCTACCAGGCGATCGGCGCGGTGCTCGTCCACGACAAGCTCGCGCGGTTCTTCGACGACCGCGTGCTCGCGTGCGGCCTGACCTACTACGCGCATCCGACCGCGTGCGCGGCCGCGGTCGAGACCCTGAACGTCTACCGCGACGATCAGATGTTCGAGAACGCGGCGAAGCTCGGGCCGGTGTTGCGCCGCGAGCTCGACGCGGTCGCCGCGCGCGTCGGCGTGCACGCGTTCGTGCGCTCGCTCGGCCTGCTCGGCGCGCTCGAGCTGGAAGCGGAAGGCGCGCAGTGGGCGAAGCTCGGCGGCGAGCTCGCCGCGCGCAAGCTGTCGCTGCACGTCGACGGCAAGCGCGGCACCGCGATCTTCTCGCCGCCGCTGTGCATCGCCGAGGACGAGCTCGTCACCGGCATCCGCGCGTTCGGCGACGCCGCGGTCGCCGCGTTCGGAGCCGCGTCGTGAGGAATCACAACGACAAGGTCGTCGCCAGCGTCGCCGCCGCGCTCGAGCCGCTGCGCGACGGCATGACGATCCTCGTCGGCGGCTTCGGGCTGTCCGGCAACCCCGAGGCGCTGATCCGCGGCGTCGTCGCCCGCGGCGTCCGAAACCTCACGCTGGTCTCGAACAACGCCGGCAACCTCGGCAAGGGCCTCGCGACCTGGCTCCAGGCCGGCATCATCGCGAAGGTGATCTGCAGCTACATCGGGAACAACGAAGATCTCCACACGCGCATGGCATCGGGCGAGGTGAAGGTCGAGATCACGCCGCAGGGCACGCTCGCCGAGCGCATGCGTGCGGCCGGCGCCGGCATCCCCGCGTTCTACACGCCGACCGGTGCCGGCACGGTGGTCGAGGACGGCAAGGAGACGCGCGAGCTCGACGGCCGCCGCTACATCCTCGAGCGTGCGCTTGCCGGCGACGTCGCGCTCGTGCGCGCGGCCAAGAGCGATCGCTTCGGCAACCTCCGGTTCTGGCGCACCGCGCGCAACTTCAACCCGGTGATGGCGACCGCCGCGAAGCTCGCGGTCGTCGAGTGCGACCAGCTCGTCGCGAACGGCGCGATCGATCCCGACGACGTCCACCTGCCGGGCATCTTCGTGCACCGCATCGTGCACGTGCCCGAGCACGAGAACGCGTTCGAGTACAAGACGACGAGGAAGCGCCCATGACGTGGTCGACGGAGCAGATGGCCCGGCGCGCCGCGGCCGAGATTCCCGCCGGCTCGATCGTCAACCTCGGCATCGGCCTGCCGACGCAGGTCGCCGACTACCTGCCCGAAGGCCACGCGTGGCTGCACTCCGAGAACGGATTGCTCGGCACCGGGCCGTTCCCGTTCGAGGGCGACGAGGATCCGAACCTCATCAACGCCGGCAAGCAGACCGTGACCGTGCTGCCCGGCGCGTCGACGTTCGACTCCGCGTTCTCGTTCGCGATGATCCGCGGCGGCCACGTCGATCTCGCGATCCTCGGCGCGATGCAGGTGTCGGCCGGCGGCGACCTCGCGAACTGGGCGGTGCCCGGCGGCAAGGTGATGGGCATCGGCGGCGCGATGGATCTCGCCGGCGGCTGCCGCCGCGTGATCGCGATGATGCAGCACGTGACGAAGAAGGGCGAGCACAAGCTCGTGCGCGCGTGCGACTACCCGCTCACGGCGACGCGCGTGGTCTCGCTCGTCATCACCGAGCTCGGCGCGTTCGAGCCGACCGGCCACGGGTTTCGCGCGGTCGAGCTCGCGCCCGGTGTCACGCGCGAGCAGGCGGCGGCGGCGACCGGGGCGCCGCTCCTGTGACCGCGGCCGACGTCGCCGCGTTCCGCGACGAGTACCGCGCGACGATCGGCCCGCGCTACCGCGGCTGGCTGCACTTCGCGACGACGACCGTCGCCTCGCTCGCCGCGATCGCGTTCGCGATCTCGCGCGTGCGCGCGCCGAGCGCCGGCGAGCTCGCCGCGATCCCCGTGTTCTTCGTGGTCGCGAACCTCGGCGAGTACTTCGGCCATCGCGGGCCGATGCATCATCGCCGGCGCGGCCTCGGCCTCGTGTTCCAGCGCCACACGCTCGAGCACCACCGCTTCTACACGCACGAGGTGATGGCGGCGGACTCGCCGCGCGACTTCAAGATGGTGCTGTTCCCGCCGATCATGTTCGTGTTCTTCCTCGGCGCGATCGCGACGCCGATCGGCCTCGTGCTCGGGCTCGTCGGCACGCCGAACCTCGGCTGGCTGTTCGCCGCGACCGGCGTCGGCTACTTCCTCACGTACGAATGGCTGCACTTCGCGTATCACCAGCCCGAGTCGTCGTGGATCGGCAGGAACCCGCTCGTGCGCCGGCTGCGCCGCAACCACCAGCGCCATCACGATCCGGCGCGCATGACGCGCGTGAACTTCAACGTGACGTTTCCGATCGCGGATCGATTGTTCGGCACGTTCGAGTAAGCGCCCGGTGGCCGACGACCCGACCTGGCAAAACACGGTCTACATGCATCCGTAGCGCACCCGTGCGCGGGGCTGCGATACGCTGAGGCATGCGCGCTTTCTCGTTGGCGGTGTGCTTGGTCGCGGCGTGTGGCTCGTCGTCGAGCTCGTCCGACAGCCTCAACTGCTCGTTCCTGCTCGGCGACAACTGCTGGAAGACGACCGCATCGGCGGCCGCGAGCTGCCTGCCGATGTCGAGCGAGCAGGGCACGTTCAGCGCGGACCACAGCACGTGCACGTACGCGAGCGGGGACCTCGTCACGTTCACGCCGGCGCTGACCCTCCCGCTGCCGCAGACACCGGTGTGGAACTTCGCGGTCACCACGGGCGGCGCGAGCTGCCTGGCGTACAAAGAAGACAGCACCGGGTTCACGCTGACCGTTCAGGGCCAGACCGTGACCGAGACGAGCCTCGGCGGGATCACGCTGACCTGCCCGGGCGGCCAGACCTACTCGAATTCGAATCCGCTCGCGCTGCTCGGTTGCGGCGGCGACGCCGGCGCCACGTTCGGCGACTTGCCTGGCACCGAGTTCTCGTCGAGCGGCAACGAGGTGCTGTTCGGGCTAAGCGCGACGTCGACCACCTCACCGGACGAGCTGGTCGTGTTCGACTGCTTGTAGCCGCGCGCTACGCGACGAGCGTCGTGCCGACCGAGCCGGGCTCGCGCACCGCGCGCACGAGATCGCCCGGGCCGAGCTTGCCGAGGATGTGGATCGCGCCGACGCCCTGGTCGACGACCGCCATCGCCTCCTCGAGCTTCGCGATCATGCCGCCGGTCACCGTGCCGTCGGCGATCGCGGCGCGCGCCTCGGCGCACGTCAGCCTGGTCAGCCGCGATGCCGGGTCGTGGACGTCGCGCAACACGCCCGGCGTCGACGTGACCAGGAACAGCCGCTCGGCCCGAAGCGCGGCCGCGAGCTGGTTGCCGACCATGTCGGCGTTGATGTTGTAGACGCCGCCGTGCTCGTCGGCGCCCAGGCACGCGATCACGGGCACGTGGCCGGCGGCCCACAGCGTGTCGAGCAAGACGAGGTTGAAGCCGACGACATCGCCGACGAGCCCGAGGTCGACCGGATCGGGGCCGGCGCCGGCGTACACCTTCGGCGGCCGCTTGACCGCGCGCACGACCAGCGCGGAGGCGCCGTGCAGGCCGACCGCCGACACGCCGGCGGCCACGAGCGTCGCGCACAGATCGACGTTGAGCTTGCCGGCGACCACCATCTTCATCACGTCGAGCGTGGCGGCGTCGGTGACGCGCCGGCCCGCGACCTGCTTGGTCTCGATGCCGAGCTGCTTCTGCAGCGCGGTCGCCTGCGGGCCGCCGCCGTGGACGATGGCGATCTTTCCACCCAGCGCGTGCACGTCCTTCGCGAGGACCGCCGCTTCTCCGGACCCCACCACCTCGCCACCGATCTTGATGACGATCGCGCCCGTCACGGCCAGTTGCCGGTGTCTTCGAGGCTCGCGCGCTCGTCGCAGCCGAGCACGAGGTTCATGTTCTGGATCGCCTGGCCGGCGCCGCCCTTGATGAGGTTGTCGGTCGCGCCGAACAGCGTGACCGTGCGCTTGCCCCCGCTCGCCGGGCCGACCGCGAAGCCGACCTCGCACCAGTTCGAGCCGTGCACCGCGACGACCTCGGGCAGGCGCGCCTTCGGCCGGCGCACGAACACCTCGCGGCCGTACTGCTCGTCGTACATCGCCGCGAGCTTGGTCGCGTCGTAGTCGGCCGGCAGCTCGACGAAGCAGGTCGCGAAGATGCCGCGCGTCAGCGGCGCCGACACCGGCACGAACGACAGCTGCGCGTGCTTCGCGCCCGCGTCGGCGAGCGTCATCGTGATCTCGGGGACGTGCTGGTGATCGAGCGGCTTGTACGTCTTCAGGTTGTTCGCGCGGCTCGGGTGATGCGTGCTCGCGCTCTCCTTGATGCCGGAGCCCGACGAGCCGGTGATGCCGATGACCTGGACGTTCTTGCCGTCGAGCAGGCCGGCGCGCGCGAGCGGCAGCAGCGCGAGCTCGATCGTGGTCGCGAAGCAGCCCGGCGACGCGACGTACTTCGCGGCCTTGATCTCGGCGCGGCGCAGCTCGGGCAGGCCATACACGAACGTGCCGAGCAGCTCGGGGTGCGGATGCTTCGCGCCGTAGTGCTTCTCGTAGGCCGCGGCATCGCGCAGCCGGAAGTCGCCCGACATGTCGACGATCTTCACGCCCGCGGCGATCAATTCCGGAACCTTCGCAGCCGTCACCTTGTGCGGCAGCGCGAGCAGCGCGACGTCGCAGCCCTTCGCAGCGGCCGCGGGCGCGAGATCCTCGAACACGAGATCGGTCGCACCTTCGAGGTTCGGGTGCACCGCGCCGAGCGGCTCGCCGACGTGATCGATCGACGCGACGCGCACGAGCTCGACGTCGGGGTGCATCAGCAACCTGCGCGCGAGCTCCGCGCCGCCGTAGCCGCTGCCGCCGATGATCGCTGCCTTGAAGCGTTTCGCCATGGCCGTGGTTTACTCTGCCTCGCGATGAAAAACGAGCCATCTCTGGGCGCCGCGCTCACCGCGCTGTACGGGCGCCAGTACCAGCTGGTCGCGCTCGCGCGGCAATGGGTGGAGATCAACAGCTACACCGCGAACGTCGACGGCGTGAATCGGGTCGGCGCGCTGTTGCGCGAGGCGTTTCCGCTGCCGTGCACGGTGATCGCCGGCGGGCCGAGCTACGGCGATCACCTGGTGTGGCGCACGACCGTGGCAGGCGCGCCGATCGTGCTCGTCGGCCACCACGACACCGTGTTTCCGCCCGGCCACTTCGAGACCTGGACCGAATCCGGCGATCGCGTGGTCGCGCCCGGCATCCTCGACATGAAAGGCGGGCTCGCGATCGTGCGCACCGTGCTCGCCGCGCTCGCCGACGTCGGCGCGCTCGACTTCCCGCTGATCGCGATCTCGGTCGCCGACGAAGAGGTCGGCTCGCCGAGCTCGGCGCCGCACCTGCGCGAGCTCGCGAAGGGTGCCGCGTGCGCGCTCGTGTTCGAATCCGGCCGCGCCGGCGACGCGATCATCACGCGCCGCAAGGGCGTCGGCGCGATGACCGTGATCGCGCACGGCAAGGCCGCGCATGCCGGCAACAACCACAAGGACGGCGCGAACGCGATCCGCGCGCTCGCCCGGTTCGTCGAGGCCGCCGAGCAGCTCACCGACTACGCGCGCGGCGTGACGGTCAACGTCGGCACGTTCGGCGGCGGCACGTCGAAGAACACGGTGCCGGAGCGCGCCGAGTGCGCGCTCGACCTCCGCTACGAGACGGTCGCCGACGCCGAGGCGCTCGTCGCGAAGCTGCGCGCCGCCGCCGAAGCCGCCGCGCTGCCCGGCACGCGCCTCGAGGTCTCGGGCGGCGCGAACCGGCTGCCGCTCGAGAAATCGCCGGCCTCGGCCGC
Source organism: Kofleriaceae bacterium (assembly GCA_035500135.1). GTDB lineage: Bacteria > Myxococcota_A > Polyangia > Haliangiales > Haliangiaceae > JABFXX01. The sequence goes on from DATJXL010000152.1 coordinate 13,575, forward strand.
GCTGTACGCCGAGTACGCCGCGTGCGCGCGCGCCGCCGGCCTCGGCGACGGTGAGGCCCCGCTGATCGGCGGGGGCTCGGATGCGAACACGGTCGCGCCGCTCGGCGTGCCCGCGATCGACGGCCTCGGCCCGCGCGGCGCCGGCTTCCACACCACGCACGAGTACGTCGAGCTGTCGTCGTTTCTGCCCAAGGCCGAGGCGCTCTTGCGCTTCTTGTGGGGCCGGCGCGGGGCGTGACGGTACGGAGCCGGGTTGCGTCAGCCGGCGATCACGGCCACGGCCACGGCCACGATTTCGTTCCCGTTCACGAGCGCGGCCACGATCACGGGGTCGATCACGGCCACGGCCACGATCACGGTCACGGCCACGGCCACGTCATGGGGATCGATCGTCCGTTCGTTGTCTAGTGCACGAGCACGCGCGAGATCTGATCGAGCGTGGCCTCGACGTCGACGCGCGCGTCCTCGAGCGCGATCTCGAGATCCGCGTCCTGGCCGCGCCAGCGCTCGCGCTCGAGCTCGAGATCGGCGAGGCGGCGCGCGCACCGCTCGTGCAGCTCGGGAAGCAAGTGCGCGACATCGACCGGCACGTGCTCGACCGCGGCGAGCCGCTGGCGGATCGCGCGCAGCCAGTGATCGTGCGGCTCGGCGAGCGTCGCGCGCACGAGCGGTTCGAGCGGCACGCGATCGAGCTCGGTCGCGTCGCGGCGAAGCAGCGCCGCGAGCAGCTGCGGATCGGCGCCGATCGCCGCGCCGAGGTCGCGCCACGTCGCGGCGCGCACCGACTCGACGAGTAGCCGCCGCAGTCGCCGCGACGCGCTCGACAGCGCCTCGGCGACGACGCGCGCCCGGCTTCGCGCGCCGGGGATCCCGGTGCGCGACGCATCGAGACTCGGTGGAGCGGTCCACCGCATCAGCGCGAGCCGCGCCTCGCCTTCGGGCAGGTCCTCGAGCCAGCCGCGCGCGCTCGCGAGGTCGCCGGCGCGCACGAGCGCCTCGAACGCCTCGTAACGGACGTCGGGGTCGCGATCGTCGAGCAGGTGGCGCGCGAGCGCGTGCAGCCAGTCGGGCGCGTTGGCGAAGATCGTGCCGAGCACGGCGATGCGCACCTCGGGGCCGTCGTGGCGCACGCGGTCCGTGACCAGCTCCGGGTCGAGCCGGCCGTCGATCGCGAGGCGCGCGACCAGCTGCATCGCGCCGGCGCGGACCTCGATCGCCGGATCGCGAAGCGCGAGCGCGACCAGCAGCTCGAGCTCGCCGTGCCCGGCGAGCACGATCGCGAGATTCCGGCGCACGCCCGGATCGGGATCGCGATGGTGCGCGAGCTCGCCGATGTTGGCTGCCGAGCGCAGCGCGAGCGCCCAGATCGCCCACACGCGCTCCTCGGGGCGGCCGCGCTCGAGCAGATCGCGCAGCTCGTCGTCGCCTAACCCGCGGACATCTTCGAAGCCGGCGATCGCGGCGCTCACACCCGAGTGTAGCCCGTCCGGCGCGGCCCGGCCCTAGCCGCCGAACGCGGCCTGGACGCCCAGGTTGACCTCCAGGAACTGCGCCTTCGCGTCGGTGGTCGTCCCGTTATCCGAAACGCTCTGGAAGCCCACCTCGTAGCCGATCTCCCCGAACGCGCGAAACCGCGGATTCAGCGCGTACGCGGCACCGCCGCCGCCGCCGACCGTGAGGCCCGACGAATTGTCGGTCGTCATCGCGCTCGACGGCGGATAGATGATCGAGTAACCGACCGTCGCGAACGCGAACACGCGGATCTGCGGCGCGACGTCGACGCCGGCCGACACACGCGCGCGCAGGTCGAGCATCGAGCTCGAGTCGGATCCGGAGGGGGCATCCGACTCGAGCACGTTCAGCACGTAGCGCGGCATCACCCCGACCGCGATCATCCGCGTGATCTGCAATTCGGCGATCGCGTTCAGCGAGTACGCGGTCGCGAGCGCGCCGCTGACCGTCTCGCCGCCCGTGACACCGGTATCGAACGAGCCCTTCGGCAAGAAACCGAGCGCCCCGCCGATCCAGATCGTGCCGGGGCCGGGAGCCGCGGCGAAGACCGCCGAGGCACCGCCGGGAGGTGGAGGAGGTGGCGGCAGCGGCGCACCTTGAGCGTGCGCGGCCGCAGACATCGCGAGGACCAGGAGCAGGGCGAGGCGCGTCATCGCCTCGACGCTACTACATGTCGACGTGGCCGCGGTGCTCGCGCTCGAGGGCGCGGTTCACTCGGCTTGGCTACATATCGACGTGGCCGCGGTGCTCGCGCTCGAGGGCGCGCTTCAGCTTGTCGAGGGCCGAGTTCTGGATCTGGCGGATGCGCTCGCGCGACAGATGATACTGGTCGCCGATCTCGCGGAACGTGCGCTCCTCGTCGTCGCCGAGCCCGAAGCGCTTGGTCAGCACGTCGGCCTCGATCGGCGACAGGTGATGCATGAGCCGCTTGACCTGCGAGGTCAGCGTCTGGGTCGTGAGGTTATCCGCCGGCGAGTGTTCCTCGCTGTCCGGATCGGCCATCGTGTCGCCGAAGCTGCGATCGTCGTCGTCGTGGACCGGCCGGTCGAGTGACATCGGCTGGCCCATGATGTAGCGATGCATCTGGTTCAGCTTCGCGAGCGGGACGCGCGCGGCCTTCGCCAGCTCCTGCGGCGTGGGCGGACGGCCGAGCTCGCCGACCAGCTGCTGGCGGACCTTCTCGAGCTGCTGCTGCGCCTCGAGCATGTGGACCGGGATGCGCACCGCGCGCGCCTTGTCGGCGAGCGCGCGGCCGATCGCGTGGCGGATCCACCAGCACGCGTACGTCGAGAACCGCAGGCCGCGGCGATAGTCGAAGCGCGCCACCGCGTGCATGAGCCCGAGGTTGCCCTCCTGGATCAGGTCCGCGAGCGGCATGCCGCCGCGATCGTAGCGGCGCGCCATCGTCACGACGAGGCGCAGGTTCGCGCGCACGAACTCGTCGCGCAGGTTCGCGGCATCGCGATACGCCTGGCGGAAGTCGTCCATGTAGACCGCGGCGTCCTTGCTGTCCGCTTCCGCCCACCACGACGGCTGGCCCGCGAGCGCGGCGTCGTACGCGCGCTGGAGCTCGCGCATCACCGCATCGATGTGCACGCGATCGAGATCGAGCGCGCGCAGCGCGAGCGCGGTCTCGCGCGCCGAAGCGGCGAGCCGCTTGACGAGCTTGTCGTCGCGTCGCGCCTTCTTGGTCTTCAGCATGTCCTCGGCGGCCTTGACCAGCTTCGGGAACTTCTGCGGCTGCTCGAGGTTCGGCTCGACGAGGGCGAGCACCGGCTGCACGATCTCCGGACGCGCGAACACGCGCTCCCACGTCAGGATCTCGGTGTCCTCGATACCTTGCGAGAGCTCGCGCTCGTCCTCCGGCGTGAGCAGCTCGTGCTCGGCCAGCTGGCGGAAGTAGGCCGCGAGGTGATCGTCGGCATCCGGCGACCGCATCGGCTTCTGCGCCGGGGCCGGCGCGACGCGCGGCTCTTCCATCTCGTCGGCGATCGCGAGCACCGCCGAAGCCGGTTCGCGAGCGGGAGCGGGCGAGGGCGTCACGTTGGCCAGTGCGCCTGCGCGATTTCCGCGCACGGCGCTGCCGCGATGAGCCCGCGCATGAGCCGTGCTCGCACCCGTCCGGCGCGCGGGGCGCTGCCGGCGTGAAGCGGTGTGGTGAGTGGCCATGGCGGGTTTACTCCTGATTCCAGATAAGACGTGGTTTGTTCTCGAACCGTTGCACCCTCGGTGTGATTCCCTCCACGGGAACTACGATCGAGGTCCTTGGGAGGTTTCCTTGCAGGTTGCGCACCGGATCGCGGTGCAGCAACCCACCGTCCGGCCAGGTCAGGAGCGCCTACCGCATTTCAGCGGGTTGGCGCGACGCACTGGTCGGGAAAGGAAAGACTACGGCAATGGATTGTTGCCATGGCGTGCGGTTTTGTCGAGCCAAAACGACGCGCGTGTCAGTCCGGCCGACAGCCTGTCGAAGCCGGGGTCAGGCCGAGGTCTTCTCGGCACTTGTGCCGAGGTGGCGTTCCAGCCGGTCCAGGAGCGCAGCCTGGTCCGGGTGAATGATACGCCTCGCCCGGGTGATCTCGATGAACTCGGCCTTGTCGACCTCCCACGACGCACACCGGGGCGCCGCGCCCTCGGGGGCGGCCCCCGCGAACGCGTGCACGCGCTTCTTCGAGCGCGTGTAGTCGACGTGGCCGAGGTCGGTGAGCGGACCGGCGACCTCGACGCCGGTCTCTTCGAGCGTCTCCCGCCGCGCGGTCTGCTCGAGCGCCTCGTCCGAATCGGGTGCGCCTTTCGGGATTCCCCACGGCGCGCGCCGGTTGTAGTTGCCCGCCGGATGGACGAGCAGCACTTCGATCTGTCCGTCGACGATCCGGTAAAGGACGGTGCCCGACGAAAGCTTGCCGCGCGCGTCGGGCATCAACCGGAGACCGTGCAGGGAAATCGGTGTACCGTCAAGAGATGTCCCCCGATCAGCGCCGCGCTTGGTTTGCTCGCGTCGTCGAGTCCGGTCTCGAGAACAAGATGTTCGCGCCCGCCGACGTGTTGCAGCACGCGACTCCCGACGTGCTCGCGAATCACCTGCCGCCCGAGCTGCTGAGCAAGGTGCTGGCCGCCTCGCTCGCCGCCGGATCGATGACACCCGAGCGCGTCCTCGATACGGTCACGCCCGAGCTGCTCGCCCAGCATTTGCCGCACGACGTCTTGTGGCAGTGCATCGCGGCTGCGGCCGCGCGCGCCGGCGTGACGAACACGCCAGGGAAGCCGTGAACGTCAAAGGCTTCCTTGCAGCCGCGCTCGGCAGCGCGATCGAGCTCGGGATCGGCACCGCCGATGACGTGCTCCGCCACGTCACGCCGGACGTGCTCGCGGCCCACCTGCCGCGCCCGCTGTGGGCGCGTCTGCTCACGGCGTGCCTCGGCGCGCCCAAGGTCGATGCCCAGCTCGTCGTCGAGACGGTCGGCATCGCGAATCTGTGCGAGCACGTGCCGGCGGCCACGATGTGGAGCTGCCTCGCCGACATCGCGGTGCGCGCGCTCGGCAAGCCGGGCGAGCAGCCGGCGGCCGTGCCGACGCCGATCGCCGAGAGCAAGTCGGCTCCCGCCGCGAAGGGAAGCACGCGCGTGCCGCTCGCGCCCGCGCCGCCGCCGGCCGAGGCGCCGCGCCGCCCGACGCCGCCGCCGCCGTCTCCGGCCGCGCAAGGCCCGGCGATCCCGGCGCCCGTCGAGCAGCACGCGGCGGACGACTCGCGCCCGCCTCCCGGTCAGCGCTTTCGCCAGGCGGCGACCGGCATCGGCCGCGGCCTCGGCGCGAACCAGGTGCGCCGGCCGCAGGCCCAGGCCGCGCCCGCGCCGGCGGCGGCGGCGGCGGCCGCGGCAGCCACCACCGCGCCGCGCACGCCCGGCCGTCGCGGCCAGACCGAGGCCGAGACCGAGACCGAGACCTCCGTCGAGACCGGCGACTGGCGCGGCAAGGAGATCGCGGTCGACGACTCGCAGCTCGTCGACTGGTCGAGCGACAACACCGAGTCGCGCGACGAAGACTTCGGCGATTTCAGCCGGAAGCGCTGACCGCGAGCGTCAGCTGGAAGCGCGGCACGCGCTTGGTCGTCGTGCGCGAGCTCGGCGGCGGAGGCGGGGGAGGCACGCTGAGGATCACGAGCTGGTGTTGCCGGCGCGAGATCGCGGCCCGCAGCTGTTCGAGATTGAGCCTGAAGTCCATGCCGCCTCCACCACAGAATGCGCGCTTCTCGCGCCGACGACGGGTATGAATGGGGTATGGCTCGGTTGGTGTTCGAGGTCTCCGCGGTCGCGGGGCTCGTGCTGGGTGGCGCCGCATTGTGGATCGCGCTCGATCACCGGGGCAGCTCGCCGCCCGCGCCGCCGTCCGCCCAGGATTGCATCGAGCTCGAGGCGTACGATCCCGCGCTGACGCGGGTGCCGCTGGCACAGCTCGAGCACGATCTCCTCGGCGAGATGTCACCGGCGATGCAGCGGACCGAGCTCGATCTGATCCGCGGCAAGCTCGAGCAGTATCGCCCCGAGCATCGCGAGTGCATGTACCGCGCGATGCTGCTCGCGATGGTGCCGTCGCGCGGCAATCCGGCGCTGCACTGGGGCATGGATCGCAGCGCCGACGAGCTCGGCGAGCTCTACCTCCGCATCGAGACCGATCCGCCGCGCGACTTCGAGGCGCGCCATCGCGTGCTCGGCTACGTCGACACCGCGGTGGCCTCGATCGGCACCGGCTCGAGCGACGAGGAGCGCGACTGGTGGCGCCGCATGTACTTGGGCCTGGTGATCACGTGTCAGGCCTCGTCGGCGGAGCTGGCCCGGCTCGCCGCCACTCGTCCCGCACCGAAGGACTGCCCGAACTGGTAGGATGGAGGTGATGGCCCGCTGGGTGTGGCTCATGGTCGTCGGTCTCGCGGCTTGCTCGGGCGGAGTGCCGCGCGAGACGGGCGGCGACGGCGGCATCGACGCGCCGCCGGGCTGTGGCGACGGTGTGCGCACGGGCGACGAGCAGTGCGACGGCACCGACCTCGGCGGGGCGACCTGCGCCACCGCGGTCGCGCCGGGCTGGGTCGGCACGCTCGCGTGCACGTCGTCGTGCGCGTTCGACGTCGCCGCGTGCAACACGCCGAGCACGACCTGGACCGGCGGGTTCAACAGCGGCGCGAACTGGGGCGAGTTCGATCTGACGACGATCAACGCGAACGCGCACGGCTTCGCGTCGAGCGTGTTCGACGGCCGCTACATGTACTTCGTCCCGGGCGACTCGAGCGTGCTCGCGCGGTACGACACCAAGGGCTCGTTCACCGATGCCGGCGCGTGGACGATGTTCGATCTGACGATGGTCCGCGCCGGCGCGCAGAACTACCAGGGCGGCGCGTGGGACGGCCGCTACCTCTACCTCGTGCCGTACGGCGGCGGGACCGACGGCGTCGCGCTGCGCTTCGATCCGCAGAATCCGAGCGGGTTCGCGAACGTCGCGTCGTGGGAGACGTTCGACATCACGACCGTGAACGCGAACGCGAAGGGCTTCGTGCGCGCGGTGTTCGACGGCCGGTTCATCTACTACGTGCCGTACTACCAGATCATCGGAGGGACGCCCGTCTATCACGGCACGACCGCGCGCTACGACACGCAGGGCGACTTCGCGGCGGCGACCTCGTGGCAGGTGATCGACCTGACGACGGTGAACGCGAACGCGCGAGGCTACCTCGGCGGCGTGTACGACGGCCGCTACATCTACTACGTCCCGTACTACAACAACACGACCTGGCACGGCCTGGTCGTGCGCTTCGATCCGCAGGCGTCGGGCGGCTTCGCCGACGTGGCGTCGTGGACGACGTTCGCGATGGGCTCGGTGACCAACCAGGATGTCGGCTTCTTCGGCGCGACGTTCGACGGCCGCTACATCTACTTCGCGCAGCACTACGACGCGAACGCGACACCGGCGGCGGTCTACGGCCAGTACATCGCGCGCTACGACACCCAGGCACCGTTCACCTCGATCTCGTCGTGGACGCAGTTCGCACCGTTCGGCCCGGCCGCGTACACCGGCGCGGTGTTCGACGGCCGCTTCGTCTACTTCTCCGGCTACTACAACGGCACGGCGTACACCGGCGTCACGGCCTGCTACGACACGCAAGGCGCGGGGTTCGCGAACGCGGGGGCATGGGTGAGCTACGACCCGTCGGCGCTCGACGCGAACGCGAAGGGCTGGGATGGCACCGGCTTCGACGGTCAGTACATCTACTTCGTGCCCGACTACAACGGCACGGCGTATCAAGGCGTCATCGCGCGGTTCAAGGCGAAGACGCCGGGCTGGGAGCCGCGCGGCTGGAACGCGACGTTCGAGTGAGCGCGACTACTGCACCGTGAACACGGCGCTGTCGAAGTAGCCGACCGACATCGGCAGCGAGCGCGTCACGAGATCGCCGGTCGCGAAGCCGGGCTCGCCGCCCGCGATGCACGACGCGCGGATCACGTACGTGTGACCGGTGTGGAACAGCTCCGCCGGCACGACGAAGTCGGTCGTCGGGCCGACGTAGTCGAACACCGGCGCGTGCGTGACCGTCGTGCCGGTCACGACGATGTCGTACATCGTCAGCTCGTAGCTCGTGTTGCTCTGTTGATCCGCGATGAAGCTGACGTCGACCGGACCGGGCGCGAGCGCGAGCGCCATGCCGTCGGTGTTGAGCGGCATCTGATCGATCGTGACGAGCTCGGGCAGGCCGACCGGGAGCGACAGGTTCTGGTTCGCCGACGTATCGGTGACCGTGTAGATGCCGGCGCCAAGACCGATCGTGATGCCGCCGGCGACGGAGCTGCGATTCGCGCTCGTCACGTATTCGAACAGCGGCGGCCAGCTCTGCGCGGTGAACGGGTTGCCGTAGCTCGCGGTCAGCGACGTGTCGGTCATCGCGGGCGCGCCCGACGCGAGGCGGATGCCCGCGCCCGAATCGATCGTCGCGCCGGGTGCGGCGTAGAGGCCCCACGTCACGGCGAAGCCGGTCATCGCCGGGCGGAGCGCACCGTAGCGCGCCGCGGCCGTGGTCGGATCGATCGTCGCGGTGAAGGTCTGATCGGCGGTGACCGCGGTGAGCGTGCCGGTGAGCGGCGCCGGGCTGCCGGTCTGATCGAACGCCGGGAACACGAGCGCGCCGGTCAGCGTGCCGCTGGTGTAGCGCACCATCGCGACGAGATCGGCCGACGTGATCGCGGCGGCGGGCGACGGCGTGCTCGGCGCGAACTCGGAGTAGTCGATCGTCTCGGGCCCGATGCTCGTGGCCGTGACCGGCGCCTCCGTCGCGCTCAGCACGTCGGTCATCCACGCGCCGACCGCGGCGATCTGGTATTGCTCGGTCGCGGCGATCGGGGTGGGCAGCACGACCTGCACCATGAACGATGCGCCGCTCGGCGGCGGCGTCGCCGACGGGTGGCCGTAGAACACCTCCGGATACGTCACGTCGCGGCTTCCGCTCGCGACGAGGTGCGTGTACGGCGTCGGCACATCGGGCAGCGTGAACTGCGCGACCGGCGAGCTCGACGCGACGTCCGCCGACCAGCCGTTGGAGTCGGTCTGCGTGGCCGCGTACGTGTCGTCCGTCGTCGAGTCGAACCAGCTCGCGGTCTGCATCGTCACGTCGAGCGGCTGCTCGACGACGGTCGCGCCGTCGTAGAGCGCGGTGACGTGGAGGGTGACCAGGCCGTTGCCGCCGGTCGTGTCGTCGATGCCGGCGATCTGCGCGCAGCCGGCGACGAGCAGGGTAGCCACGACGGCCCCGCGGACCATTCGTTGACGATAGCACCGAACGCGAAACGCGAGCTTTCCCCATGGCACCGCGCGTGCAGCACCGATCGGCCATGGCGTCCGCGCACGGCCCGGACGAGGTGTTGCCGGGCGCGGTCGAGCCCGACGGCGACGACGAGCGCTTCGTGCGCGTGCTCGATCGGCTGATCCACTGGGCCGTTCGCCTGCTCGCGGTGCTGATGGTCGCGATCATCTTCCTCGGCATCGCCGAGGCCGCGTACACGCTTTACCGCAAGGTGCTCGAGCCGCCGGTCGGTCTGCTCGACATCAGCAACATCTTCGCCACGTTCGGCGGCGTGATCGCGGTGCTGATCGCGATCGAGATCTTCCACAACGTCGTCCTCTACCTGCGCAAGGAAGTGATCCACATCCGCATCGTGATGGCGACCGCGGTGATGGCGATCGCGCGCAAGGTGATCGTCCTCGATTTCCACGACGTGTCGGCGACCTACGTCTTCGGCGCGGCCGCGGTGATGCTCGCGGTCGGCGTGTCGTATTACCTCATCGTCGTGCGCGCCAAGCCGTCGGCGCGGCCGTGAATCCGGCTTACTGGCGTTTTCGCGCGAGCCTCTGCTAGGGTCCGCGCGCCATGCGACGCCTGCTCGTGCTTGCCCTCGCCGCGTGCGGCCATTCGGCCGCGCCCGCGAAGTCGGTCGCGAGCGCGCCGGCGCCGGCCGCCGCGAAGCCCGCGCTGGCCGCCCCATCGGCCGTGCGCGACGCCTGCGCCGATCCGCAGAGCGAGCTCGTGATCGACGGCGACGTCACGACGATCGATCCGGACGGCGTCGTGCGCGCGATCGAAGGTCATCGCGGCGAGCTGCGGCGCTGCTTCGAGCGATTCCTGAAGCGCGACGCGCGCTCGGGCAGCGTGATCGCGACGTTCGCGGTGCGCGACGACGGCTCGGTCGCGCAGGTCCAGGTGCAAGGCCTGGCGGACTCGCTCGATCGCTGCCTGTGCGGTGTCGTCGCGAAGGTCCAGTTCCCGCCGCCGCACGGCACCGCGATCGTCAGCTATCCGATGCGATTCTCCGGCGCGATGTAGCATCGCGGCGTGGCCACACGCCGCCGGCGCACCGCGCAACGGGACGACGCGTTCGGGCTCGCGCGCCAGATCGTGCTCGCGCCGATCACGCACGCCGAGGCCGGCGCGCCGGATCGCGCGGGCGACCTCGTCGAGCCGGCGTGGGACGGCCACCGCGTGCTCGCGACGCGCGTCGGCGACGACGTGCGGCTCGCGGCGCTCGATTTCCGCGAGTGGACGAAGACGTTTCCGGGCATCGCGCGCGCGCTCGGGAAGCTCGCGCCCGCGCGGCTCGCGCTCGACGGCGTGGTGTGCGTGCTCGAGGGCGGCGTGCCGTCGTTCGACGCGCTGCGCGCGGCGGTCGGCAAGGGCGTGGTCGCGAGCGCCGTGCTCATCGCGTGGGACCTCTTGTGGGACGGCGACGACGACCTGCGCGCCCGTCCGCTGGCCGAACGGCGCGCGCGGCTCGCCAAGCTGCTCGCGGGTGCGCCGGCCGCGCTGATGCCGTCGCAGGCGCTCGCCGAGCCGGCGTCGCGCGTGGTCGCGGCCGCGCGCGGCCTCGGGCTGCGCGGCGTGGTCGTGCGCGCGCTCGATGGCGATCATGCGGCGCCGTGGCGCGCGCGGTCGTGCACCCGCGCGCCGATCGAGTGGCAGCGCAGCCTGTCGCCACCGCCGCCGCTGTCCAACGCCGACAAGGTGCTGTACCCGCGCGACGCGATCACGAAGCACGCGATCGCGGCGTACTACCGCGCGATCGCGCCGACGATGGTGCCGTACTTGATCGATCGCCCGGTCGTCGTGCAGCGCTGGCCCGACGGCATCGACGACTTTCACTGGTACCAGCATCGCGTGCCGCCGCGCGCGCCCGATTACCTGCGCGCCGCGTGGGTCGACGGCGTGCGCCGCATCGTGATCGAGAACGGCGACGCGCTGCTGTGGATGGTCAACCAGGCCGGGCTCACGTACCACGTGTTCGGCGCGCGCCTCGCGAGCGCGCTCGAGCCCGACTGGGCGATGATCGATCTCGATCCGGGCGATCGCGCGACCTGGTTCGACGATCTCGTCGCGGTCGCGCTCGCGGTGCGCCGCACGCTCGAGCTGCTCGAGCTGCCGAGCGTCGTCAAGACGAGCGGGCAGCGCGGCCTCCACGTGTACGTCCCGCTCGCCCGCGGCCACACGTTCGAGCAGGCCGAGGCGCTCGCGCGCGGCATCGCGGTCGCGCTCGCGCGGCTGATGCCGGACACGGTGACGCTCGAGAACGACAAGGCGAAGCGGGCGGGGCGGTTGCTCGTCGATCACAAGCAGTTTCCCGCGAAGACGCTGGTCGCGCCGTACTCGCTGCGTGCCGCCGACGGCGCGACCGTCGCGACGCCGATCGCGTGGGACGAGG
>DATJXL010000153.1:0-9575 GCA_035500135.1 Kofleriaceae bacterium
GATCGCGTGCGACCACGGCAAGTGCGAGCTACGCGTCGATCTCGAGCGCCACGGCCGCACGAGCGCCGAGCGCTGGGTGCGGTACACCGCGCCGCTCGAGGGCGCGCCCGACAAGCTCGAGGTGATCGCGGCCGCGGCGCACAAGCTCAAGCCGAACGGCGTCCCGCCGGACGCGCCGACGCAGGGCCTCGCCGTCGAGCAGCTCACCGACGGCAAGGTCACGACGCGCAGCGACGCCGACGGCGCGCTCGAGCTCGATCGCGCGATGGAGGCCAACCCCGCGTTCGCCGCGTGCGCGCCGAAGAACCGCAAGCCGCACGACACGCGCGGCTACTGGGCGACGTGGAAGCTGAACGCGAGGGGTACCGCCATGGAAGTGCAGGTCAACCCGTTCGGCGGCCGCGATCCGGCCGACCAAGCCGCCGCCGAGTGCCTCGCGAAGGCGCTGCGCCACCTGCAGATGGCGTGTCCGCGCGACGGCAAGGTCATCGACGTCAAGACCGCGATCTGTCTGTGAGCTGCCAGGCACGCATTCACACATTCTACTAGTTCGCGCGATCGGCGTGGGCTGGGTACGATGCGCTGGTGGGCTGGGCCTGCACCCTCCATGTCGTGGACGAGAGCTCGCTGGCGCGGTTCTCCGCGAGGTTCTTGCACGGCTTGCATCGCGATCGGGCGTTCGACGCCGAGTACGACGGCGACGCCATGATCTCGGACGTCAAGCGGTTGATCGCCGAGGATCCCGAGACCGGCGGACGCGCGCTCGGCGAGCTCGCGCTGCTCTACGTGTCGACCGAGACGCCGCACGTCCGCTGTCGCGACGTCGCGCTGTCGCTGTGGGACGAGCAGATCGGCGCCCCGTTGCCGCCGCGCTGGCTCGGCACCGTCGAGACCTGGCTGCCGAACATCACCGCGGCTTACCCGAAGGTCGTCGGCCACGTGCCGGCGCGCTTCGACGAGCCGCGCTGCGTGGGTGTGATGGTGGCCGCGCGCGACGTGCCGCCGTTGCTGGCTCACGTCGAGCATGCGCTCGAGGGCCACCCGCTGCGCGCGAAGTGGCAGCGGCTGGTCGACGTGTTGCATGTCGCCGCGCAGCGCGGTTGCGCGTACTGGGAAGGCAACGACATCGACGTGCCGCAGGCGCACCAGGACTGGCTCGGCGCCGCGGCGCTCGCGATCGCGCCGAGTCCGCTGACGAGCCCGCTCGCACGCCCGCTCGCGATCGCCGGGGCGCGCATGCTCGTCGGCGAGCCGTTCGTGCTGCACGAGATCGACCTCGCGACGTTCCCGCCGGCCGTGATCACGTCACCCGACATGCAGGTCAACGCGGCGGCGTTCACGCCGTGGGGCACCGACTTCGTGCGCATGGCGAACGATCGCACGCAGCGCCCGCTCAAGTTCGCGTACTACGAGCTTCCCGGCCGCGAGCCGATCGCGCTCGAGCCGCCGTACCCGATCGGGCTCGCGCGGCCGGGCAAGGATTGCGTGCTGGTGTTCCCGCAGCCGCGCGCCGGCAGCGACGAGCGCGTGCGGCCGATGATCATGCGCCCGGGCCTGCCGCTCGAGCCGCTCGACGTGCCCGAGGCCGTGCCGGCGCCGTGCGACGCGATCGCGTTCGGCGACGGCGCGCTGCTCGTGATCTGGAACAACGTGCCCTATCGCTGGGACGGCGAGGGCGCGCCGGTGTCGCTCGGCGGCGAGCTCGCGCCGCCCGAGGATCTGTGCGGCGCGACGACGCTCGCGGACGGCGCGATCGTCGGCGCGTTCGGCCGCCGGCTCGTGCGCATCGACCGCGACGGCAAGCGCGAGGAGCTGCTGGCGCTCGACAACGTGATCGCGGTCGCGCGCGGCCCCGACGACGCGCTGATCGTCGGCGAGAGCGAGAGCCGCGAGAACGACGTGCTCAAGATCTGGTGGCCGCGCGCGCGCGAGCTCGCGTGCATCGACGCGCGCGTGTTCGGGCTCGACGATCGTCCGACGTTCTTCTATTTCGACTCGACCTCCGAGCGGCTCGTCGTCGCGCGGCCCGGGCACTGGCACGCGCTGCCGTGGCGGGAGCTCGTCGAGCTGCGGCGGGTCGGGCAGGACGAAGTGCTCGCAAATCGCCGCGCTTGACAACGCTCAACCGTTTGGTTAATCAAGTGACGTGGAAACGCTGTCCACGACCCTTCTGGCCATTTCTGACCCGACGCGGCGCGCGATCGTAGACCGCCTCGCCCGCGGGCCGGCGCGGATCACCGATGTCGCGGAGCCGTTCGCGATGTCGCTGGCCGCGGTGTCCAAGCACGTGAAGGTGCTCGAGCACGCCGGGCTCGTGCGCCGCACCCGCCAGGGTCGCGAGCACACGCTCGAGCTCGATGCCGCGCCGTTGCGCGAGGTCGCGAGCTGGGCCACGCGTTACGAGCAGTACTGGAACGAGCGGCTCGACCGGCTCGAAGCCTATTTCAAGAACAGGAGACCGCGATGAACCTCACGACTCTCGAAGCCACCCGCCAGATCCCGGCGCCTCCGCAGGACGTCTACGACGTCTGGATCGATCCGACCTGCGCGGGCGGGCCGTGGTTCGGCCCGCAGAACGAGCAGCAGAAATCGAAGGTGATCTTCGACGCGAAGGTCGACGGGCTGTTCTATCACTGCGTCACGGCGAACGGGCAGAGCTGGATCCACTACGGCCGCTTCACGCAGCTCGAGCGCGGCAAGCTCGTCGAGCACACGTGGGTGTCGGAGGCGACGAAGGGCCGCGAGAGCATCGTGACGGCGACGTTCGAGCCGCGCGACGGCGGTACGTTCGTCAAGGTCGTGCAGACCGGCGTGCCCGACGACGAAGAAGGGCGCTTTCAGGCCAACGGCTGGAAGTGGATCCTCGGCGCGCTCGCGGACACGATGGCGAAGCGGAGCTAGCGACGCGCCGCATGCGGCGGGCGGGGGTTCTCGAGATGTGCTCTTCAACCGACGCGCGTGTACCATCGATGTTCGGGTGGCCGACAAGGACGAAAAGACCGCGAACACGATGCCGGAGCGGCCATCGCGCCGGCAGATCGACGTCGAGCCCGACTTCGGCCCGCGCTACCGCGTGAGCGGCACGCTCGGCAAGGGCGGGATGGGCGAGGTCTACCGCGCGTTCGACAACGAGCTGAACTGCGACGTCGCGCTCAAGGTCGTGCGCGGCGACGGCGACCTCGATGGCGCGCTCGCGCGATTTCGCCGCGAGATCGCGCTCGCGCGCAAGGTGACGAGCCCACACGTGCTGCGCGTGTACGACCTCGACGAGCACGACGGGTTGCGCTTCCTGTCGATGGAGCTGGTCGACGGCGAGGATCTCGCGGCGCTGATGCGGCGCGAGAAGCGGATCCCGCTCGCGCGCGCGCTCGCGATCTTCCACCAGGTCGCGGAGGGGCTCGCAGCGGCACACGCGCAGGGCGTCGTGCACCGCGACTTGAAGCCGCAGAACGTGCTCGTCGGGAAGGACGGCAGCGTGCGCGTGGCCGACTTCGGGCTCGCGCGCTCGATCGGCGAGTCCGGGATGACCGTCACCGGTGCGATCCTCGGCTCGCCCGCGTACATGTCGCCCGAGCAGGTGAAGGGCGAGCCGACCGACGAGCGCAGCGACATCTACTCGCTCGGCGTGATGCTGTACCAGCTCGTCACCGGCGAGCCGCCGTTTCGCGGCGACACGCCGCACGCGGTGATGGAGATGCGGCTGCATCGCCGGCCGAAGCCGGTGCGCGACATCGCGCCCGAAGTCGCGCCGCACGTCCAGGCGGTCGTCGAGCGCTGCCTCTCGCTCGACGTCGCGAATCGCTATCAGAAGGTTTCGGAGCTGCTCGCCGACCTCGACAGCGGGCAGGTCGCGGCTGCGGCGCCGAGCGCGCCGGCACCGGTGCGCAGCCGGCCGCGCTGGGTGGTGCCGGCGCTCGTCGTCGCGATCGCGGGCGTCGCGGGCACGATCGCGTGGTTCGCGCGGCCCCGTGGCGATGCGCCCGCCGCGTCGCGGGCGACGCCCGCGGCGCCACCGGTCGCGGCGAGCGAGCCGCCGTTGCCCGACAGTCCGATCGACGTGCTCCTGTTCGGAATCGAGAACCGCACGACCGATCCGATGTTCAACGGCACGCTCGACGTCTTGCTGCACAGCGCGCTTCGCTATTCGACACTCGTCGATCCGAGCAGCCACGATGAAGTGAAGCAGCTGCAACAGGATCTCGGCAGCGATGGCGCGTCCGACATCGCGATCGCGAAGCGCTACAGCGAGCGTGCTCGCGTGCGCACGCTCGCGCTGCACGGCAAGGTCGTCGCGAAGGGCGCGGGCTTCGAGATCTCGATCGCGGTCGATGACGCGCGCACGGGATCGCGCGTGTTTGCCGCGACCGAGTCGCCGGCGAAGCTCGACGGCGTGCCGCCGGCGATCGCGCGACTGGCCGTGGGCCTGCGCACCAAGCTCGGCGAGCGCGTACCACCGGATCAGGCCGACGCCACCGGGATGTCGCGTTCGCTCGATGCCGATTACGCGTACTCGCTCGGAATCGGGCTGTCGAACGTCGACGACGCCCAGGCCGTCGTGCACTTCCGCCGCGCGATCGCGATCGATCCGGGCTTCGCGAGGGCGCACGTCGGAGCAGCGATCGCACTGTGGAACATGCGGTGGATGGTCGAAGCCAACCAGGAGTATCGCGAGACGCTCAAGCACGTCGACGCGATGACCGAGCGCGACCGGCTCGCATTCCTCGGCGATTACTACGACACGGTCACCGAAGAGCACGAGCGCGCGAGCGCCTCCTACGAGCAGTTGCTCGCGAAGTTCCCCACCGATCGTCCAGCCGAGACCAACCTCCCGCTCACGTACCAGGCACGCGGCGAGGTCAAGAAGACGCTCGAAGCTGGCGCGCGAGCCGCTCACGACCATCCCCGTGACATCGTGATCCGCAGCAACCTGGTCGCGTTCGGGGTCATGGCCGGAGACTTCGATCGCGCGGTGACCGACGGGCGGCAGATGCTCGCCGACTTCTCGCGCCCGCTCGCCCAGGTCCACCTCTACATCGCGACCGCGTCGATCATGCTCGGGCATCGCGACGACGCGCTCGCGAGCCTCGCCGCCTACGCGAAGCTCGAGCCGTCGGCCGCGACCGCCGCGAGCGCCGACCTCGCGATCGCGGAGGGCCGGCTCGGCGATGCCGAGCAGCTGCTGACGAAGGGCATCGCCGACGATGTCGCGAACAAGGACGGCGATCACGTCGAGGTCAAGCGCGCGATGCTCGCGGAGCTGCTGCTGCGGCGCGGCGACAAGACCGCGGCGCGCGCGATGGCCGCGCTCGTCGTCAACGCGCCGCCGCGCGTGCTCGAGGCCGCGCTCGTCGAGCTCGCGGCCGGCGAGGACAAGCGTCCGCTCGCGACCGCGGCGCGGCTCGCCGACGATCCTGCGCCGAGCCGGCGCGCCGTCGCCAAGCTCATCCAGGGCGAGTCGCAACGCATCCACGGCAAGCCCGAGCTCGCGATGGTCGCATTCCAGGAATCGATCCGCATCGTCGACATCCCGCTCGCGCACTTCCTGCTCGCGCGCGCGGCGCTCGACGCGAAGCGGTTCGACGACGCGTACAGCGAGCTCCGCACGTGCATCGCGCGCCGCGGCGAGGCCGTGCTCGGCGTCGACGACGTCGCGACCTATCGCACGGTGACCTTGTTCACCTACTACCTCGCGAAGGCGCAAGACGGCCTCGGCAGCACGGCTGCGAAGGACACGTACCGGGCGTTCCTCGGCATGCTGCACGATGCCGACGCGGCCGACGCGCTGATCGCCGACGCGCGCAAGCACGCGATGTAGTCGCTGGCCGCGCGCGGAAACTCGTGGGATTCTTCGCGCGTCATGAAGAACCTCGTCACATCGTTTGTCGTCGCGTCGACGCTGCTCGCCGTGCCCGCCTGCTACAGAGAGGAGCCCGACGCGCAGTATCCGGGCGAACCGGACGACGGCAGCGCGGATCTCGTCGAGGTCAGCCCCGGCGTCGAGGTCATCGCGGACTACGACGAGCCGATCTTCTTCGTCGACGACTTCTACTGGGTGTTCCGCGGCGGCTTCTGGTATCGCTCGGGCTGGTACGGCGGTGGATGGGCGCGTGCCGAGCCGCCCGAGCGCGTGCGCGGCATCGCGCATCCCGAGAGCTACGCGCACTATCGCCCGGCCGGCTGGGTTCGCCACGAGCCGGTGCGCGGCGGCTATGCGAGCCACGCGCAGTACCACGCCAGCCACGCCGCGCCGGCGACCATGCACGTCCGCGCGGCGGTCCACGCGTCGCATGTGGGCGGCGGCGGGCATCGCCGTTAACAAGCGGAATCGTTACGGTTCCAGGTTCTCGTTGCATTCATTCGAATCCTGGAATATATAAGGTTCGTGCGGTCGGTTCGCGCGGACTTGTTCAGGCTCCTCGGTGACGAGGACCGGCTTCGTCTGCTCGCGCTGTGCGCCGAGGACGAGCTGACGGTCGGCGAGCTCGCGCAGCTGATCGGCGAGAGCCAGCCGCAGGTCACGAAGAAGTCGCAGCCGCTGCGCGAGGCCGGCCTGCTCGCCGCGCGCCGCGACGGCACGCGCACGCTGCTCACCGCCGACGCGAGCGACGACCTCGTGATCGCCGAGGCGATCGCCGAGGGCCGCCGGCTGTGCATCAAGGACGGCAGCCTCGCGAAGGTGCCGCGCGTGATCGCCGAGCGCGAGGAGCTGTCGCGCCAGCTGTTCGAAGCGCCGCGCGAGGACGGCGCGGCGGCCAGCGCGACGACGCTGCTCGCGTGGCTGCCGGTGCTCGCGCCGCTCTTGCCCGGCCGCGCGCTCGCGGTCGATGCCGGCACCGGCGAGGGCGAGCTACTGCCGCTGCTGTCGCCGCTGTACGAGCGCGTGGTCGCGGTCGATCGCAGCGCGGCGCGGCTCGCGCGCTGCGCGCGGCGGATCGACGACTGGGGCCTCGCGAACGTGCGGCTGCGCGAAGGCAGCATCGAGGACGCCGCGCTCGCCGAGGAGATCGCGGCGCGCGGCGGCGCCGATCTCGTCGTGGTCGCGCGCGTGCTCCATCACGTCGGCCGCCCGCAGGACGTGATCGCGGCGGCGACGCGCTTGGTGCGCACCGGCGGTCACCTCGCCGTCATCGACTACCTGCCGCACGACGACGAGTCGCTGCGCGAGCAGGGCCACGTGTGGCTCGGCTTCGAGCCCGACAAGCTTCGGACGTGGATCGAGGCCGCGCATCTCGCGTCGGTCCGGATCGAGCCACTCGCGATTTCTCATCAACCGACACTGCAACTCGCAATTGGCAAGAAGAACAGGAGCAACTGACATGGAGAGCCGCACCGAATTCCCCGCGTTCAAGATCAAGGACGCAAGCCTGGCCGAGCTCGGCCGCAAGAAGATCCGCATGGCCGAAAAGGAAATGCCGGGTCTGATGTCGCTGCGCGAGGAGTACAAGGGCAAGGCGCCGCTCAAGGGCGCGCGCATCGCCGGCTGTCTCCACATGACGATCGAGACCGCCGTGTTGATCGAGACGCTGGTCTCGCTCGGCGCCGAGGTCACCTGGACGTCGTGCAACATCTTCTCGACGCAGGACGAGGCCGCCGCGGCGATCGCGAAGGCCGGCGTGCCGGTGTTCGCGTGGAAGGGCGAGACGCTCGAGGACTACTGGGCATGCATCGAGCTCCAGCTCACCGCGTTCAAGGGCGGCCACGGCCCGAACCTGATCCTCGACGACGGCGGCGACCTCACGCTGCTCGTGCACAAGGGCGTCCTGGCCGAGAAGAAGGGCGCGGCGCCCGATCCGAAGACCGCGACCAACGACGAGATGCGCGTGATCTTCTCGGTGCTGACCGAGTCGCTCAAGCGCGACAAGCAGCGGTTCACGAAGATCGCCGCCGAGATCAAGGGCGTGTCGGAGGAGACCACGACCGGCGTGCACCGCCTGTACGAGATGGCGAAGACAGACAGCCTGTTGTTCCCGGCGATCAACGTCAACGACTCGGTGACGAAGTCGAAGTTCGACAACCTGTACGGCTGCCGCGAGTCGCTGTTCGACGGCATCAAGCGCGCGACCGACGTGATGGTCGCGGGCAAGGTCGTCGTCGTCGCCGGCTACGGCGATGTCGGCAAGGGCTGCGCGCACGCGGCGCGCGGGCTCGGCGCGCGCGTGCTCATCACCGAGATCGATCCGATCTGCGCGCTGCAGGCCGCGATGGAGGGCTACGAGGTCGTGACGATGGAAGAGGCGGCGCCGATGGCCGACATCTTCGTGACCGCGACCGGCTGCTTCGACGTGATCCGCAGCGAGCACTTCCAGGTGATGAAGGACGAGGCGATCCTCGCCAACATCGGCCACTTCGACAGCGAGATCCAGGTCGCGTGGCTCGAGAACCACAAGGAGATCCGCGAGGAGAACATCAAGCCGCAGGTCGATCAGTTCATCTTCCCGAACGGCAAGCGCATCACGCTGCTCGCGCGCGGCCGGCTCGTGAACCTCGGCTGCGCGACCGGTCACCCGTCGTTCGTGATGTCGAACTCGTTCACGAACCAGACGATCGCGCAGCTCGCGCTGTGGGCGAACGCGACCAAGGGCAGGGACGAGCTGACCGGCATGAAGTTCGAGACCGGCCACGTCTACGTGTTGCCGAAGAAGCTCGACGAGAAGGTCGCGCGCCTGCACCTCGCGAAGGTCGGCGTCCACCTGACGCACCTGAGCAAGGCGCAGGCCGAGTACCTCGGCGTGCCGGTCGACGGCCCGTTCAAGCCCGACCACTATCGCTACTAGTCACACGGCACGGCGGGCTGGAGCTCGTTTTCGAGGCGCGCGCGGCGAGACCCGTCGCGCGCGCGAGGTCACGATGCGCGCAGGAGCACGGTGTGCGCGCGAAATGCACGGTTATCCTCGATCGTGCGCGCGCCGCTCCTCGTCGTCCTGCTCCACGCCGGCATCGCGACCGCGCAGGTCGCGGACCTCGGCCATCGCTTGCCCGGCGGCGTCGGGCTCGACGCCGGAACGCAACCCGATCAAGGCGTGTACGTCGCCGATCGCGTCGTGTGGTTCGCGTCCGATCGCGTGAACGACCGCAACGGCAACGCCGTTCCGATCGGAAACCTCGACATCGACGCGTACGCCGAGGTCGTCGGCGTGTCTGGAACGCTGAAGCTCGGTGCCGGTTACCTCGGGGCCGCCTTCGCGCTTCCGATCGTGCGGCTGTCGCTCAGCGCCGACGATCCGCAGGCGAGCCTCGATCGCCTCGACCTCGGCGACATCTACGTCCAGCCGTTCAAGCTCGGCACGCGCTGGGACCACGTCGACGCGGTGGCCGGCTACGCCTTCTACGCGCCGACGTCGCAGGGTGCGCGCAGCGGGCTGGGCCGCCCGCAGTGGTCGCACGAGCTCTCCGCCGGCGGCACGATCTTCTTCGACGACGCGCGCGGCTGGCGCGGTCGTGTCCCTATAGTTGTGTAGAAGCCGTTTTCTTGGGCCGCCAAGAAGGACGAGAGAGCTTCCAGGTTGCAAAGCCAAGGAGCTCGTCTCGTGAAGCGACCAACACGATCCCTTCGACTCGACGCTATCGATTCCGTG
>DATJXL010000154.1:0-21945 GCA_035500135.1 Kofleriaceae bacterium
CAGCGCCGCGCTGATCGCCTTGCCCGCGACATCGCCGACCGCGACACCGAGGTGCGCGGTGTCGTGCCAGATGAAGTCGTAGAAGTCGCCGCCGATCTGATACGCGGGCTCGTAGTGGACCGCGAAGTCGAGGCCGACGACATGACCCTCGTCTGCATGGCGGTCGACCAGCGGCGCGCCCGCCGGAAATCCACGACTTTGCCGGGCGTCACCAGCCAGGATTGACCTTCCCCGGCCGGCGTGCCATAAGACGCGTCCGCCATCGGCCCAAGCGAAGCGGGCAAGTCGGGCCGGGCACCAGCGAAGAGACACAACCATGGCCAAGAAGGGCAAATCAGGTCGCGAGCTGATCCGCCTCGTTTCGACGGCGGACACCGGCTTCTTCTACACGACCTCGAAGAATCGCAAGCGCACCCCCGACAAGCTCGTGCTGAAGAAGTACGACCCGGTCGTGCGCAAGCACGTCGAATTCAAAGAATCGAAGATCTAGAGCACGACGAGGTATCACGATGGCGCGCTATTGCCAGGTCACCGGGAAGAGCCCGCTCGTCGGGTCGAACGTCAGCCACTCGAACCGCCACACCAAGCGCCGCTTCGAGGTGAACCTCAAGGACAAGCGGTTCTGGCTCGAGGACGAGAAGCGCTGGATCACGATCCGCGTGTCCGCGCGCGGCATGCGCGTGATCGACAAGCTCGGCCTGCCCGCGGTCGTCGCCGACCTGCGCGCGCGGGGCGAGAAGATCTGAAGCAAAGAATTACCGCCAAGGCGCCCGGGACGCCAAGGCGCCAGAAGAGCAGAAACAAGGTTCTGCTCCTCTGGCGCCTTGGCGTCCCGGGCGCCTTGGCGGTAATTCTGCTCTCCGGCTGCCCCGGGCGCGCGCAGCACCCGCACGAGGCCAAGCTCGAGCCGTCGACGCTCGAGATCGGCCGGGCCGGGGCGCAGCTGCGCGGCGTGGCCGGCGATGACGACCGGCTCTACGCCGCGATGTCGGAGGGGCCGCGATCGACGATCGAGGCCCGACGCGGGCAAGCGGTGGCGTGGACGACGCCGCTGTCGGGTGCGGCCGGGCCGCTCGCGCGTACGCCCGCCGTGCTGATCGCGGCGCTGACCGGAACCGGCGATGCCGGCGGCGGCCCGGTGCGCGGCGAGCCCGGCGGCGCGCTCGTCGGGATCGATCCGGCGACCGGCGCCGTGCGCTGGCGTGCCGCGCTCGATTCGACGCAATGGGTCGCGATCGCGGCGCTCGCGCCGAGCGACGACAGCGTGATCGTCGGCGGCTCGTTCGCCGGCACGCTCAGGCTCGGCTCGCGCGTGGTGGCGAGCGCGGGTGGCGGGGATGGCTTCGTCGCCCGCGTGCGCGCCGGCGACGGCGCGCTCGAATGGCTGATCCGGCTCGGCGGCGCCGACGCCGACGCCGTGCAAGGCGTCGCGACCTCCGGCGCGCGCGTCGTGATCGCGGGCACGTACACCGGCGCCGCCGAGCTGCGCGGCCAGCCGCTGCCGGTCGCCGATCCGCCGTCGATCTACGCCGACGCGTTCGCCGCCGAGCTCGACGGTGACACCGGGCGCGGCCAGACCGTGGGCTGGACCGCCGCGTTCGGCAGCCACGCCAACGACTCGGTCGCCGGCGTCGCGCTGACCGACGACGGCTCGATCGCGGTCGCGGCGACCATGCGCGACCTCGTGCACGTCGGCGCTGCCGAGCTCACCGCGCGTGGCCCCGCCGATGGCCTCGTCGCGTGGCTGGCCAAGAACGGCGATTTCGGCGCGACCGCACAGCTCGGCGGCGCCGACTTCGACGGACTGTCGGCGATCACCGCGGTCGACGACCGCGCGATCGTCGGCGGGTTCTTCGCGGGCTCGATCCGCCTCGGCGATCGCACGCTCACCGCCGCGGGCGGGGACGATGCATTTCTCGCCGCGGTCGACGAGCACGGCGTGATCGCCCACGCGTGGCAGGTCGGCGGTGAAGGCCGCGAAGAAGTCGTCGCGGTCGCCCCGCTATCGGGTGGATTCGTCGCCGGCATCGCGCACAGCGCACGCGCCGCGATCGACGACGTGGCCCTGCCCGCCCCGAGCGACCCGACCGGCGGCGCGGCGCTCGTCGTGCGCGCGCTGCCCTGATCAGACCTCGACGAGCATCCGCTCGGGAGCCTCGAGGCGCTCCTTGACCGCGACGAGGAACGACACCGCCTCGCGGCCGTCGACCACGCGGTGGTCGTACGACAGCGCGACGTACATCATGGAGCGCACCTTGACGTCATCGCCGATCACGACCGCGCGCTTGACGATGTTGTGCATGCCGAGGATGCCGGTCTGCGGGTAGTTGAGCAGCGGCGTCGACATCATCGAGCCGTAGATGCCGCCGTTCGTGATCGAGAACGTGCCGCCCTGCAAGTCGGGGAGCGCG
This sequence comes from Kofleriaceae bacterium, assembly GCA_035500135.1. GTDB lineage: Bacteria > Myxococcota_A > Polyangia > Haliangiales > Haliangiaceae > JABFXX01. Next base: position 2,412 of record DATJXL010000154.1, read on the forward strand.
AGCGCACCCTTGCGCGCGCGATCGGCGAGCTCGAGGATGCCGCGCTCGATCTCGGCGAAGCTGCGCGCGTCGCAGTCGCGCAGCACCGGCACGACGAGCCCCTTCGGCGTCGAGACCGCGATGCCGAAGTCGTAGTGCTTCTTGTAGACGATGTGGCCGGCGATGATCTCCGCGTTGAGCCCGGGGAAGAGCTTGGCCGCTGCCACGCACGCCCTGACGAAGAACGACATGAAGCCGAGCTTCACGCCGTGCTGCTTCTCGAACGCGTCCTTGTAGCGCGCGCGCAGCTCGAGGATCGCGGTCATGTCGACCTCGTTGAACGTCGTCAGCGATGCGGCCTCGTGCTGGGCCTGGACGAGGCGCTCGGCGACGCGCTTGCGCAAGGGCGACATCGGCACGATCTCGTCGCGCGGATCGACCTGCGCGAGCCGCGCCTCGACCGACGGGCCGGACGGGGCGGCGGCGCTCGAAGGCGGCGACGGCAGCGCGCCGACCTCGCGCGCGTGCAGTCGTTGCGACGGCGTGAGGCGAAGCAGCGCGTCGCGATCCAGGGATTCGCCGTTGCCGGTTCGGGCAGCGGCAGCGGCGGCGGGAGCGGCGGCGGCAGCGGCAGCGGCAGCGGCAGCGGCGGCGGCAGCGGGAACGGCAGCGGCGGCGGGTACGGCAGCGACGGCGGGAGCGGCAGCGGCAGCGGCGGCGGGAACCGCGGGCTGCTGCGGGCGCGGCAACGTCTTGCCCGAGACGCCCGCCTGCACGGTGCCGATCACGTCGCCGACCTTGACCGTGGCGCCGACCGCGGCCCGCTGCTCGCCCATCGCACCCGCGACCGGCGACGGGAGCTGGACCGTCACCTTGTCGGTCTCGAGCTCGGCGACCGGCTCGTCCGCCGCGACCGCGTCGCCGCTCTGCTTGAGCCAGCGCGCGATCACCGCCTCCGTGATCGATTCTCCGAGCTGCGGGACGACCAGATCGGCCATGGCCGAGATTCTAACCTTAGTGCGGCCGATGCGCCTTGTACCAGGCCTTGTCGAACGTGTAGTGGCCCGACGCGTCGCCGATGCCCTTCGTCAGCTGCTCGAGCACGTCGTGATCGATGAACGCGGCCCAGTACTCGTTGAACGGAGTGGGGATCGAGATCCCGCCCTTGTACGCGCTGCACTGCGTGGCGCGCGCCTTCGGCGGATGGTCGCCGTCCCACTTGCGCGCGGCGCACGACATCAGGAACACACCCGATAGCGCCGAGCTCAGGTCCTTCAGCATCGCCGGATTGAACTTCTCGATCTGCCAGCCGCGCACGTCGTCGATCGCGGCCTTCGCGAGGTTGTCCTGCTCGACCAGATCGATCCACTCGCTCGCGGCCATCGCCGCGGTGTTGATCGCGTAGAGCTGGTGCGCGCTCGCCGAGGCCTCGTCCGTCGCCGGATGCGCGCCGAAGCCGTGCTGCGCGACGCGCGACGCGCCTTCGTAGAACAGCTGCGAGTTGTCGTGATTCATCAGGGTGTGATCGAGCTCGATGCCGAACGCGTCCTTCGGCGGCGACGTCTTCGGCGGCGGATACACGCCCGAGCGCGCCTCGATCGGCCACGTCTCGTCGCCTTCGAACGCGGGCGGCCCGAGCTTCGCGACGACCTCGAACCACGACGGCGCGTAGTCCTGGTGCCAGATGCTCTGCTTCTGCGCGAAGCCGAGCTTGACGAAGTCGTAGTGCACCCAGTTCGAGTGGCTGTAGAAGTCCTCGACCATGTGCAGCGACGAGCCGAGCGCGAGCAAGACGAGGATCTTCTTCGTGCCTTCGTTGAGCTTGCCGTCGCCGAAGAAGCCGGCGATCGCGTGCTGCGTGTTGTCGAGCAGCCGGCGGAACAGGTAGTCGATCTTCCAGTCGCGATCGAGCTCGCCGTAGAGGTTATCGAAGTGCATGTAGATGCCGGCCTTGCGCACGTTCGGCGCCTTCGCCCGCAGGTCGAGGAACTTGCGCAGCGCGGCCTCGCCGTACTCGGCGCGCGCGCCGAGCGCGCTGTCGTAGAGCGGCCCGAAGAAGTCGGGGCCGAACGTGCCGAACTGCACGACGTTGACGGTGTCGGCGGTGAAGCCGTGCTGCTGCGCGGCGCCCTCACTCGCCGCGGAGTGCCAGAACGTGTCGAACGCGGAGGCGGGTTGCGGGACGAACAGGACGCTCAGGGCCAGGAACGAGACTGCAGATTTGAACATCCGCGCGGTTGTACCTCACGAGAACGCGGCATTGAGGATCTGCTCCTGCTCGATCACGTGCGCCTTGTGCGATCCCGTCGCCGGGCTCGCGCTCTCGGCGCGCCCGATCACCTCGAGCTTCACCTTGTGCGGCAGCATCGCCTCGAGCCGCGGCGTCACGAACGTCGCCGCGCCCATGTTGAGCGGCTCCTCCTGCGCCCACACGACCTCGCGCAGCCCCGCGTAGGGCTCGATCGCGGCGGCGACGAGGTGCGGCCACCACGGGTACAGCTTCTCGAGCCGCACGATCGCGACCGAGTCGTCGTCGCGCTTGTCGCGCGCCTCGACGAGCTCGTAGTAGATCTTGCCGGTGCACATCACGACGCGCGTGACCCTCGCGGGGTCGGCGTGGGCGTCCGGGATGACGCGCTGGAACCTCCCGGTCGCGAGCTCGTCGAGCGCCGACGTCGCGGCCGGCAGGCGCAACAGGCTCTTCGGCGTCATCACGACCAGCGGCTTGCGCGTGCGGCGCAGCACCTGACCGCGCAACAGGTGGAACATCTGCGCGGGCGTGGTCGGCTGCACGACCTGCATGTTGTGCTCGGCGCACATCTGTAGATAACGCTCGAGCCGCGCACTCGAGTGCTCCGGGCCCTGCCCTTCGAAGCCGTGCGGCAGGAGCAGCGTCAGGCCGCTGAGGCGCTTCCACTTGTCCTCCGACGACGAGATGAACTGGTCGAGCATGACCTGCGCGCCGTTCGCGAAGTCGCCGAACTGCGCCTCCCAGATCACGAGCGCGTCGGGATAGTCGAGCGAGTAGCCGAACTCGAAACCGAGCACGCCGGCCTCCGACAGCGGCGAATCGTAGATCCGGCACATGCCCTGGTCGGGCTGGAGCTGGCCGAGCACGAGGTGCTCGCGGCCGGTCTTGATGTCGGTGATGATCGCGTGGCGGTGGCTGAACGTGCCGCGCGCGCTGTCCTGGCCGGTCATGCGCACGTCGATGCCCTGATACAGGATCGATCCGTACGCGAGCAGCTCGGCCATACCCCAGTCGAGCGGGCGCTCGCCCTTGCCCATCTGGGCGCGCTGCTCGAGCAGGCGCGCGATCTTCGGGTGCGGCGTGAAGCCGGGCGGCACCTCGGTCATGCTCTGCGCGATCGACTCGAGCAGCGGCCGCATCACGCGGGTGTCGACGTCCTCGGGCGCGTCGGCGATGCCGCCGCGATAGCCACGCCACATCGCGGTCATCGACGCGCCCTCCGGCCGCTGCTTCGCAGCCCGCGCCGCCTCGAGCTCGGCCTCGAGCGCCGCGACGCGCCGCTGCGTCATCGCCGTGACCTCCTCGGGCGCGACCACGCCTTCGTCGACGAGCCGCTTGCCGTAGACCTCGACCGGCGACAGCTTGGTCTTGATGCGCTCGTACATGAGCGGCTGCGTGAACGCCGGCTCGTCGTTCTCGTTATGGCCGTACCTGCGGTAGCAGTACATGTCGATCACGACATCGCTCGAGAACTGCGAGCGGTACTCGCACGCGATCGCGATGACCTGCGCGAGCGCGTCGAGATCCTCGCCGTTGACGTGCCAGATCGGGCACTCGAGCATCTTCGCGACGTCGGTGCAGTACGGGGTCGAGCGCTGCTCCGCCGGCGACGCGGTGAAGCCGACCTGGTTGTTGACGATGACGTGCACGGTGCCGCCCGTGCGATAGCCGGGCAGGTTCGACAGCTGCAGCGTCTCGGGCACGAGCCCCTGGCCGGCGAACGCGGCGTCGCCGTGCACGAGCACGCCGACGACGCGGCGGTGCTCGACGTCGCCGTGGCGGACCTGCTTGGCGCGCACGCGGCCGAGCACGACCGGATCGACCGCCTCGAGGTGGCTCGGGTTGAACGCGAGCGACACGTGCATCGCGTGGCCGTTCGGATCGGTGCGATCGGTCGAGAACCCGAGGTGATACTTGACGTCGCCGCCGCCGAGCGCCTTCTCGGGCTCGACGTCCTCGAACTGGCCGAACAGATCGCGGCCGGGGCGGCGCAGGATCTGCTCGATCGTGGTGAGGCGGCCGCGGTGGGCCATGCCGAGCACGGCCTCGATCGCGCCGAGCCGCGCGCTGTGGGTGAGCACGAGATCGAGCAGCGGGATCAGGCTCTCGCTGCCTTCGAGCGAGAACCGCTTCGTGCCGGGATACTTGGTGTGGCAGAACCGCTCGAACTGCTCGGCGTTGATGAGCAGCGCGAGCATGCGCGTGCGGACGTCGGCCGGCAGCGCGCGGCCGATCGTGGTCTCCATGCGCTCGGCGAGCCAGCTGCGGCGCGCCGGCGACGAGATGTGCATGAACTCGAGCCCGACCGAGCTCGCGTACACGCGCTCGAGCCGCGCGATGACCTCGGCGAGCGTCGCGCGCGGCAGGCCGTGCACGCCGGTCGGATCGATCACCTGCTGGAGCGACGCGTCGGAGAATCCCCAGGTCGCCGGATCGAGCTCGACGACGCGCGCGGTCTCGAGCAAGCCGAGCGGATCGAGGTTCGCCGCGAAGTGGCCGCGGCTGCGATACGCGTTGACGAGCGGCCACACCGTCGGCGTCGCCTGCGCGACCAGCGGCGACAGCGTGACCGCGCCGGGGCGCACGAACGTCGGCATCGGCGCCTGGCCGTGGCCGTTGCCGCCGTTGGTCGGCCGCGGCCGCACGACGGGAGCGGTTGGTGCCGCCGCGCCGTCGAGCAGCGCGCGCCAGCTCGCGTCGACGGATGCGGGCTCGCGCTGGAGCCGTTCGTAGATCTCGTCGAGGTAGCCCAGCGATCCGCCGAGCTCGAGCACGTCGCGACGCGCATCGGCCATGGCGCCAGCATAGCGCGGCGAACCGGACGCGGGGTCGGGTGGGCTCCCGGCCGTGCGCATTCACGCTGGCCTCGTCGCGCTCGCCTGCGCGGTGGCTCCCGCCGGCTCGAGCGCCTCATCCGCTGTAGGTGCGCGGCCACGGCCACGCCCGTTCACGCGCGCGGCCACGGCCACGGGGTCGATCACGATCGCGGCCACGATCACGATCTATCGCGTGACGGGCGCATCGACCGCCTCGCCGCGGCACGCGCGTGCGTAGCGCGCCACCGCCTCGGCGAGGCCGAGGTAGAGCGCGTCGGCGAGCAGCGCGTGGCCGATCGACGCCTCGGCCAGCTCGGGCACCGAGCGCGCGAGCAGCGGCGTGTTGCGCAGATCGAGATCGTGGCCGCAGTTCACCTTCATCCCGTGCGCGACCGCGGCCTCGGCGGTCCGCTTGACGCGATCGAGCTCGCCGACCAGCTTCGGCGTGCCCCATGCCGCCGCGTACGGCTCGGTGTAGATCTCGACGCGATCGACGCCGGCCGCCGCGACGTGCGCCATCATGTCGGGATTCGGATCGACGAACACCGCGGTGCGAATGCGGCGCGCCTTAAGCCGCGCGACGATCGGCGCGACGATCGCGTGCTGGCGCGGCAGGTCCCAGCCGTGATCGCTCGTGATCTCGCCGGGCGTGACCGGCACGAGCGTGAACTGCGTGACCGCGAGCTCCTCGGCGAGCGCGATCAGCTCCTCGCGATCGTCGCCCTCGAGGTTGAACTCCTTGCCGCGGTCCGCGCACAGCGCGCGGAGCTCGCGCACGTCGCTCTGCCGGGTGTGGCGGTTGTCGGCGCGCCAGTGCAGCGTGAGTCCGTACGCGCCGTGGTCGAGGCACGTCGCGCCGGCGACCCGCGGCGACGGGTTCGTCCCGCCCCGCGAGTTGCGCAAGAGGCAGACCTTGTTGAGGTTGACCGACAGCGCGAGTGCCACGCGCCGGTTCTACCATCGCAACGACAGCTGCGCGCCTCCGGTGCCGGGCGCGACCACCGGCGCGACGACCACGCGGGACTCGTGCCCGAAGTATCCGCGATACAGCGCGTACGCGCCGACGCCGCCGGCGACGAGCGCGGTGCCGAGCCCGAGGCGAGCCCAGGTCTGGCCGTCCTCGCCCTGTGCGTTGAGCTGCGCGACCTGCGCGTAGGTCAGCGCGCCACCTTGGTTGTAGCCGCAGCTCGGATTGCTCGCGTAGGCGCCGCCCGCGCACAGCTGCGACGTCGCGTCGTTCATCTCGGCGCGGCCGTGGATGTACATGCCGACACCGACCGCGGCGACCGCGAACGAGCTCCACATCGCGACGCGCCACGAGTCGCGATGATCGGGCGCCGCCGCCAGCACAAGCGCGCTCGACGGCGGCTCGCCGGGCATCAGCCGCCGTGCGGCGTCGCGATACCAGCTCGCGGCCTGCGCGGCGTTACCGGCGCGCGTGTAGCAGTCGCCGACCGCGACCTCGGTCGCCGGCGACGGTGCCGTCTCCGCGCGCGCGACCTGCGCGCACTCGTCGCTCGGCGGTGGCTCCGGATCCGCTGCCGCGCTCGAGATCCATGCCAACGAAACCCACATGACCGCAACGATCCTCATACCGATCACGCTAACGCATTCAGCGAGACTTAACGCGCGGCAATTCGAACGTAACGGGATTGTGACCGCGCGGACCGCTATTGCCTGAATATGCGCTCGTCCGTCGCGTTCGCGCTCCTCGCATGTGCCACGCCCGCCGTCGCCGGTCACTTCGACGACGTCATCGATCCCCACGCGAAGGGGCAATGGCCTCCGGAGGAGTGCAAGCCGGATCCGAGCGACCTCGTGCCGCGCTGTCCGTCGCGAACGCAGGTCGCCGATGCCGACGACAGCCCGCCGCGAACGCGGGTCGCCGATGCCGACGACAGCCCGCCGCCGGTCGAGCCCGGCGAGATACGCGCGGCGACCGTGGCGGCGCTGCTCCAGCGCCACGACTCCGAAACGCCGACGGTCGTGTTGCCGGCGGCGGCGGTGCCCGATCGGCTCGTGCTCGACGATTCGGCGCTGCGCTGGCAGGGCGAAGCCGCGATCGGGTTCGGCAACGCGGTCGTCGACGGCACGTCGGTGTCGGCGTGGCCGAGCCTGAACCTCGGCGGCGGCATCGCGAGCGGCCGGTTCGCCGCGCTCGCGACGTACACGCTGACGGCCGAGCACTACAGCGCGAGCGGTGCGACCGCGCTGTCGACCACGCCGGCGCCGGCATACGAGGACACCGATGGCATCGTGCACCGGCTCGGGCTCGCCGGCCGCTACTCGGTGCTGCACGGCGTCTCCGACATCGGGCTGCTCGGCGACATGTGGCTGCAAGGCGACGGCGGCGAGGAATTCACGCGCTGGGATCGCGGCGGCTTGCTCGAGCGGCCGTACGTCGGCATCGGCCTCGGCTTTCAAGGCGGGCTCGCGAGCTCGGCGCACAAGCGGCACGCGATGTACGTCGCGGTGCGCGTGCAGATCGCGCGGCGCAGCGACCTCGACGACGCGCTCGCGACCTGCAGCGCGCCGTGCACCGAGGCGACGCCGCCCGAGCGCTGGAGCGATCGCTCGATCGAGCTACGCGTGGGCTTCGCGTGGGGCAACTGACGGCGCTTGCGCCGACGCCACGACGCCGAGCCGCGCGACCAGCGCGCCGGCGCCGTCGACGCCGAGCGCGCGCACGAGCTCGCTCGGCTTGGCCGAGCCTTCCGGCGTCGCGCGCACGCGCGCGCGCACGAGCGCGGGCGCAGCGGGCCACTCGAGCGCACCGCACAGCTTCGCGGCGGCCTCGCCGGTGATGACGTCGAGCTCGGCGACGAGCGCGCGCACGTCGATCGTCTTGTCGCCACGCGCCACCGCGGCGGTCGCGCGCGCGCGAAACGCGGCCGCGATGCGCTCGAGACGCGCGGCGTCGTGCGCGATGCCATCGGGCGCCGGCACGACGACGAGATCGACCGCGTCGATCAGCTTGCCGAGCCCGAGATCGCGGCCGCCCTGCGCGGCGAACCGCACGACCTCGCCGCCGAGCAGCTCGATGCCGGGCGGGCACACGCTCGCGAGCCGCTCGCGCACCTCGTCGGCGGGAAGCGCGCACTCGAGATCGACGTCGACGAGCTCGCCCAGGCTCGGCACGCCGAGCGGCAGCGCCGGGCCGAACACGAGCCGCGGCTTGGGCGAGAACCCGCGCGTGACCGCGAGCGGCAGGTGTGCGCGCCGCAAGCTGCGCGCGAGCAGCCGCACGAGATCGAGGTGACCGAGAAACGCGGCGCGGCCGAGCTTCGCGAAGCGCAGGCGGTAGGTGGTGTACGCCGCACCGGCGCCTTTGTGCCCGGCGAGCCTTACTCGCTCCGCGCGCTCCGTCTCGCGCGGCGGCGCCAGCGTAGGCGCAGGCGTCGGCGTCTTCTCTCGTGCACCCAACGAGCGCAACGCGACCAACCGGTCCTCGCGCATCTTCGACAGGTCGCACGCGACGCCGCAGTCGTAGCAGACGAGCTTCCTGCGATCCGGCTCGGCCTCCGCGAGGTTCGTGTGGTGCAGCAGCATCCCCGCGACCTTGCCGCACGGCGGGCTCGCCCTGCCCTTCATCGCCTTGCGGTACTCGCCGAGCAAGAAGCCGTCTTCGAGCCCGACGTCGATGTGATCCCACGGCAGCCGCGCGGTCACCGGACGCGTCGCGAGATACGCCGCGGTCTCGACGCCGCACGCCGCGAACGCGCGCTGCCAGCGCTCGAGGTCGAACACCTCGTCCCAGCCGTCGAAGCGCGCGCCGTCCTTCCACGCGCGCTCGATCGCGTCGGCGAGCCGGCGATCGCCGCGCGCGAGCACGCCTTCGACGAACGAGATGCCGCTGTCGTGGTGCTTCAGGCGCAGGTTGCGATCGCCGTGGAGCCTCACGGTGTCGCGCAGCACCGCCTGCTTGCGCTCGATCTCGGGCAGCGGGTCCTGCGCGCACCACTGGAACGGCGTGTGCGGCTTGGGCACGTGCGAGCTCACGCTCACCGTCACCTCGGCGCGCCCGCCGACCGCGCCGCGGCCGATGCGCAGCATGCGCGCGCCGGTCTCGACGATGCCGCGCACGTCGTCGTCGTCCTCGGTGGGCAGGCCGATCATGAAGTACAGCTTCAGCCGGTGCCAGCCGCGCGCGAACACCCGGCGCGCGCTCTCCTCGACGTGCGCCTCGGTCACGTTCTTGTTGACGACATCGCGCATGCGCTGCGTGCCGGCCTCGGGCGCGAACGTGAGCCCGCTGATGCGCGTGGTCGCGAGCTCGTCGAGCAGCTCCTCCGACAGCCCGTACGCGCGCAGCGACGCGACCGACATCGCGACGCCGCGCTGCCGGAGCTCGCCGGCGAGCTTCTTGACCAGCGGCGTGATGCTCGAGAAGTCCGCGGTCGACAGGCACGTCAGGCCGGTCTCGTCGTAGCCGGCGCGCTCGGCGCCGCCGATCAGCGAGTCGGCGATCGACTGCGGCGAACGCTCGCGCACCGGCCGGTAGATCATGCCGGCCTGGCAGAACCGGCAGCCCTCGGTGCAGCCGCGTGCGATCTCGACCGATGCGCGCTCGAACACCGCCTCGGCGTAGGGCACCGGGGTATCGGCCGGGAACGGGAAGCAATCGAGGTCGGCGACCATCGCGCGCGACACGCGCGCCGGCGCGCGCGGGTCGAGCGGCGCGCCGACCACGACCATCCGGGTGTCGCGATCGATCTCGGTCGCGTACAGCGCGGGCACGTACAGCGCGAACCTACGGGCGAGCTCGGCGAGCGCGTCGATCCTCGTGCGCGAGCACGCGCGGATCTCGCGGCGCAGCTCGGCCCACGCGAGCACGAGCGCGGGCAGCTGCTCCTCGGCCTCGCCGACGAACGCGGCGTCGAAGAACGGCGTCATCGGCTCGGCGTGCGATGCGGTGGGGCCGCCGACCAGCACGAGCGGCGCATCGGGGGCGCGATCGACGGCCCGCACCGGGAGGCCGCCGAGATCGAGCATCGTCAAGACGTTCGTGAACGTCAGCTCGTACTGGAGCGAGATGCCGATCACGTCGAAGTCGGCGAGCGGCCGCTGGGTCTCGAGCGACACCAGCGGTAGCGCGCGCGCGCGCAGCTCGGCCTCGAGATCGAGCCACGGTGCGAACGCGCGCTCGCACGCGATGCGCGGATCGCGGTTGAGCAGCGCGTAGATGATCTTCGTGCCGAGGTGCGACATGCCGATGTCGTAGACATCGGGGAACGCGAGGCAGACCCGGGCATCGACGGCCTCGTCCTTGACGATCGCGCCGTACTCGCCGCCGAGATAGCGCGCCGGCTTGGCGACGCGATCGATGAAGTCGGCGTAGACGTGGCGCACGGCTGCCTTAGCTACCACGCGGGGTCACTGCACGCACAGCTTCGCGATCGTCCAGTCCGCCGGCGGCGTGCCGTTCCACCACGAATTCGCGCCCATGTACGTACAGCTGTAATTCTGGCCGATGTTCGTGCGGAGGTCGTACGAGCCCGGCGTCGCCGGCGCGGTGAGGTTGCCGGTCCAGGTGCCGCTCGCACCGTTCTGCTTCGACACCCCGTTGTCGAACGGACACTCGATGCGATTGCCGGGCTGGTAACCGATCTCGATCTGATCGACGCAGTTTCCCGGGCACGCGGTGTCGGTGATCGTGTAGCTGAAGGCCACGCTGAGCTGCGAGCCCGCGGCCGCGATCACGCGCTGATCGGTGGTCCCGCCGACCGAGATCGCGGCGAGCGAGATGTCGGTCTCGCCGCCGTTGCCCTGCATGTCGAGCGTGGTGCCGAGCGCGGCCGGCTTGGTCCCGCACGGCCAGTCGCTGGCGTCGATCATCTGGACCAGCGTCGCGTCGCGGCGAGCGTCGATCGCGAGCGCGTCGGCACCGGCGTCGTTGCCACCGCCACCGCCGCCACCACCGCCCCCGCTCTCGCCGGGCCGGAAGGCGCAACCGAGTGTTCCAGCGAGCACGAGCCACCGCATGCAATCACGATATCCGGGTTGCGCGTGATTGTTGTAAGGTTTCGCGCATGCGCACGATCGTCTGCGCCGCGTTGCTCGCGGCCTGTAGCAAACCCGCGAAAGATCCTGCGCCGCAGCCGCAGCCGCAGCCGGCAGCCTCCGCGCCGGCTCCGGCGCCCGAGCAAGGGCCGACCGCGGCGATGTTCGATCCCGCGAACCTGCCGGCCGCCGGGACGGCGCCGCCGGCGCAAGCCGTCACCAAGGAGCTCGACACGATGTGGGACGCCCCGATCAAGACGCTGCAAGGCAAGGCCACCACGCTCGCCGCCTACAAAGGCAAGGCGCTGATGCTCGTCAACGTCGCGTCGCAGTGCGGGAACACGCCGCAGTACGCGACGCTCGAGGCGTTGCAGAAGAAGTACGAAGCGAAGGGCTTCACCGTGATCGGCTTCCCGTGCAACCAGTTCGGCGGCCAGGAACCGGGCTCGGCGCAGGAGATCCAGACGTTCTGCGCGACCCACTACGGCATCACGTTCCCGATCATGGAGAAGATCGAGGTGAACGGGCCCGGCCGCCACGCGATCTACCAGTCGTTGACGCAGTTCACCGACGCCGGCGGGCACTCGGGCGACATCCGCTGGAACTTCGAAAAGTTCGTCGTGTCGGCCGACGGCAGCAAGATCACGCGGTTCTCGCCGAGGCAGAAGCCCGAAGATCCGGCCGTCATCGCCGCCGTCGAGGCCGCGCTGCCGAAGTAACGCGCTCAGGTCTGCACGTCGGCGTACACGCCGTAGTGATCGCTCGCGCAGATGCCGGCCTCGCGCTCGACGAGCACGACGCGACAATCGCGGATCGTGCCGCGGCCGTCTTTCTTGCGGCTGGTCGCGAACACGTAGTCGATCCTGCGATCGAGATCGAGCGAGCGCAGCGGGCGCGTCAGCTCGTTCTCGCTCGACCACGTGATGCCCTCGTCGTGCGGATGCAGGCGCAGCCACGCGTCCTGGAAGTGCGTGCGGCGGCCGCCGAGCGTCGTGAGGCCGCGCAGGAAGCGGATCTCGTCGGCGTCGGGGGTCGCGTTGAAGTCGCCGCACAGCAGCTGCGGCGGGCTGGTGTCGGTGCGCAGCGCGCGGATCGCGGCATCGATCGCGAGCACCTGCTGCTCGCGCGCGACGCCATCGTCGAGCCGGTAATGCAGGTGCGTCGTGTGCACCCAGATCCCGTCGCCCCCCCCGGCCTTGTCGGGGGGCGCACCATCGCGAAGCGATGCGGTGGAACAATCGACCAGTCCCGACAGCAGGATGCGCGCTTCGGTCGGGCGCGGCTCGGGCAGCGCGAGCACGCGGCTGTCGGCGAGCGGTGCGCGCGTGAGGATCGCGAGCCCTTCCTGGCCGGCGTCCCATTGCACGGCGACCGCGTAGCGCGCGTGCATGCCGAGCTCGGCGGCGAGCACGTCGGCGGTGGTCTTGCCGGCCACGCCGTCGAGCGGCCGCACCTCTTGCAGGCACACCACGTCGGGATCGAGCGCGCGCAGCTGGCGCGCCGCGAGCCGGAGGCGCGTGTCGAGCGGCGCCTCGATGCCCCAGAAGTTGAGCGTGACGAGCTTCATCGGTCGATTCACGGGCCGCGATAGATGCAGCGCGACGTCGGCGTCTCCGACACCACGACCTCGACCAGCCCCGGCAGGCTCGGCGCGAGCCGCTGCCACCACCACGCCGCGAGGAGCTCGCTCGTGGGGTTCGCGAGCCCGTCGATCTCGTTGAGCACGCGGTGATCGAGCGCGCGCACGAGCGGCGCGGCGTGCTCGTCGAGCTCGGCAAAGTCGACGACCCAGCCGCGCTCGGGATCGACCTCGCCTTCGATCGCGATCTCGATCGCGTAGCTGTGGCCGTGCATGCGTGCGCACTTGTGCCCGTGGGGCACTTTGGGCAGAAAGTGCGCCGCCTCGAAGCGGTAGCTGCGTTCCAGCCGAGCACGCATGCGCGCGTTCTAGCATGGGCCCAGTCGGCCGTCGCCGTGGACAGTCGACTGCTGCACCGGACAGCTCCGGCGTGCACGAGCGCGGAGGTACGTCGTCCACCCTCGGTCCGGCGCTTGCTGAGGCCTTCGCCATGAAGCGATTCGTGTTCGTCACCCTCGTCGCTTGTTCGAGCCCGTCTCCCGCTGGCGCACCGGACGCGTCGGTGTCGCCGCCGCCCGTCGACGCCGCGCTGGCGGTCGACGCGCCGGTGTCGTCGCCGCAGGTCGCCGTCAACGCGCTCGCGCCGAACCTCGTCGCGCCCGCCGCGGGTTGCGCCGGCGTCCCCGACGGCGCGTCGCAGTATTGCGACTTCGCGAAGTACATCGCGCCGCACGTCGACGGCATCTCGATCTTCGTCTACTGGAAGCAGATCGATCACGGCGCTACCGAGCCGTGCGTCGAGGGTTCGCAGACGAATCCGTGCGACTGGAGCCAGGTCGACCCGCGCATCGAGAGCTTCGTGAGCCTCGGCCTGACCGTGAACCTGATCGCGATCGGAGTGCCCGAAGGCGGCACCGGCAACGCGGCCACGCCCGCCTACGTGTTCTCGGCCGAGTACGCTGCCCAGCTCGGCGCGCCGCCGCAGGACTTCGCGGTGTGCGCGCTGTGGCCGGGCGGCGCGAACGCACCGGTGCACGGCTCGACCACCGCGAGCGCGGTGTGGAACACGAGCGCGTGTTACACGCCCGGCGGCACGTGCAGCGCGTCGGCGGACACCAGCGGCTTTCCCGTCGTCTACGAAAAGCCGTACGAGACCGCGTACGCGGGCTTCGTCGCGAACGTGGTCCAGCATTACTCGCCGCGCGGCTCGATGTCGGGTCCCGACCTCGCTTCGCACATCGGTTACATCCGGTTCGGAGTGACCGCCGGCGGCGAGGCGCAGCTGATCTGCAACAGCGTATGGCCCGGGCCCGGTGGGCTCGCCGCACAGCCGCTCGCGTTCGCGAAGACGGCCTTCCTCGACGGCTACGTGCAACCGCTCGTCGGCGCGATGCACGCGGCGCAGCCGGCGGTCGGCGTCCTGATCAACACGCACGACGGGCCGCCCAGCAATACCGACGTCAGCTACGCCGACATCGAGGCGCAGCTCGCGGTCGGCGCCGGCGTGGGCATCGGGATGGAATCGCTCGGCATCGGCGACGCCTACGAGTACGCGCACGGCGGCACGTGCAACGACGACTGGTGCGCGAACTTCGACAACACGACCGGTGTCCCGCACGTGCTGCAGACGACGATCCCGACGCTGCAGCCCGCGTTCTCGGTCGCGAGCATCACGGGCAACGGCACGCACGCGGAGGTGACGTGCAGCGGGCCGTGCGACTTCTACACCGGCAACAGCGGGTGGGTGCAGGTGACCGGCACCGGCGCGTACGACGGCACCTACCAGATCGCCGAGGTCCTCTCGGCGAACAGCTTCGCGATCGCGTCGAGCACGACCGCGACGGTCACCACCGGCACGATCATCGGCCCGGACTTCCTGCCGGTGAGCGCGCCGTTCGCCGCGGCGCATCACGCGACTGCGCTCGAGATCTACGCGTGCGACCTGTTCTACGCGTTCGATCCCAACCCCGTGACCGGAATGAATTGCTCCACTCCGCCCGGCGCGTATTCGGCCCAATATGCCTCGCTGCTCGCGGGCCTGGCCGCGCAGTAGCCTCGGTTTTTCGCGCTCGCCGCGAACTGCTCGGGTATAGAGTCGGTCCCGTGGTGAGGAAAATCTGGATCGTCGCGCTCGCCGCGTGCGGAAGCACGAGCAAGCCACCGCTGCCGGCGTGGTCGAAGTCGCTCCCCGACTCGAGCGTGATGGGCAGCTGGCGCGGCTACGCGGCCTCGCGCGGGATCATCCACCTGCACTCGCCGTACTCGTGGGATGCGTGCGACGACATGCCTCGCGATCCGCTGCCGCTCGGCACGGTCAACGAAGCGTGCCTCGACGACCTGCGCACCGCGCTGTGCACCGAGAACATCGACTTCGCCGATCTCACCGATCACGGCGACACGATGTCGGACGAGGACTTTCCGACGCTGTTCAACATGCGCGGCAGCGACACCGCGATCATGGACCCGACGACGGGCGATCAGATCGCGTCGCAGATGACGTGCGACGACGGCCACGTCGTCACGATCACGGTCGGCACCGAGAACTCGATCATGCCGATCATGCTCCACCACCACGTCCCCGGCGCGCAGGCCGACCGCGAAGCGATCTACACCGCGTACACGCCCGACGCGGTCGCCGCGTTCCGCGACGCCGGCGGCCTGGCGTGGATCGCGCACACCGAGCAGCATCCGATCGCGGACCTCCGCATGCTCCAGCCCGACGGCATCGAGGTCTACAACCTGCACGCGAACATCGATCCGAAGATCCGCGGCCCGTACCTCGGGCTCGATCCGACCGGCGCGATCGACGCCGCGCTCCAGTTCACCGCCGGCGGCCCCAACGGCCCCGAGCCCGACCTCGCGTTGCTCTCGTTCCTCGAGGTCAACCAGCCCGCGGTCACCGCGTGGAACCAGGCGCTCGGCGACGGCCGCCACCTCCCCGCGACCGCGGGCAGCGACGCCCACCAGAACGCGCTGCCGACGATCATGCCCGACGGCGAGCGCGGCGACTCGTATCGCCGCGTGCTGCGCTGGTTCGGCAACGTCGTGCTCGTCCACGATCGCAACGATCCGACCGAGATCGAGTCGGCGCTCGCGGCCGGCCGCCTGTTCGCGGTGTTCGAGATGCTCGGCACGCCGACCGGCTTCGACATCCACGCGACCACCCCCGCCGGTGCGGTCGCCGAGCTCGGCGACACCGTCCAGACCGGCGCGACGCTGGTCGTCGCCATCCCGACCATCCTGGGGCTCGACCCGAGTTTGCCGGCCCCCGAGATCCACGCCACGGTCCTGCACGTCGATGCGACGGGAGCGACCCCGGTCGCCACCAACGACGTGGGCGGTCAGATCGAGCTGCCGCTCGTCGAGCCCGGCGCGTATCGCGTCGAGATCACGATGGTGCCGCACCATCTCGGGCCGTACCTGGGCGATCTGGGGCCATCCTCCGCCGAGGTCGAGGTCCCGTGGATCTACGCGAGCCCGATCTACGTACAGTAACTGCCGCTTCTTAACGAACGCGGCGCGCGCGCAGCGCGCTATGCTCGAAGGCGTATGAGGACGCTCCGTGTCAGCCAACCGACCGCGGGCGACGTTTCGTCGCGCACGGTCGCGCTCGCGCTCCTGCTTGCCTCGGTCGGCTGCTCGACGACGGAGTCGGATCCCTATCCGAATCCGCCGTACCCGGGCTCGGGGTATCCCGGCGACGGCGGGACGGGCAGCGGCGGTGGCGGCGGCGTGTACGGCTGCCAGGCCGACACCGACTGCGCCGCCGGCGAGGTCTGCGCGCGCACGTACGAGTGCCTGCCGCCGACCGAGGTCCGCACCGTGCACATCTCGTGGACGCTCGAGGGCCAGCCGGCGAGCCAGTCGACGTGCTCGACCTCGCCCGATCTCGAGATCGATTTCGAGTACGACGGCGGCGGCTGGTGGGGCTGGGCGCCGGTGCCGTGCGTCGAGGGCGTGTTCACGATCGACAAGATGCCGACGTACGACAACGACGTCGCGATCTCGATCGACGGCGATCCGTCGACGCAGCAGTACGGCATGCTCGACGCCACGACCGGCCAAGTCGCCATCGACCTGCCGTTCTGATGCGTGGCCTCGTCGTCGTCGCCGTCGCCGCGTGCGGAGGCAGCAGCCAGAGCAGCGGGCCAGCCTGCACGCAGGACAGCGACTGCGGCGGCGACGTCTGTGCGGCGAACGGTCTGTGCGAGAGCTCCGGCTCGGTGCGCAACGTGCGCATCGCGTGGACCGTCTCGGGCCAGACCGCGAGCTCGACGACGTGCGCGAGCATCCCGAACCTCGACCTCTACTTCATCCCGAGCGACGGCGACACCTCGCAGGCGTTCGGCTACGCGCCGGTGCCGTGCGCCGAGGGCGTGTTCACCGAGCTCAAGCTGCCGAACATCTTCACCGAGGTGCAGATGCTCGACGACGTCTCGCAGGCACTCCTGGCCGACGGGATCATCGATGCGTCGAACGCGCTGTCGGTCGATCTGGCGCCCTAGGAATTGACCTAAGGAACCGCCTAGGTATGGTCGGCGCGTGGTGACCGCGCCGATGACGACTCCCGAGACCACGCGGGTCGAGCCCGACGACCCCAGCAGCACGCAGACGACGGTCGAGGAGCTGCGCCCGCTGTACCGCCAGATGCTCGCGATCCGGCGCATGGAGGAGGCCGCGGCGAAGGCGTACTCGCAGGGCAAGATCGGCGGCTTCCTGCACCTCATCATCGGCCAGGAGGCGGTGTGCGTGGGCGCGATCGCCGCGCTCGAGGAAAACGACTACGTGGTCGCGACCTATCGCGAGCACGGCCACGCCTACGCGAAGGGCGTGAGCTCGCGCGCGATCATGGCCGAGCTGTACGGCAAGAAGACCGGCCTCGTGCGCGGGCTCGGCGGGTCGATGCACCTGTTCAGCAAGGAGCACAACTTCCTCGGCGGCTACGGCATCGTCGGCGGCCACGTGCCGATCGCGGCCGGCGCGGCGTTCGCGGCGAAGTATCGCGGCGACGGCCGCGTGACCGAGTGCTTCTTCGGCGAGGGCGCGTCGACGATCGGCGGCTTCGCCGAGGGGCTCGCGCTCGCCGGCCTGTGGAAGCTGCCGGTCGTGTTCATCTGCGAGAACAACCAGTACTCGATGGGCACGCCGCTGTATCGCTCGCTCGCGGTCGAGGATGTCTCGCTGCGCGCGCTCGCCCACGGCATGGCGCGCGATCGCTTCGATGGCGACGACGTGATCAAGGTGAAGCGGCGCATCGCCGAGGCGATCGACCGCGCGCGCACGACCAGCGAGCCGACGCTCGTCGAGGTCGTGACCTATCGCTTCCGCGGCCACTCGATGAGCGACCCCGGCCTGTACCGCACGAAGGAAGAGGTCGAGGAGTGGCGGCGCCGCGATCCGCTGAACCGCGAGCGCGCGCGGCTCGTCGAGCTCGGCATGGCCGAGGCCGACATCGAGGCGCTCGAGGCCGACGTCAAGGCCGAGATCGAGGACGCGGTGAGGTTCGCCGAGGAGTCGCCGGCCGCCGACGAGTACGCGAAGTACGTGACGAAGGAGTCGGCGTCGTGAGCGTGATCAGCTACCGCGAGGCGCTGAACCAGGCGATGCGCGAGGAGATGGAGCGCGACGCGAGCGTCTTCATCATGGGCGAGGAGGTCGGCCACTACAACGGCGCGTACAAGGTCACGCAGGGGTTGTTGCAGCGATTCAGCGAGCGCCGCGTGATCGACGCGCCGATCGCGGAGATGGGCTTCGCCGGCATCGGCGTCGGCGCGGCGATGGTCGGCCTGCGCCCGATCATCGAGTTCATGACGTTCAACTTCTCGCTGGTCGCGATCGATCAGATCGTGAACAACGCGGCGAAGATCTTCCAGATGAGCGGCGGGCAGTTCAACGTGCCGATCGTGTTCCGCGGCCCGGGCGGCCCGGCCGTGCAGGTCGGCTCGCAGCACAGCCAGGCGCTCGAGAGCCTCTACGCGAACGTGCCGGGCCTCAAGGTCGTGATGCCGGCGACCGCGGTCGACGCCAAGGGCCTCTTGAAGACCGCGATCCGCGACGACAACCCGGTCGTGTTCATCGAGGGCGAGACGCTCTACAACACGACGTGGGAAGTGCCGGATCCGGCCGCCGGCGACTTCGTGATCCCGTTCGGCAAGAGCGACGTCAAGCGCGCCGGCAAGGACGTCACGCTGATCGCGTGGTCGAAGATGGTGTGGACGTGCCTCGACGCGGCGAAGGCGCTCGCCGCCGACGGCATCGAGGCCGAGGTCGTCGACGTGCGCTCGCTGCGCCCGCTCGACGTCGATGGCCTCGCCGCGAGCGTCGCGAAGACCGGGCGCTGCGTGATCGTCGAGGTCGGCTGGCCGGTCGCCGGGTTCGGTGCCGAGGTCGCGTATCAGGTGCAGCGCGCGTGCATGGACGCGCTCGACGCGCCGATCGAGCGCGTGACGAGCGACGACGTGCCGATGCCGTACGCGAAGAACCTCGAGGACGAAGTGCAGCCGCAGGTCAAGGACGTCGTCGCCGCGGTGCGCCGCGTCCTGTATTTGGATTGAACATGGCCCAGATCATTGGATTGCCGAAGCTATCGCCCACGATGGAAGAGGGCGTGCTCGTGCGCTGGACGAAGAAGGAGGGCGACAAGGTGTCGCCCGGTGACCTGATCGCCGAGGTCGAGACCGACAAGGCGAACATGGACTTCAACATCGAGGACGAGGGCGTGCTGCTCAAGTTCCTCGTCAAGGAAGGCGACACGGTCAAGCTCGGCGCCCCGGTCGCGATCATCGGCAAGGCGGGCGAGGACGTGTCCGCGCTCGTCGCACAGGCGGCGCAGCCGCCGCGAACGCCGCCGTCGTCGACGAAGCCGCCGGCTCCGCCGTCGACCGCGACCGGTCCCGCACCCGCCGCGGC
>DATJXL010000155.1:0-20359 GCA_035500135.1 Kofleriaceae bacterium
CCGGTCGCGCCGGCGGCGATGTCGATCGCGGCGAGACCAACGGCAGTCAGTTCGACTTCGTCACGAACAAGCCCGACGGCGACGACTGGCAGATCCGCATCCGCGGCGCGTCGCTGTGGGCCGCGTATTCCAAGGGCGACAAGAGCGACCAGCTCGGCACCGCGAACCTCTCCGACAAGGAGGTCAAGAAGGTGTGGAAGCTGATCGACGCGCTCGACCTGCCCGAGCGCAAGAAGGGCAAGCAAGATCCGGACGAGGGCTACGTCACGCTCCGCCTGCGCGTCCCGACCGACAGCGACAACAGCGACGATCCGTCGCACTCGATCTACACGTCGTTCGCGCCGCGCGACGAGCCCGGCGAAGAGGTCGAGGAGCTCGCGACCTACCTGCAGGATCTGGTGAGCAAGTACTTCAAGGAGAAGCCGAACTTCTGAACAGGGGCTTCGGGCGTGTTCTCACACCAGCGCGTCGGCCTCGCGCTCCAGGATCACCGACCACCGCAAGTAGAACAGCAGGTACGGATCCGGGATCACGATCGCCTGCGCCCGCTCGTCCCACTCGAGCGACGGCTGCGCGATCGCGCCGAGTGCAGCGGCCGCACGCGCGATCGAAGCGTTGTCGGGATGGCCGCCGCCTCCGCACACGTCCTCGACGCGGCGCGCGAGCTCGGCGAGATCGAGCTCGAGCCGCGGCGGATCCATCGCGATCGCACGCATCAGTGTCATGTAGACGTCGCCGCTGCGGCCGTCGCGATGGACGTAGAGCCGGCGCTCGCCCGGCTTGCCGCGCGGACCCGCGATCAGCGCGCGCACGAGCGAGCGAAAGTCCACGGTCGACGACGTGACGAACAGGATCTCCTTGCGGGCGAGATCGTCGAGCGTGCGCGTCTTCGGCGGATCCGCCGTCTCGTGCACTCCGAGGTGATTGCACATCCACCGACAGATCGACTGCATGAGCTGCGGCGAGCCCGCGGCCTCGGCCGCGAAGATCTGCAGCGACGCGTGATCGACCTCGAGCCCGAGCAGCGGGCAGCCGAGCTTCGCGATCTCGAGCAGATCGCGCTTGCTCCAGTAGTCGAGATCGATCGCGAGCACGCGGCCGCGCAGCTCGGGCAGCGCGCGGACGACGTTGTCGGAGCGATGCGGCACGCTCGCGACGCAGATCCGCACGCCGCGGCTCGCCGCATCCTTGAGCTGCTGCGCGACGTCGGCCTGGATCGCGGCCGGGATGTAATGAAAATCGTCGAGGAGCAGCGTGTAGGCCGTGCCCGCGAGCTCCTGCACGACCTGCGGCAAGCCGCGCCGGTTCACGGTCGCCTGGAGCGTTTCGGCGCTCGCCTCGGCACGGGCGCTGCCCTGCTTGTGCGACGCGCCGGTGCCGCTGATGCCGAGCTGGCCGCCGTGCTCGCGCGTGCGCGTCTCCGTGCTCGTGTCGACCGTGCTCGCCGTCGTGGCGTGCGGCTCGCCCCACCAGTCGAGCACGCGCTCCCACAACTGGTCCGGCGTCCGGACGCTCGCGCCGCTGACCGTGATCAAGTTGCGCTCGCCGACCACGCGCTGCACGAGCACGGTCTTGCCCGCCTTCGACGGCCCCGAGATCGATGCGATGAACGAACCGCTCCGCGCCCACTCGGCGAGCAAGCGCTCGTGATGCAGGTCGTCGCGCTGGACGTACGTGTGCTCCGGGTACGACGTCGGCGTGAACACCTCGGCAGATGACAGCCGCTTCACCACGGATAGCGCCCGCCCTTCCAGTCGAAGATCCCGTCGCCGCAGTTGTCGATCGTCGCGCCGTCGATCGCACGCAGGATGCCGCGCACCGAGTCGCCGACCGCGATCGCCGCGCTCGGGCCGCCCATGTCGGTCTGCACCCAGCCCGGGTTGATCGCGACCGACACGATGCCGTCGCCGCGCAGCTCGACCGCGAGGTTCTTCGCCATCATGTCGAGCGCGGCCTTTGCCATGCGGTACGCGAAGAACCCGCCGCTCTTGTTGTCGCCGATCGAGCCCAGCCCGCTCGTGATGTGCGCGAGCTTCTTGCCGGCGCCGCGGCGCAGCTGCGGCAGCAGCGCGAGCGACACGCGCAGCGGGCCGAGCGCGTCGATGTCGTACGTGCGCACCGCCTCCGCGAAGTCGCAGTCGCGCAGGCTCTGGCGCGAGCCGCCGCTCACGCCGGCGTTGTTGACCACGAGATCGATCGCGCCCTCGCCGAGCTCGACCGCGAACGCGCGTACGCTGGCGTCGTCGCCGACGTCGCAGCGGTGCACGCGCAGCGCGGACGCATCCCCGAGCGCATGCAGCGCGCGTGCGTCCTCGGGGCGCCGGCACGCGGCCTCGACCGTAGCGCCGCGCGCGAGCAGCTGGCGCACGAGCTCGAGCCCGATGCCGCGATTCGCGCCGGTGACCACCGCTCTCATGCAAGTCGTGTATCACGGCGACCTGCGCGCCGTGTCAGGGCGCGCGCTCCCGCCAATCGGCATGTTGATTGCTGCACTCGCGATCATGCCCAGGAGCTCGCTGGTCCTGCTCGACGCGCGCGATCCGCGCGTGGAACGCACGTGGCGCACGCTCGAAGCCCGCGCCCAGCCCGCGTACTTCTTGTCGTGGGCGTGGATCGAAGGCTGGCTCGAAGCGCTGCCGGCCGATCGCGTGCCGCCGCTCGCGGTGGTTCGCGACGACGGCGTGGCGATCGCCGCGTTCTTCCTCGGCGCGCGCGCCGCGCGCCGGCACCTCGTGCTGGCGAGCCGAGCGCTCTACTTCAACGCGACCGGCTCGCCGCGCCACGACGAGCTCGGCATCGAGCACAACGGGCTGCTCGCCGCGCCCGGCGCCTGCCGTTCGCTCGCGAGCCTCGTCGGCCTGCTTCCCGGCGACTGGGACGAGCTGTACCTGCCCGCGATCGATCGCTACGCGTTCGACGACCTCGGCGCCACCGCGAGCGCGATCCGCGTGCGCATCGAGCGCGAGGCGCCGGCGCCGCTCGTCGATCTCGACGCCGTGCGCGCGATCGAAGGCGGCTACGGCGCGCTGCTCGGCGCGAGCACGCGCACGCACCTCGACCGCGCGCGCGGCATCGTCGGCGATCTCGACGTCGAGATCGCCGGCGACGAGGCGCACGCGATCGACATCTACGGCGAGCTGTTGCGTCTGCACGCGCGCGCGAGCGAGCGGCTCGGCCGTCGCGGCGCGTTCGCCGACCCGTGGTTCGAGCGCTTTCACCGCCGGCTCATCCGGCGCCGTCTGGCGCACGGCGAGATCCAGCTCGTCCGCGTGCGCGCCGCGGGCGCCACGCTCGGCTGCCTCTACAGCTTCGTGTGCCGCGGGCGCGTGCTGTCCTACCAGTGGGGGCTCGCGAGCTTCGACGACGCGAGCATCGATGCCGGCTACCTCTGCCACGCCGCCGCGATCGAGCACAACGCGCGCGCGGGCCACGCCGTCTACGAGCTGCTCGCCGGGCCGCCACACTACAACCAGCAGCTCGCGACCGGCGCACAGCGCATCGTGTGGGTGCGCGTCCAGCGCCCGCGCGTGCGGTGGGCACTCGAGCAGCGCGTGCGGCGCTGGAAGCACGCGATCGCCCGCGCGCGGCCCCCACGGCTCGCCCTGTCCCCGGCATGACGGCGATCGAGCCAAGTCGAGATCTTCACCGTGGTAGGACGCGACGGCTAGTCGACCTGCCAGGGATCAAGTGCCCCGCAAGTGCTGAATCCGCGACTCGGTTTTCGCATTTCGTGCATCGGGCCTGTCATCAGCTGTTCGACGCTGATCGGACGCGCAGCCGGTACGTACCGGCTACGTTCCGGCCATGCTTTCGCAGACGCGCTCGTACCTCGTGGTCGGCTTCGTGCTCGCCGCCGGTTGCAGTGCCGCCGGCATGAACGGCAACGGCGGCGGCGGCGGCGGCGGTGGCGGTGGTGGCGGCGGCGGTGGTGGCGGTGGCGGTGGCGCGGACGCCGCGATCGATGCGCCGCCGCTCCCCGGCGGTGTGTACGCGATCCCGCTCGCGACGCCGAGCGACGCGCAAGGCTACTTCTACACGCCGACGCTCACCGCGTCGGGCAAGAGCTTCCTGCTCGACCTCGACACCGGCTCGAGCGTGACCGGCATCGCCGGTTCTGCCTGCTCGGCTTGCACCGGGATGACGCCGCTGTACGCACCCGGTTCCGGCGCCATGGCGACCGGCAAGACCGACAGCGCGTCGTACGCCGATGGCAGCGGCTGGTCGGGCAACATCTACAAGGACTCGGTCGCGCTCGATCACGGCGTGCCCGATGTCTCGCTCGAGTTCGTCGACATCTCGAAGCAGAGCGGCGGCTTCTTCAGCGGCAATGACTACCAGGGCATCCTCGGCATGGGTCCGGCCGCGCTGCTCGACCCCGGCACGCAAGGCTATCCCGACCAGGTCCACGCCGCCGGCGTCGCCGACGTGATGGCGTTCGAGCTGTGCCCGACCGACGGCACGATGTGGTTCGGCGGGTACGACGAGTCGCACGCGGCGGCGGCGATGAAGTACACGCCGATCGTGACGACCGGCACCAACGCCGGCTACTACTCGGTCGACATGACCGGGATCTCGCTCGGCTCGACCAGCCTCGGCGCGACCTCGGCGACGCTCGACGGCCCGATCGTCGACACCGGCACGTCGCTGTTCTACATCCCGAGCGCGGCCGAGACCAACCTCATCAAGGACCTCAACGCGAACGCTGCGTTCCAGTCGCTGTTCCCCGGCCAGACGCTGACCGATCCGACGAATTCGAACTCCGACACCGCCGGCTGCGTCAACGCCGCGTCGGGCACGACCGACGCCGACGTCGACAGCAAGCTGCCGCAGTTCACGATGACCTTCGCCGCGGTCGGCAGCGGCAGCATCTCGCTCGAGGTGCCGGCGCTCGGCTCGTACCTCGAAGACGTCGGCGGCGGCCAGTTCTGCCTGATGGTCTACGGCGGCGGCGACCAGGGCAATGCGACGCTGGGCGACGTGTTCATGCGCGGCTTCGTCACCGTGATCGATCGCGCGAACGGCAAGGTGGGCTTCGCGCCGACCTCGCACTGCGCGGCGCCGTTCGTCGACATCCCGCGCCAGCGGCCCACCGAGTACGGCCGTGGCCCGCACCGTCATCCGATCACGGCGAACTGAGCGGGCGCGGCCGTGAACGGCTCGGGCACGTCGAGCCCGAGCGCGGGATCGTCCGGCGGCATCAGGAACAGCTCGCGATAGATCCAGTCGACGAGCTGATCCGCCGTCCACTCGAGGCCGCGCGCGAACAGCTCGTGGATGCGCGCGTGCAGCTCGAGGTTCGCGCGCGTGTCGGCCTCGACGTCGACGCCGGCCGGCGACACGCCGCGCAGCATCGGGCCTTCGACCACGTGCTTGGTCGGCGCGAGCAGGCTGGCGTCGAGCGAGCGCCGGCGCGGGCCGCCTGCGAGCGGAAGGCGCATCGCGCGCGCGTGGTTCGTCGCGAGCCGGCGGCGGCCGCCGACCGCCATCGCGAGCGCGCGCTCGAGCTCGGCCCGGAACGTGTCGGCGTCGACCAGGCCGGGCAGCGCATCGATCGGCTGGCCGCCGGCGTCGAGCACGACGTGCAGCGAGTTGCCGGTCAGCGTGCGCGACAGCGTGCGGCCGTCGCCGAAATCGATCGTCACCTTCGGCACCGGCCGCACCGATTGCCAGTGCAGCACGAACCGGTCGCGCAGCACGCGGTTGATGCGCGGCTCGGGATACAGGAGGCGCCGGAAGAACCGCGAGTTCGCGCACGACAGCTCCTCGTCGAGCCGGCCGAGCAGGCGCAGCGACAGCACCGGACGCCGCGTGCGCTTCGCCTCGGCGAGCGCTGCCGGCAAGTCGGTGAACCAGTAGAGGAGCGTCGTGTGGGCGTGGATCTGCGCGCACACGCGATCGAGCTCGCGCGATGCCGCGCGACCGTGACGTGCGAGGTGGAGGTCGAGACCGCTGGGGCCGAGGCTGCGAAGGTCTGTCATGCCTCCCAAGCTAGGATCGCGATCGTTAGCCGTTTGTAAGACTTCCCCAGCGGTAGCCAACGCCGCGCACCGACACGATGATCACGGGGCTCGCCGGATCGCGCTCGAGCTTCGCGCGCAGCGCCACGATCGCGACGTCGACCGCGCGGGTCGTGGTGCCGGCGGAGACGCGCCACACGTGCTGCAAGAGCTCCGCGCGCGACACGACGTGGCCGGCGTGCTGCGCGAGCCAGCGCACGATCTCGACCTCGCGCGCGGTGAGCGCGATCGGCGCCTGCATCGGATCGCGCGTCGCGACCGCGGCCGCGAGATCGATCGTGCAGCCGTCGATCGCGAGCCGCTCGACCGGCCGCGGCGTCATCGCGGCGCGCCGCCCGACCGCGCCGACGCGCGCCATGATCTGCGCCGGTGGAAAGCTGCCGTCGAACGCGTCGTCGGCGCCGACCTCGAGCGCGCGCACGCGCGCCGGCACGTCGCCGACCTTGGTCACGACGATGATCGCGGCGGCCGGCAGGATCTGGCGCAGCTTCGCCGCAGCCTCGGGTGTACCGACCAGCGCGAGGTCGAACACGCTCGTGCGCGCCGGCACGCCGCGCTCGATCGAATGGCCGGCGCGCGCGAGCACCTCGACGATCTCGCGACACAGCCGGTCGTTCGAGACATCGACGAGAACGTGCACGCCTCGATCGTACCATCGGGTCACACCGGCAGGACGGGGAGCACCGCTTCGGCGGGACGCCGCACGCCGCAGTCACGACAGCCGCAAGACGATCGCTCCGAACGCGAACATCCCGATGACGAGCTTCGCAAAGAACTCGACGAGCGTGAACCCGAACGCGATCATCGACGCCGCCGTGCGCAACCAGCCATGAACGCGCGCTCGGCGGCCTCTTCGTGCGCAGTCACGCGAAGTGGCTGTCGCCGCTCGCGGTGACCTGGAAGTGCTTCGCGACCGGCATGGCGGACAGCGGTGCAACGCCCGCGCCGGCGTGATCGCGCGCGAGGGATCTCGCAGTTGCTCGTCGCGAAACACTGTGGTGGCCGTTTGCTACTGGCACCGCGCCGCCGTCCCGACGATGCTCGTGCGCACATGAAGCGTCTCGCCCTGCTCGTCCTCGTCGCCGCGTGCGGCGGCTCTGCTCCGAAGACCACCACCGCCGAGCCGGCGCCGCCGAGCGCAGGCAAGGTCGTCGGCCCGCCCGACGTCGCGTGGAAGGACATGTCGCACGAGCAGAAGGCCAAGTTCATGGCCGCGGTCGTGATCCCGAAGTTCAAGCCGATGTTCCAGAACTTCGCGCCGGCGGTGTTTCACGACTTCAACTGCGGCACCTGCCACGGCGGCGGCGCCAAGGACCACTCGTTCAAGATGCCGAACCCCGACATCTTCGTGCTGCCCGACGCGCCGGCCGACTTCCAGAAGCTCGCGCAGGACAAGCCCGATTGGATGAAGTTCATGCCCGAGGTCGAGCACGCGATGGCGAGCACGCTCGGCGAGAAACCGTACGACCCGGCCGCGCCCGATCCGAGCCAGTTCGCCTGCTACAACTGCCACACCCACAAGGCGGGTGGCGGCGACGCGAAGTAACTACGCGCGCAGGATCTCGTCGAGCCGCGCGACCAGCGCCTCCGCGCGCAACGGCTTCTCGAGCACCGGATCGCCGTGCTCCGACTCGAACGTGTAGCCGGTCAGGAACACGACCGGCGTGGCCGGGACGAGCTCGCGCAGGCGACCGCGCGTCTGCGGACCGGACAGCCCCGGCATCGACACGTCGAGCACGACGAGATCGAATCGCGGCGCCGACGGCGCCGCCACCAGCGCGAGCGCTTCGTCGCCCGACGCCGCGGTCGTGACGCCGAAACCCGC
The DNA here is from genome assembly GCA_035500135.1 of Kofleriaceae bacterium. GTDB lineage: Bacteria > Myxococcota_A > Polyangia > Haliangiales > Haliangiaceae > JABFXX01. The sequence continues at coordinate 7,843 of DATJXL010000155.1, forward strand.
GTCGCGCAGCACGCGCGCGGTCGCCGTGCGCACCTGATCGTCGTCGTCGACGACGAGGATCTTCGCGTCTCTCGCGCGCGAGCGCGGCACGGGCGAACGCCGCACGTCGGACGCCGTCGTCGCACCGCTGCGGCCGGGAACGTACAGCGTCAGCGTGCTGCCCTGCCCCGGCGCCGATCGGCACGTCACGAAGCCGCCGTGGTTGCGCGCGATCGCCTGCGTCGTCGCGAGGCCGAGGCCGGTCCCCTTGCCGGCCGGCTTGGTCGTGAAGAACGGCTCGAAGATGCGCTGCGCGGTCGCCGCGTCCATCCCGATCCCGTTGTCGGTGATGCGGATCGCGACCCAGGCGCCGGCGCGACCTTCGAGCTCCGGCACGCGCGACACGGTCTCGCACACGACGGAAATCTTCGGCTCGGCGCCGGCGCCGTCGTCGAGGGCATCGCGCGCGTTGATCAACAGATTCAGCACGGCCTGCTCGACCTGCGATTCGTCGACGTCGGCCATCGCGGCATCGCGGCACGCCACGTCGAGCTCGATGCGGCGATCGAACGTCGTGCGGCAGAACGCGACGGTCTGCTCGACGAGCGGACCGAGCGGCACGACCCGACGGGTCGTCGTGCGGCTGCGACCGGCATACGTCATCAGCTCCTGCACGACGCCGGCCGCGCGCAGCGCCGATTGCTCGGCATCGCGGAGCAACGGCAAGAGCGCGGCCGGTGCCGACCGCGCGGCGAGCTGCAGGTTCGGCAGCATGCCCATCAGGATGTTGTTGAAGTTGTGTGCGATGCCCGCGGTGAGCTGACCGACGAGCTCGAGCCGCTGCGCCGCGCGCTGGCGCTCCTCGGCCTCCTTGCGTTCGGTGACGTCGAAGACCGCACCGAGCACGAGGTCGCCGCGATCGGTGCGCACGGTTCGCGTGCGCGACGTCAGCCAGCGAACCGCACCGTCGGAACGAATGATGCGGAATTCGTGCTCCCACGTGCCTTCGGCCTCGCCGATCGCGATGCGCTCGCGCGAGCGTTCGCGGTCGTCGGGATGGATCAGCGTGAGGTACTCGTCGCGGCCCTTCGGCGCGTCGCCGGGCGCGCGCCCGAACAGCTTGCACGTGGTGTCGTCCCACGTGACGGCGCCGCCGGCCGGATCCCACGTCCACAGCCCGATGCTCCAGGCCTCGGCCGCCATCCCCAGCTTGGACTCGCTCGTGCGAAGCGCATCGAGCGCGGTGTAGCGCGCGGTCGAGTCGCGGACGATCGCGATGACACCCGCGACGTCGCCCGCGAAGTCGCGCAGCGGCGTGTACAGCCGATCGTACACCTTGCGCGTCCCGTCGGGCTCGATGTGCTCGATGCCGTCGGTCGCGACCACCTCGCCGCGCAGCACGCGCTGGATCGCGACGTCGAGCCCATGCTCGCGCAGGGTCGGAAACACGACGACCGCGACCTGGCCGAGCACCTCGTCGGCGGTCTTGCCGGTGAAGCGCTCCATCGCGGCGTTCCACAGCACGTAGCGGCCTTCGCGATCGAGCACCGCGAACCCGTCCACGCTGTCCTGCACGACCGCCGCCGCCAGCGCGGGATCTCCGACTTGCAGCGGCGAGCTCGTTCGGTACGAGGTACGACTCATGTCGTACCAGTGGATCGCACTCTCGCCGCGACTGCAAGTGGCGCGGCGCGAACAGGTGTCGGGGCTTCCCCGAGCCCGCTCGCGCCGCGCGCGGCGTGCGTTACTTCATCTTGTTCTGGTCGGGCGACATGCCCTCTTCCGGGCATCCCGCTTCCGCGGTCATCTGCTTCTCGGAGTCCTTCAGCTTCTGGATGTCGTCCTGGAGCTTCGCCTTGGCCTGCTCGATCGTGATGTTGTCGGGCAGATCCCTGGCGTCGCTCTTCAACTTCTTCGCCGAGGCCACGAACACGGTCGACGTGGGCGACTTGATCTTGGTTGCCGCTTTCTCGACCTTACGCGCGTCGTCGCTCGAGCGATCGACGGCCGAGCGTAGCTCGCCGATCGTCGACTGCGCCCCGATGTTGTCGAGCGTCTTCATGTCGGCGTGAAAATCGGACAACGCCTGGCAGAACTCGACGTTCTTCTTCGTGTCGTCGGCGCGGGCGACCGAAACGGTCATGACCGTAGCGAGACTGGCGATGAGGAGTGTGATTGTCTTCATGGGTATCTCCACGCCGGTTGGGTTGCAAAGCTCTTGCTAGCTCCCGTTATGCGCGGGTGCCACGCGTGCGCTAGCGCCGGCGCCCACCACCACCGCCGCGCGAACCGCCAGACGGTCGGCTCCGCGCCTGACCGCCGCGACTCGCACCGCCCGACGGCCGGCTCTGCTGCGGACGCTGTTGCGGGCGCTGCGCTTGCTGCGGCCGCTGCTGCGGGCGTTGCTGCGTACGCTGCTGCTGCGGGCGCGGTTGCTGCGCGCGCTGTCCCTGCTGCGCGCGCTGTTGCGGACGTTGCTGCTGTGCGCGCTGGGCCTGCTGCGCGCGCTGACCCTGCTGAGCGCGCTGACCTTGCTGCGCGCGCTGACCCTGCTGCGCGCGCTGACCCTGCTGCGCGCGCTGACCCTGCTGCGCGCGCTGACCCTGCTGCGCGCGCTGACCTTGCTGCTGCGCGCGCTGACCCTGCTGCGCGCGCTGACCTTGCTGCGGGCGATTCGCGCGCTGCTGCGGGTTCGCGCGTGTCTGGCCGCGCTGCGGCTGGCGCTGGACGTTCTGCCCGCGGTTGCCCGGCTGCGCGCGCGTGCCGTTGCGATTCAGCGTCTGCTGATAGTTCGTACGGCCGCGCGCGTTGTTGATGCGTGCCTGGTTGTTGCGCGTCCAGCTGTTCTGGTTCGCGGCGAGCCGGTGGTTCGCGTTGAGGTTGTTGTAGCGATTGACGTTGATGTCGACGTCGCCGCGCCCCCATCCGAATCCGCCCCACAGCGCGCTCGTCGCGGCAACTCCGAAGCCGAACGCGAGCCCGCCCGCGACGCCGGCCGCGATCCCGTAGCCGAACGGCGGCGGCATGTAATACGGCGGATACGCGGGGTACGGCCACGCGCCGTACACGTACGACGGGTCGTAGCTCGGCACGTAGACGACGTCGGGCTGGGCGGGCTCGATCGTGATGATCTGAGCCGGAGGCGGGGCTTCGGTGTAGGCCTCGGGCGCCGGCGCCGGCTCGGTCTGCACGACCTGCTGCTCGTTCGAGGTCAGCGAGCCGTTCTGCTGCGCCATGTGACGCAGCCGCTGCACCGAGTCCATCACGGCCTGCGGCTCGGCCAGGAACGCCGAGCCGACCTGGTGCAGCCAGTCCGGTTTTTCGTTCAGCGTCGCGAGCGCCTGCGGAAACGCGACCAGCGACTTCACGCTCGGATCCCACGACTTGTTCGCGACCGCATTCACCGCCAGGTCACCCTTGAGATCCGGATGCGCCGCCGACCACGTCGCGGCCTCGACCACCTGGTCGGGGTACGTCGCCGCCATCAGCACTTGCGACAGAAGCGCGTCGGGGTACAGCGCGATCGGCGCCATCATCTGATCGATCTGTTCGTCGCTCAGCTGCGCTCCATCGGCCGGCGCCGCGGGCGGCGGCGCGTCGGCCGCCTGCGCGAAGACTACCGTCGGCGTGGTCACGATCAGGACCGAGAGCACCACCGAGAGCGTCGACCGCGGAGCACTGGAATGGACGAGCTGCATGCTTGCCGACGGTGCACGGCGCATACCGGCTTCGCCGGACGTCGCATCCGACGGCTACCGAGCGACCACCGCGTACGGCTCCTGCAGCGCGACCGCGCCGGTCTCGAGCAGCGACTTCAGATTCGACAGCACCTTCGGCCAGCCGCCGGACACGGCGACGATCAGCTGCGAAGGATCGCGCTCGACGGTGTGCGTGATCGACAGCTTGACCGCGCCCGCGCCCGGCTCGAGCTCCATCGTGCACAGCGACGCGCCCTCGGCGTGGAGCTCGGGCTTGTGCTGGTGGTGCCAGCGGATCACCAGCCGGCGCGGCGGATCGGCCTCGACGATCTCGCCCGCGTCGAGGACGACGCCCTGGCTCGACACGAGCTGCCACGGCGAGCCCGTGGTCCACCGGCTCGCGCAATGATTGCCGAACCAGTACTGCTTCATCAGCTCGGCATCCTCGGTCAAGGCCGACCACAGCTTCGCGGGCGTGGTCCGGATGTAGGTCACGTAGACGAACGTCGATCTAGCCATCGGTCTTCTCCAATCGTCGTTTGAGCTCGGCGAGCGCCTTGAGGCGCGTTTTTTCGAACTTCGCGATCCAGCGCTCGTAGATGTCGTGCAGCGGCACCGGATTGAGGAAGTGGAGCTTTTCGCGCCCGCGCCGCATCGTGGCGACCAGGTTCGCGGCCACGAGCACGTCGAGGTGCTGCGTCACGCCCTGCCTCGTCATGTCGAGGTGCTCGCACAGCTCGTTCAGCGTGCGGCCGTCGTGCGCATGGAGCAGATCGAGCAGCTTGCGCCGGCTGGGGTCGGCCAGCGCCTTGAAGAGCAGATCGGTGTCGGGGCGCTCGGGCATGCGATCACAGGCAAGTCATCACTTGCCTATCTATTAGCAAGCGGCGCCTTGCCTGTCAAGCGTCAGCGCGCGGCGCGCAGCATCGTCGCGACGAGCCCACGCGGATCCACGGCATCGAAGTACGCGACGTCGGCCACGATCACGAGCTTGCCGCGCGCCCGCGAGATGCTGACGTTCAGCAAGTTCGGCGCGTCCGCGACGAGCGCGCTCGGCCGCATCGGGTGCGCGTCGACGAGATCGATCAGCACGACGTCGCACTCGCGACCTTGAAAGCGATGGATCGTGCTGCACTCGACCGCGTCGCCGATCCGGCGCGCGGCGAGCAGCCGGCGGATCGCGACGGCCTGCGCGGCATACGGCGTGATCACCGCGATCGACGTCGAGCCGCCGCGCACGGCCTCGAGGGCGAGCTCCGCCGTGCGCTCGGCCGACACGACGTTCACGCGCGAGCTGCCCTTCGCCGAGCGCTCGCACGTCGACTTCGTGTCCACGACGACGAGCGCGCGTCCGGGGAACGGCGCGCGCGCCGCGATCGCATCGACCTGCTCGGCCGCGTGCGCGAGCCGCCCGCCGTAGAACAGCGTGCCGACGAGCGAGCCGATCGCGGGATGCATCCGGTACTGGACATCGAGCATCGCGACGAACGGGCTGCGCGCAGGCTCGGGGACGGTGACGTCGAAGACGCTCCGCCCGATCGCGCGGCGAACATCGTCGTCGTTCGATTGCACGATCGGTGGCAGCTGGCGCGGATCGCCGACCATGATCGCACGCCGCGCGCACAGCGTCGCCGCGTAGAACAGCGCCGGCAACGCCGCCATGCCGGCCTCCTCGGCGATCAGCGCGTCGAAGCGCTCGTGCGCGAGCAGCGGCGACACGTACGTGTTCGCGAGCGTGCACAGCACGACCCGAGCCTCGGCGACGACGCGCGCCTCGAGGTCGCGCGCCTCGGCCGCGCGCGTCACGACGCGCGCGCGCGCCAGCTCGCGCACGCGCTCGAGCCTCGCGATGCGCTCGGTGATGGCGCGGAGCTGGCCGCGCGCGTCGAGCGCCGCGATCGCATCGGCGGCTGCGAACACGCGCGCGAGCCCGGCGGCGCGCAGCCGCGGTGGCGGCGCGGCGAACAGCTGCTGCTGCGCGGTCAGCGCCGGCGCGAGCTCGCCGACCAGCGCGTGCGCGTGACGCACCTCGTGCTCGACCTCGCCGATCCGGCGGCGCAGGCGCGCGAGCTCGTCACGGCGCGCGCCGTGGCGGCGGTCGACGACGTCGGCGAGCTCGGCACCGAACGTCTCGGCCTCGCTGCGCCCGATCCGCACGAACGTGCCCGGCGCGAACCACGGGCGGGTCGCGAGCTTCGCGAGCAGCTGATCGATCGCGGCGTTCGTGGTCGACGCGATCAGCACGCGCTCGCCGCGCGCGACCAGCTCGTCGATCACGTGGACGAGCGTCACGGTCTTGCCCGTGCCGGGCGGTCCCCACACGAACGCGAGCTCGCTGTCGGCGCACAGCTGCACGGCCGCGCGCTGGCTCGCGTTGAGCGCGGCATGATCGCGCGCGAGCTCGGTCGCGACGCGCTTCGGCGCCTGCTTGCCGAACAGCGTCAGCGCGAGCGGGGCGGCGCGGATCCCGTCGAGCGCCTGCTGCAACCGCTCGTACAGGAACCACGGCGCGACGACGAGCGTGCACGCCTGGCTCGTATCGATCGCTCGCTCGGCGCCGAACGTGACGCGCTCGTCGGCGACGCGCTCGATCGTCACGCGCTGCTCGCCGCGCGCGGTCACGAGCGCGCACGCGGTGCCCGGCGCGAGGCGCTCCGGGCCGGTCAGCGCGAAGCCGTAGCGCAGCCCGCCGAGGTCCTCGCCGCGCGCGAGCGGGATCTCGAACGCCGATGCCGAGTCGCGCATCGCGCGCAGCTCGCTGTCGATCCCGCGCCGGAACGCCGCAACGAATCGCGCGAGGAGCTCGACCACACCACGACGATGCCGCCGGCCGCGTCCGCGTGACAAGCCGGGATCGCCGGCGCGCGCGATCTCCGCTTCGCGCTACCTTGCGCGTCCGCGCATGACCACTGGCTGGACCGGTATCCGGCTCGCGCTACGCCACAGGAACTACCGCCTGTTCGTCGCGGGCCAGCTCCTGTCGCTGCTCGGAACCTACACGCAGGCGGTCGCGCTGAGCTGGCTCGTCTATCGACTGGGCGGCTCGGCGGTCTGGCTCGGCGTCGCGATGTTCTGCCAGCAGGCCCCGATCGTGGTGCTGGCGTCGCTCGGCGGCTCGCTCGCGGACCGGCATCGCCGGCGCTCGATCCTGGTCGCCACGCAGTCGGCCGCGATGGTGCTCGCGTTCACGCTCGCCGCGCTCGCGCTCTCCGGCACGGTGCAGCTCGCGCACGTGCTCGTGCTCGCGACGCTGGCGGGCGTGGTCAGCGCGATCGACATCCCGACGCGGCAGTCGTTCGTGGTCGAGATGGTCGGACGCGACAGCTTGATGACCGCGGTCGCGATCAACTCCGCGATGGCCACGTGCGCGACGAGCCTCGGCCCCGTGCTCGCCGGCTTCGGCGTCGTCGCGTTCGGCGAGGGCTGGTGCTTCCTCGCGAACGGCGTGAGCTTTCTCGCGGTGATCGGCGGCTTGCTCGCGATGCGCGACCTGCCCGCGCCGGTCGCGGGCCGCCCGCACGAAGCGCTGGCGGTGCGGATCGCCGAGGGCTTCCGGTTCGCGCGCGGCGACGCGCGCGTTCGCGCGCTGTTCGCGCTCCTCGCGGTCACCGCGTTCGCCGCGATCCCGTACGGCACGCTGTTTCCGGTGTTCGCGAAGGACGTCTTTCACGGCGACGCGCGCGCGCTCGGCGCGTTGACCGGCGCCGCAGGTTTCGGCGCGCTGCTCGGTGCCGGTGCGCTCGCGCTGCGCCGCGGCGGCGCGCCGCTCGAGCGCTGGGTCGGCGTCGCATGCCTCGTGCTCGGCGCGGCGCTCGTCGCGTTCTCGCTGCAGCGCGACCTGTGGTGGTCGCTCGTGGCGCTCGTCCCGGTCGGCGCCGCGACGATCATCCAGGTCAGCGCGACGAACACGCTCGTCCAGACGATCGCGCCCGACGCGCTGCGCGGCCGTGTCATGGCGATCTGGGCGATGATCCTGATGGGCTTCAATCCGCTCGGCGGGCTGCTCGCGAGCACGGTCGCGTCGTTCGTCTCCCCGACGCTTCCGCTCGCGATCGGCGGAACGGTCTGCATGATCGCCGCGGTCGTGTTCATCCGACGTCGAGATGTCCAAGCTTAGGGCGGCCCGAAGGTCGCCGGCTCGCGCGCGGACAACAGACGACCGCGCGCTTCATCGCGCCGCCGTGGTGCAGTGCGCGTACCAGCGCGCACGCACTGCCAACCGGGCGTCTTGACGAAACGCGGCGCGTTCAGCGGTGAAGCTCTGACATGCCGGCGGTCACTTCTTCGCGGGCTGCTTCGCGATCACGAGGTCCTTGATCTTGTCGTACGTCGCCTGCGGGATGATCTTGCGCGACACGAGCTGGTCCTTCTTCGCGTACGGACGACCGGCGACGATCTTCTTCGAGTACGCGTCGCCGATACCGGGCAGCTGCTTGAGCTGATCCTCGGTCGCGGTGTTGAGGTCGAGCGGATTGGCGGCCGGCGGCTGCGCCGGCCGGGTCTGGCTCGGCGCGGGCTTTCCCGACGTCGGCGAATCGGCGACGCCGCGCGACGGCGCGAACAGCACAGCGAGCGCGAGGGCGAGCGGAGCGAGGACGTGCTTGAGCGTCATGGCGCAAGCCTAGCCGAGACGCCGCTGCGCTGGTCACTCCGGCGCGACCGCGATGATGCTCGTCAGACAGTCGGAACCCGCGAGCAGCGCGGTCTCGACCGTTCCCGCCGGATCGGTCGTGACTCGATACTGCTCGTCCGCGGTGATCAACGTGTAGCCCGGATACGGATTGCCCGAGACCGCGCCGTCGGAGACGAACCAGATCGTGTCGTTCGCCATCGTCGTCGTCAGCGACGCCGTGCACTGCGTCGCCGAGTTTCCGACCACGTCCAGCTGTGCGTTCGCGAAGTCCGCCGAGTACACCTCGGCACCGCCGCCGGAGTTGATCGTGAACGTGGTCGTCGCGGCGTCGGGCGCGTTCGCGGCGTACGTGGACACGCCGACATCGCGAACTCCCGATCCGGCATGACCGACGAGCGTGAACGTCCAGCCCGGTGCCGAGATGGTGCCCGCGCCGCTCACGTCTTGCGACGACACCTGGACGACCACGAGGTCACCGGCGTGTTGCGCCGCGGCCGTGAACGTGAACGGCGTCGTCCCGTTGGACGTCTCGGGCGCGAGCCCGCTGTACGCGACCGCACCACCGGACATCGGGCCATCCGTCGTGCCACCGCCACCACCGCCACCGCCGCCACCACCACCACCGCCACCGCCACCACCGGCGAGGTCCGTGAAGTCGAGGCGCCCGCACGCACCGAGCAGTGCGATGACGGCCAGACGACCCAGCATCACCCCATTGTCGGCGATCCGACCGCGCTCGTGTCGGTTTTTTCGAACATCGACGGTCATGGTCGAAGCGCCACGCGCGCCGGATCGATCGGGTACTTCGCCGCCATGAACGTCGCGATCTCGTCGAGCGACGCGACCGCGCGGCCGGTGGGCACGACGACGAACGCGTCGGGCTGGTCGCACGAGGATCTCCGGGTGACCACGAGCGGATAGCGCCGACCGTCCGCGACGCGCTCGGGCACGGTGACGGTCAGCGCCTGACTGCGGCCGTGCGACACGACCGAGTCGGGTCGGACGCGGGTCTCGGGCGGCAGCGGCGGCGCCCGCCATGGATCCGGCGGCGCGATCGCGGCCTCGGCGGTGATCATCTGATCGAGGAAGCGCGTGCGCTCGCGATCGGTCAGCAGGCGCGGCTGGCCGTGCTCGGTGCGGATGAACAGGTGATCGACCGCGAGCAGCGTGCCGGCATGGATGTAGAGCTTGTCGACGGTCGCCTCGCGCTGCGCCTCGATGTACTGCGCGAACAGCGTGTTGCCCGGGCCATAGTGGACGTACGCGCGATCGTGGACGTCCCACGGGTGTGCGGTATGAGCCTGGCTGCCTTCGACGAACGTGGCGCCGGCTTCGGCGAGCCGGCGCAGATCGTCGACGAGATCGCCGTCGGGGCGATGCGTGCGCAGCTCGCGGTGCTGCACGGTCGCGATCACGGTGTAGCCGCGCCGGCGCAGGTCGCCGATCTGCCAGACCATCCGCGGGTAGTCGCAGTTCGCGCCGCCCGGCCCGGCGAAGATCGCCTTGATCCACCAGTTGACGTGGTTGCAGCCGACGAACGCGAGGCGATTACCGTGATCCTCGACGATGCGCGGCGCGGTCGCATCGATCTGCGTGCGGCCACCGCCGTACCACACCCACCCGCGCCGCTCGTACATGTCGAGCGTGCGCACCAGCGAGCTCTGGCCGTAGTCGAACAGGTGGCTGCCGGTGAGCTCGATGATCGACGCGTGCAGCGCGGCGAGCACGTCGATGTAGCGGTCGCGCGAGCAGAAGCTGAGCGGCGGCTTCTGCCCGCGCGCGGGATGACAGTCGCGGACGAACGTCACCTCGTTGGAGATGTGGACGAGATCCGCCGTCGTGAAGAACGGCGCGAGATACTTGATCGTGTCGGCGATGCCGTAATGGTCCAGGCGCTCGGCCGTGCGGCCGGTCAGCGCGGTCGTGCCGCTCATCACGAGCGTCGTCAGCCGCGCCGGGTCGAGGTTGCGAATCGGCGCGCGCGGCGCGGACGCGCACAGCCCGATCGCGAGCGGGCCGGTCGCCTCGCGTGCGAGCGGATGCGCACCGTCGACCGTGACGATCGAGTAGCTCGGCGCGAGCTCGTCGACCGCGACGACCGCGAACCGACCGCGCGCGAGCGCAGGATGATCGGCGGCCGTGAACGCGGGCGGAGCGCCGGCACCGAGCACCCCGCGCAGCACGATCGCGGTCTCGGGCGCCGCCGCGACGTCGCCTGCGGCCCACGCTCGGCGCAGCTCGTCACTCGTCATCGCGAGCCGGGGCTCGAACGGCCCGCCGATCAACGCATAACGCCACTCGCCGATGCGCTGCGGATCCGCCAGCGAGCAGCTGCGAACTCCGTCGGCGTACGCCCTCGCCGGCACCGACGGATCGTGCGCCGGCGGCACGGTCGCGGCGACTCGAGGCGGCGGCGGCGCCGGCGGCGGGGGCTCCGCACCGCACGTCGTTACCATCAGTGCCACCACCACCGCCGCGAGGCGTCGCACTCGTCCAGGATACAACAGGACGAGCCGCCGCCGCACTGCGTGCATCCCCGTATGCGGCACGGCGTGGCGCGCTCGACCGCGGTCCGGGAGGTACGTTCCAACATGAGCCTGCGGTTTCCGGCGCTGACGATGCTGCCGCTCGACCGGTACGCGACGCTGCTCGGTTCCGAGACCATGGAGCGCATCCAGCTCCGGGTCGACACGTTGCGCGAGCGGCTGCGCGGCCGGATCGTGTGGAACGTCAGCTCGACCGCGGTCAGCGGCGGAGTCGCCGAGATGATTCGTTCGCTGACCGCCTACGCACGCGGTGCGGGGGTCGACGCACGGTGGGCGGTCATCGCCGGGCCGACCGAGTTCTTCCGGATCACCAAGCGCCTCCACAACGCGATCCACGGCAGCGCCGGCGACGGCTCGCGGCTCGGCGAGCCCGAGCGCAGGCTGTTCGAGCACGTGGCGATCGCCAACGCGGCCGAGCTGGCGCCGATGGTGCGACCGCGCGATGTCGTCATCGTCCACGATCCACAGCCGGTCGCGATGGTGCCCGAGCTCGTCGCGCGCGGCGCGCGCGTGATCTGGCGCTGTCACATCGGCCCGGACGCGGTCAACGACGAGGTCGAGCGCGCGTGGGCGTTCCTCGCGCCGTACGTGCGGGCCGCCGACGCCTACGTGTTCTCGCGCGCCGCGTACGTCCCGGCGAGCGACCTCGATGCCAGTCGTGCCGTCGTGATCCCACCGACGATCGATCCGTTCTCGGCGAAGAACCAGTCGATCGGCGAGCGGTGCGCGATCTCGATCCTGGACCACGTCGGGCTCGTGCGCGCCGCCGACCTCGCGACGACGTGCACGTTCGCGCGCGAGGACGGCACGCCGGGCCGCGTCGATCGCTGCGCCGAGGTCGTGCGCGAGGGTCCGCCGCCGCCGGATACCACGCCGCTGGTCGTGCAGGTCTCGCGCTGGGATCGGCTCAAGGATCCGTTCGGCGTGATCGCCGGCTTCGCGCGGCTCGCTGCCGAGGCCACGCGCGGTGCGCACCTGGTGCTCGCCGGGCCGGCCGCCACCGGAGTCAGCGACGATCCCGAAGGTGCGAGCGTGCTCGCCGCGGCGATCGCGCACTGGCGACGCCTGCCCGACGACGTGCGGCGCCGCGTCCACCTCGCGTCGCTGCCGACCATCGACATCGACGAGAACGCCGCGATGGTCAACGCCCTCCAGCGCCACGCCGCCGTGATCGTCCAGAAGAGCCTGCACGAAGGCTTCGGGCTCACCGTGACCGAGGCGATGTGGAAGGCTCGCCCGATCGTCGCGAGCGCGGTCGGCGGGATCCAGGATCAGATCGACGACGGCGTGCACGGGCTGCTCCTCGCCGATCCGATGGATCTGGACGCATTCGGACGCGCGATCGCGCGCGTGTTCGCCGACCCCGCCGCGGCGAGGCAGATGGGCGCGCGCGCACACACTCGCGTGATCGAGCGCTATCTCGGGATCGACTCGCTGCTGCGCTACGGCACGCTGATCGAGCTCCTCGACGAGAGTCCGGCACGCGTTCGGTTCGAGGACGCGCTCGCCGCCCGGTTATAGTCAACCGGTGTGGGCAACCGCGATCGCTGGGGCAGTCGTGCTCGGGGGCTGCGGCCGGATCGGTTTCGCCGACATGAACGATGGCCCGGCCGGCGACGGTGCGCGTGATGGCAGCAACTCGGGTTCGGTCACGGTCGTCG
>DATJXL010000156.1:0-3416 GCA_035500135.1 Kofleriaceae bacterium
ACACGGTGTGGTCGCGGCTGCGCGCGCCCGCGCCGGACGTGCTGCGCGCCGCGCGCGGGCCGTTGCCGCGCGGCTACGAGGACTACCTCCAGCTCCCCGACGAGATCACCGCGCGCACGTACGAGCTCGCGGCGAAGATCACCGCCGGCTACCCGACGCAATACGACAAGGCGCTCGCGATCGAGCGCTGGCTCGATCAGAACCTCACCTACACGCTCGAGCTCAAAGAGCCCGGCGGCCGCGAGCCGATCGACTTCTTCCTGTTCGATCGCAAGCAAGGCCACTGCGAGTACTTCGCGTCGGCGTTCGCGATCCTCGCGCGCGCCGCGCACATCCCGACGCGCCAGGTCAACGGCTTCCTCGGCGGCGAGTGGAACGAGTACCAGAGCTACGTCGCGGTGCGCGCCGGCGACGCGCACTCGTGGGACGAGGTGTACTTCCCCGGCGCCGGCTGGGTCACGTTCGATCCGACGCCGCCGGACCGCCACGATCCGCTCGGCCGCGGCGGCGATGGCATCGCGGCGCGGATGTCGCGGCTCGTCGACACCCTGCGCTTCCAGTGGACGAAGTGGGTCATCGAGTACGACCTGGTGTCGCAGCTGTCGCTGTTCAAGGATCTCGGCGGCGTGCTGCGCGGCGCCGCGGGCGGCATGCGCGATGCGATCGTCGATCACTGGGGCACGGCCGCGATCGCGGCGGCTGCGATCGCCGCGGCCGTGGCGTTGCGCCGCCGCCGCCGCGCGACCGCGATGGCCCCGACGCGCGCGACCGCTCGGCCCCGCGCGCGCTCGCCGATCGGCCGGCTCTACGACCAGACCGTGCGCCGGATCGCGAAGACCGGCATGGCGATCGAGGCCGCGGCCACGCCGCGCGAGGTCGCCGAGCGCGCGGCCGGGAAGATCTCCGCGGCCGCGCCCGAGCTGCGCGAGCTGGTCGAGCTCTACTACGCGGCCGAATGGGGCCGCCGCAGCGACGCCGAGGCCGAACGCCGCGCCGAGGAGCTGGCCGCGGCGATCCGCCGGGTCATCGAGGCCCTGCCGCGGTGACGGCACCCACATCGGGCGCGTGCCAGATTGGCAGGCGCCCCGACGGCGGCGCGATTGTTGATGCGTGGATCCGCCCGTGTTATCGACGAATCGTCGACGGATGTGCAGGCCCCACCCTTGCAAAGCCCCTCGCCGATGAAGCGCATCGTCCTGCTGATCGTCCTGGGCGTCGCCAGCGCGGCGCACGCGCAGGGCATGACGTCTCAGGTCGGAAGCGCGAGCGGAACACTCACGATCGGCAACAAGCTGTGGCTGCACGAGGACAACAACACGGACCTCGCGCTGCCGCAGAACGCCGTCACGTCGCCGCTGCTCTACTTCAATTACGCGTCGTGCACGTGCGCGCGGCCGAACTTCCCGGACGCGGCGCATTCCCCTTGGTATCAGGGCCAGTTCGCCGAGGAGATCGACGCGACGCCGGATCTCACCACCGAGCAGTACCCGCTGCAGATCTGGGTCGGCAGTCAGTGCGACAGCTTCACGAATCCGACCGTGATCCAGCAGAACTGCCACCAGGTGACCCCGACCGACGGCTTGCCGCCGACGATCGCCGCGATCCAGCCCGTGACGTACATCAAGCCGGAGATCTCGGTCTACGACCTGATGACGCCGGAGCCGGCCAACCAGGGGAACCCTTGCATGCAACGCGTGCTCGCGGCGAGCGAGTACGGGATCGCCGACGTCAACCCGCCGGATGGCACGCCGGACTTCTCGATCAGCGTGGCGATCAACACCGACTCGCAACCGCCGCCCGTGCCGACCGAGTTCACCGGCGGCGGCGCCCAGAACGGCATCCACCTGAGCTGGTCGGCGCCGACCGGCAACGTGCCCGACATCGCGTACTACCAGGTGTTGTGTGCAGGCCCCGATCTCGCGCCCGCGCTCAAGAGCCCGGCCGCGCCGCCGCGGTACGTCACGGCCTACAACCTGTGCGGGGCTCCCAACGATTTCCAGCCGACGATGGCGACGATCGACCAGACCGGCGCGATGGTCGACGCAGGCGAGCCGCCCGACGTGCCCGGCCTGTCCACGCTCGATCCCTCCTTCATCTGCGCCGACGAGCCGGTCGCGACCGCGACGAGCATCGATGTCAAGGGCCTGCAGAACGGCGTGCCGTACTCGATCGTGCTGCTCACGATCGATCTCTCGGGCAATCCGGCCGGCGTCGCGTTCCCGGTCACGTTCACACCGCAACCGGTCACCGACTTCTGGGACGACGTCCACGACCGCGGCAAGGACGTCCAGGGCGGCTTCTGCCTGATCGCCGAGACCTACGGCGACGACAACCCGCTGACGCAGGGCCTGCGCGCGTTCCGCGACGATAACCTCCAGCAGTCCGTGCTCGGGCGCTGGCTGACCGAGTCGTACTACGAGCGGCTCGCGCCGCTCGGCGAGTACGTGCATGGCCACATCGTGCTGCGCGTGATCGTCGGGATTCTCCTCTTGCCGCTCGTCGCGTTCGCGCTCGCGTGGCACGTGCTGACGTTGCCCGGCACGCTCGCGCTGATCGCGCTCGTGATGTTCCGGCGCCGCCTGCTGCGCTCGGCGAAGGTGCGCCGCCGCTTGCTGTCGTTCGCGGCGGTCGCGACCGTGCTGCTGTTTTCGCCGCGGCTGTCGCACGCGCAGACGCCGTACTGGGAAGATCCGATGGCGAAGGATCAGTCGGCGGACGCCGCCGCTGCCGCTGCGGACCTGCCGTCCCAGATCGACTGGCATGGCGGCGTGAAGATCGGCCCGTACATCCCGCAGATCGACGCCGGGCTCGGGCTCAATCCCGGGCCGTACCAGCAGATGTTCGGCTCGAAGTCGTCGTGGGTGCCGATGCTCGACTTCGAGCGCGTCGTGCTCAAGGGCGAGTGGGGGCAGCTCCTGGCCGGCGGGACGATCGGTTACCTGAGCAAGAGCGCGCATCCGTTCGTCGAGGGATCGGACCCGAACGATCCGGACCGCCCGCGCTCGCCGAACGACACCAGCACGTTTCACCTGATCCCGTTCGCGATCACCGCGAGCTACCGGTTCACGACGCTCGACGACGACTACGGCATTCCGATCGTGCCGTACGTGCGCGCCGGGCTGTCGTACTACGCGTGGTGGCAGACGACCGACGGCGACCTCGGCGTCGTGACCGAGATGGACGGCACGCGCAACAAGGCGGAGGGCGCGAGCCTCGGCGTGCAGGGCACGCTCGGCGTCGCGATCCGCGCCGAGCGCATCGACGACAGCGCCGCCAAGGCCATGCAGGACAGCGGCCTCTACCACGCCGGCTTCTTCGGCGAGCTCCAGGCCGCCTCGGTCAACGGTTTCGGTAACTCGAAGAAGCTCTCGGTCGGCGACACCACGGGGTTCGCGGGCGTCGACTTCGAGTTCTAG
>DATJXL010000157.1:0-9869 GCA_035500135.1 Kofleriaceae bacterium
CGGCCGCTGCATAGCCTTGACCCTGTGCCGCTGCGTACGTCGAGTAGCTCGGATCGTACGTCGCGAACCCGTCTTCGCCCTGGCAGAACATTTCGAACACGACCCGGTCCTGAGCCGACGCCTGGTGATCGACGAAGCTCAGCACCTCCGGCAGCGTGCCTACCGGCAGAACTCCCGGCATCTGGGTGTTGGTCGGATCGGTGGGGCCGACCGTCTGAAACGTGAAGCGCGTGAACACCGAGCCGTAGCTAAAGAGGATGTTGCACCAGTCGCCCGCGCAGGCTTTTCCGGTGGTCCAAGGCGATCCCGGCGACGGCTGACCGGCCCACGTGGCCATGTCCGCCCCGGTCACGCCTTGGTTGCCGACCACCTTCAACGTGTTCGCGAGGGCGGCGGCCTCGTCGTCGGCCCAGTCCGGGCTCTCACCTGTGGTGGTGGCGTTGGGACCCGAGGCAACCGACGCGATCACCGGGATCGACGACGGCAGCGTGCTCCAGTAGCCATACATCGTCGCGACGTACGAGGTCCACACGGCCCGCAACTCCGAGTACGACAGGCCGAGCTGCTCGAACTGCGTGAAGTTGAACACGTTCGCTTCGTCGCCATCCCCGGCACCGAAACGGATGTACGCCACGTCGCTCGGATATTTCGCGTCGAGATGGGTGACCGCCGCCAGCGCAAACTGGCGCTGCGCCACGAGGTACGGCGTCTCCCATGTCACGGGAAAACCCGATGCGAGATCGACGGTCGCGAGCGGGGGGGCTCCGCTCGGCGGTTTCGACGCGATGTTGTAGACGCCCGGCGGCCACTTCGCGAGCGTGTCTTCGAGGCCGGCCCAGCTGCCGGTCGTGGTGTCCTGCGGATGCGCATGCGGCCCGTCGTCGATCCACTGGCACGATCCATCGTCGGTGATCGCGCCGGAGCCGGTCATCCAAGTGGGCCGGGTCGCGCCGGGCTGGCACACCGGCACGAGCTCGTGGAAGTAGTGCGACGGCAGGTCCGACGGACGAATCGCTTGATCGATCAAGTAGCCACCCGAGTCGAACATTCCGGTCGCCGCCCAGTCCGGCGCGCTGAGGTCGGCATAGTCCTGCGAGAACACGTACGCGGGCGTGAACTTGTTCGGGCCGCTCCGCCCGAAGCTGATCGCCGCAGCGAGCACCGCGATCTGGCCGCCTGCTGGCCAGTTCGGATCCTCGCGCTCGAGATCGATCACGCCATCCCACTGGGTCCAATCTGGAAACGTCGGGCCGGTCTTCTCGGTGCCCTGATCCACGGCGCTCCAAGACAGCTGCTCGGCGACGCCATCGAGGTGTGGCAACACGTAGTTCGAGAAGTCGTCGCGGCACATCAAGTACGTGCCGTATGCCTGACCTTTTCCGTCGGTCCGGACATCGGTCATGCTCCCCATGTTGGTCCACTCGATCCCGCTCGCGTCGTCGGTCGTGCACTGTGTGGCCGAGCAGAACGCAGGCGCGGTCGTCGACGACGTCCCCGCGGTTCCCGTGTTGCGGAACGCGTACGAAACGCCGTCGACCGTGGCCGTGACCCAGCCACGCGCGAGCATCGCGGTCGACGCCGTCCATGCCGGTGGGACCAACGTCATCGCGATCGGCGTGAGCGGCGCGCCTTGGTTGCACGGAGCCGGTTTCGTAGGCGACGGCGCCTGAAATGCGAAGATCTGCTTGACCCGGTGCGGTGTCGCGGCGTCGGCCGGTGCGGCGTCAGCCGCTGCAGCGTCGCCCGCGGATTGCGCGCCTGGAGAGCCGCACCCGACCATCATCACGACGATCGCGAATCCTCTGCCCATGCCACTCACCCGAGCAAACTCGATGCCCGCGGTAACGACGGGTGGCTGTTCGCTGCTGTGCCCGGCCTGTCGGGAAGCACCGACAGGGCAAAGCCGACAACTCGCGGCGAGAGCTACTGGACGACCGCGCCGCGGCGACCGCTTCGGCTTGCTCAGCACTTGAGCATGGCGCTCGCCGAGGCGGCGCAGGTCGCGATTCGAGCTCGCGCTCGCTCGTCGGCGCGAGGATTTTTCGTCACACGCGGGAGATCTCGCGCTGCGTTCGCCTCACTGCTGGAACAGCTCGATCCAGTAGGGCGTTGGCCCACCGAGCCAGCGGCCGAACACCGCGCAAAGCCCGCTGGCCGTGCACGCAACATCGGTGGGATGCACGGCGTCGAAGGGACTGACACCCCCGAACCGAAGGTCCCTGGAGGTAACTCCGGGCTTGTTGACCGTCCAATCGGAGGCACCGGCCGGAGACAGCGACTCGACTTGGGCACCCCACGCCGAGTCTCCCATGATCACCAGCGCCGAAAAGTCGTCCGTGATGGCAAGCACGTGATCGTCGAGACCCACTGCGGCGAGCACGGCGACGGTCGGGTAGCCTTCGGCCTGCTGGTGCGGGGCCGAAAACGTCGCCGGGCTTCCCGTGGCGTCGTAGTGGGTGACATTGCCGTCGCAATAGAGGTAGAGCCCGTCTTGGCTATCGAAGGCGATGCTCGCCACGTAGCCGCACGGATCTACCGGAGCCGGCCACGACGCGAGCGCATTGCCGCTCGCATCGAAGCGGGAGACACCATTCGAGCCGAGCATGGCGACATGGCCGGCCGAGTCGACCGCGAGCTCGCCCCAGCTGCCCACGGTCCGCGACCAGACCACGCTGCCGTCCACCTGCGACAATACCTCCGGCCCGGGGTTCGTGCCGATCACGGCGTCGCCGGCCGGCGTGATCGCGAGAGCGGAAGGAGTGTTCACGTCGAGCTGGCCGACACTCAGCGGAACCGTCCAGATCGGATCGCCGGCGAGGCTGATCTGCTCGACGGCCGATGCGCCGAGCACGTAGATCGAATCGGCCGCGCGCACGGAGACGATCGTCCCGACGTTTAGGGGTAGCGTCCATACCGTCGCGCCCTGTGCCGAGATGCGCGACACGACGCCGCCACCCGAACCGTTGGCTTCAGCCTCGCCCGCTACGACGAGATCGCCGTCCGCGAGGAACGTGCCGACGTCGCTCGGCACGGACGGCAGGACCGCCGTGACCTCTTGCTCGTCCTTCGCGAACGTGGCGGTGACCGATACGTCGGCGCCGACGGCGCCGAGCCCGCACACATCCGCGGTGACCGCCGGAGCGAGCTCGTTCGTGATCGGCACGCACGCGACACTCCAGCCGGTGAACTCGTCGGGCGTGTGGTACACGAGCGCCATCGAGCTGCCGTCCTCGACCTCCACCGAGCACGACGACGAGCACGTCGTGGAAACGTCGACTCCCAGGTCACCGACTTCGCCGATCTCGACGACGCCGTAGCCGTCTCCCGCCAGCGTGATGCTGATCGTGTGCAGCACGGGCGGCGGTGACGCATCCGGCCCGATTCCGGCCGGGTTCCCGCGCACGCAGCCAGCGGCTGCCACCCCCGCGGCGACCACCACCGACCGCCAACACATGGCCACATCGTAGCAGATGCAGGAAGGCTCGACGCGCCTCCGCTCGGTGGCACCGTGAATCCCGTCACGATTCGACGGGACGATCGCGAGCGCGATCCGCGTCAGTTGCATGCGTGGCTCGTCACGACCGTCATCGTCGGCACCTCGAAGTCGTCCCACGTCAGCTGCGCGAGCTGGTTCATGTCGCTCTGGTCGAGCTTCGTTCCGTCGCCGAGGCGAAACGACGATCGCGTTTCGCCGCTCGCGTCGGTGTTGACCATTCCGTACTTCTTGAGCGCGGCGATCACGATCTTCGCCTGCGTACCCGTGAACGCCGAGTCGTCGAAGCTGGCCTTGAGCCGCACGCGGCCGCCGTATGGAAAGCCGTCGGCGGGGTAGGGGCTGCCGCACGCACCGCCGGCGCGCGCGGCCGGTTTCACGTAGCCGTACTGCATGATCGCGGCACCGGGGATCACGATGTCGATCGCGTGCTCGATGGCGCCGGCCGCGAGCTCGTCGTACCAGATCACGCCGGGTAGAAGCGGCGTGCCCGCGGCGGTCGTGCTGCCCCAGCCTTCCGGGAGCTGCTCGTTCTTGGTCAGGTTCCAGGTCACGAGCACTTCCCAGCCGGTGGTCGCGCTCGACGGGTTGTACGCGTACAGCTCGTAGAGCTGACACGTGCCTTGCTCGACGATCATCATGTGATGATCCGAGTCCGGGTTGGTCATGTTCTCGTAGACGACGCCGCTCGGAATCGGCGCCATCGCGCCGCTGCCGTTGTTCTGGAAGAACGTGTCGGTCGGATCGAACCCGTACGCCGACGACGTGCCGACCGCGACGAGCGGCTGCGTCTGCGGCACCACATTGACGTATTCGTCGCCGGGATATTCCGCCACGATCGCGCCGGCGCGCGCCTTCAAGTTAGCGATGTACGTCGCCGATCCGGGATCGAGCGGGGCGGCCGAGATGTCGACGTTGTAGGGAAAATCCGGCGGGAACATCGGGCAGCCGGCGATCATCGGGCCGGTCGCGGCGTCTCCGGTCGCGGCGTCGCCCGCACGCGCATCCCCGCCGGTCTTGCCGGGCGATCCGCTCGAGCTGCACGCGGCCAGCGCGAACGCGACGCAGGAGGCACGCATTCGCACATTCTACTTCCAGTACGCGCGTGGATGGTCGCGGGGCGGCGTGCCTCGACGCTACCCGTACGTGAGGTCGGTGCTCTGTCCGACCTCGATGATGTAACCGTCGGGATCGCGTATGTAGCAACGGATCTCGCCGTACTTCTTGATTGGTTCCGTGATGAACTCGGCCCCTCGACTTTTCCATAACTCGTAGCACGCTTGAATATCGGCAACTCGGATATTCATGAAGCTATTTATCTTGTCTGGGTCGGGCACGCTGAGTGTCACTGATGGCTTATCAGGAGTCGGGCCGCCCCCGACATTGATAATGAGCCATGTGTTCGCGATCTGAATGTATCCCGGAGCGCCCTTGCTGTCGCCCCGGCTCAGCACGCGACCGTCGAAGACCGTTTCGTAATAGCGAACCGATCGTTCGATGTCCGCGACAGTGAGAAAGTGCGCGACGGTGAATCCGGCGTGCGGGGGCATATCGTAGGTCTTGTGTTCGACTTCTATGCTGCTCATTGCGGACTCCAATCAGATAAACAGTGCTTGATCACGCTCTGGGCGAAGAATCCGGTGAGCTAGCTGATCGCGAGCTCCTCGGGCCTGGTCTCCTCGAGGCGAGAACCTCGAGCAGCCGCTTCGCCAGAACCGCGGCAGAGGCGGGGTTCTGCCCGGTGACCAGGTTTCGATCCTCGACCATGTACGGCTTCCAGATCTCGCCGCGGCTGAAGTCGACGCCGACCTTTTCCTTGAGGTCGGTCTCCAGTAGCCACGTCGCCCGGGAAGCGAGTCCGACGGCGTTCTCCTCGTCATTGGTGAAGCCCGTGACCCGGTAGCCCTTGAAGGGCGACACGCCGTGAATCCTGGTGGCCAGCATCGCTGCGGGACCGTGGCACACGATGAACAGGGGGTTGCCCGAGGCGAGCTGTGCGGTCAGCAGCCGTCCGACGTCGGCGTCGAATGCCAGGTCGGACATCGGGCCGTGACCGCCGGGTAAGTAGACCGCATCGTAGTCCTCGAGGCGGACGTCCGACAGCGCGAGCGGCCGTCGCATCACTTCCGCGGACCGGATGATGGCCTCGAGGTCGAGGGCTGCTTGCACCCCGCCCACCATCTCGGGACGAAGGCTCATCATGTCGACGTTCGGGGTCACGCCGTTGGGCGTCGCGACCACGACCTCGTTGCCGGCGTCGGTGAGGATCTTGTAGGGGTTCGCAAACTCCTCAGCCCAGTAACCGGTTGCGTACCTCGTTCCGTCCTTCAGCACCCAGTAGGTGGCGCCGCTGACGATGAAGAGAATCTTTGTTGCCATGGAAAAAGGTGGCTGCAATCCAAGGGCCGGCGGTCGCGGCGAGACCCAGGCTGGCCCCGTGGCGCCGAAGGTGCACGGCTGGAACGCATCACGCGAGCAGCGACTGAATGGCCACCACTCTGACATCAGAAGGAGTAACCGAATGGACGAGACCTCGACACGACAGGGCCGGTCTAACGCACGCCGATTGCTGCGCGTTCCAGGGTCGTCTAAGGTGCGCGTCCATGGCCGACGATACACGCTGGCCGACGTTCCGAGCCGGCGAGCAGCCGCGCGCGGTCGTCGTGGCCGTCCAGACCCGCGGGGTCGATGATGGCGAGGTCGAATCGTCGATCGCCGAGCTCGAGCGGCTCGCGAAGACGCTCGGCCTGGCACCGATCGGCCGGATCACGCAGCGACGTCCAACGTTGGCGCCTGGCGTCGTGCTCGGTGAGGGCAAGCTGCGCGAGCTCGCGACCTGGACCGGTGGCCCCGGCGTTGTCGCGCCCTACCAGAAGCCGGGGCATGCAGCGCATGACGATGAAGGCGACGACGCGGACGACGCCGCCGAGGCGGCCGCCGTGGCATCCACCGAGCTAGCGCCCGACGCACCGCGGGCGACGGTCGTCCTGGTCGACCACGACCTGTCGCCGACCCAGCAGCGCAATCTCGAGAAGGCGAGCGGGGTCGACGTTCTCGATCGCACTTCGGTGATCTTGGAGATCTTCCAGCGCCACGCGAAGACCCGCGAGGCAATGCTGCAAGTCGAGATCGCGCGGCTGAAGTATCTCGCGCCGCGGTTGCGCGAGAGCTCGGGCGGCGCCGATCGCGTACGCGGCGGGGTCGGCGGCAAAGGCGCCGGCGAGACCTCGCTCGAGCTCGATCGCCGGCGGATCCGCGATCGGATCGCCGAGCTCAACCACGAGCTCGCACAGATCGAAGGCGACGCGGACATCCGGCGCCACCGGCGCAGCGATCTCCCGACGGTCGCCCTCGTCGGCTATACCAACGCCGGCAAGTCGTCGCTCATGCGTGCGCTGACGACCACGGACGTCTACATCGCCGACAAGCTGTTCGCGACGCTCGACACCACCGTGCGTCGGCTGCAGCCGCCGACCGAGCCGCCGATCCTCGTGACCGACACCGTCGGCTTTATCAAGAAGCTGCCGCACGATCTGGTCGCGTCGTTTCGCTCGACTCTCGACGAGGCACGCGATGCCGATCTCCTGCTCCACGTAATCGATGCGTCCGATCCGGCGCACGCCGACCAGCTCGCGGTGACGCGCGAAGTGCTCGGCGAGCTGGGCGCTCGCGAGATGCCAACCTGGCTCTTGCTCAACAAGATCGATCGCGTCGATGCGGCGGGCCGCGCGCTGCTCGCGGAGCGTTATCCCGATGCACTGCGGCTGTCGGCGAAGCTTCCCGCCGACGTCGCGGCGCTGCGCGACAAGATGATCGAGCTGTTCGCCGGCGCGCTCGAAGAGGTCGAGCTCGACGTGCCGTGGGCCGCACAACGCGTGATTCACTCGATCCACGAGCGCGCGACCGTGCTCGCCGAAGCTCACCACGACGCCGGAACTCGCGTTCGGCTGCGCGCCCCGGCGCGCGTCGTCGCCGCCCTCCGCGCCGAGCTCGAACCGCCAGCGTGACTATCGGGTGATCGAATTCGTCGCGCTGCAGCGCTCGGACTGACGGGCGTGGTGCCTATCCGTTGCTATGCTCCGGGCCATGCGCGCGCGGTGGGTCGTCGGCAGCCTGGTGGCGTGGACGAGCTTGGCACACGCGGATCCGCCGCCGCCGTCGACCGCGGCGGTCGCGCAGCTCGCGATCGTCGCCGGCTCGACGTGTGCGCTCCACGCCGACGGCAAGGTGTCGTGCTGGGGCCGCGATCTCGATCGCTCGCTCAAGGGCACGCTCCATGCCCGGCCGATCGGCGTGACCGCGTTCGGCGACGGCGTGGTCGAGCTCGAGGGCGTGTTCGGTGGCATCTGTGCGCGCTATCGCGATCGCACGATGAAGTGCCTGGGCATGCTGTCGTCGTCGCGGGCGGCGGCCGAGCTCCAGCCGCTGCACGACGTCGTCGACGTGCGCGGCACGTGCGCGCGCACGGGAGATGGCCACGTGGCGTGCTTCGACGGCAGGACGTGGGTCGCCGTACCGAGGATCGACGACGCGATCGACGCGCACGGCAGCGATCTCACGGGTTGCGCGATCCACAAGGACACGACGGTGAGCTGCTGGGGCATCGAGGCGGCGACCCGGCCGGATACGATCGGCGCGGCCGCCGACGGCGCGGCGCGGCTGATCCCGGGCGTCGAGCATGCGGTGCAGGTCGCGGCCGGCTTGTTCTTCGCGTGCGCACGGCTGCGCGACGGTCGCGTGACCTGCTGGGGCGACAACAGCGGCGGCCAGCTCGGCCGCGGCAAGCTCGACGAAGCCGAGGTCGCGTTCCACCCGGCCGCACCGGTCGCCGGCGTGACCGACGCGATCGACGTGATGGCCGGCGCGACGCACGCGTGCATCCGCCGCAAGGCCGGGCCGATGCTGTGCTGGGGGTTCTTGCCGTGGGACGAGCGGAAGCATCCGACGGCCACGCGGATCGCGCCTCTCGCCACGGTGACCGCGTTCGCAGCCGGCGATCAGCAGTGCATGGTCGGCACCGGCCGCGACGTGTGGTGCATGGGCCCCGATCGCGACGGCGAGCTCGGCAACGGGCTGTCGAGCATCCTCGACGGCGCGGTCGAGATTCCCGGCGTTCACGACGCGATCCAGATCTACGCGACCACACTCGGCACGTGCGCGTTGCATCGCACCGGCGCGGTGACGTGCTGGGGCAAAGACCATCACGAGCACGTGACGCTGCCGGCGGTCCGCCTGATCTCCGAGGTCACGCGGGCGTTCTCGGGGGGCCACCTCACCGGCCTCGACGGCGAAGGCAGGTTGTGGATCGACGGCGAGGCCACGCCGCGCGCGCTGCCGCGCGGCAGCGCGCTCGCCGGATCGTGTGTGATCGCCAATGGCGGCGAGGTGTGGTGCAACGCGATCCGGGTCGGGGGAACGACTCGAGGTCCCGTGTCCGGACACCTCGCCGGCGTGACCGACGCGGTCGAGATCGCCGGCAACGGATCGCTGCTGCGCCGTCGTACCGGTGAGGTCTCGACGTTCTCGATCGACAGCGCGCTCGGGAGCTATCCGCCCGATCGCGTCGCGACGATCGACGACGCGATCGCGATCGCGGCAGGCGAGCGCGTCAGCTGTGCCGTGCGCGCCGACCACACGGTGTGGTGCTTCGGCGATGCCGATAGCCCGCTGCTCGGTCACGCGCCGGCCAAGCCGACGTTCTCGCGCACGCAGCTCGCGCCGGCGCGGATCGCCGGCATCACCGACGCGGTCGCGGTCGCGATCTTCGACGCGATGCCGACCGAATCGACCGGCTTCATCTGCGCGCTCGAGCTCGACGGCGGTGTCGCGTGCTGGGGCGAGAACCGCCACGGTCAGCTCGGCAATCAGCTCGGGGGCACGAGCCAGACTCCGGTCAAGATCCGCGGCGTCAAGGACGCGGTGCAGGTCGTCGCCGGCTGGACGCACGCGTGCGCGCTCGAGAAGTCGGGCGCGGTCGCGTGCTGGGGCTCGACCGAAGATGGTGCGGGCGGCACGCCGCCGACCGAGCGCATCGATCATCCGGTCGCCGTCCAGTGGCCGTGATCCGCGATCGCCGTTGTTACCGCATGAACTCGAACGGAAAATCGACCTTGATCTCGCCGCCGCCCGGTGCTTCCGGAAACCTCCATGTGAATGCCAGTGCGGCGATGCAGCCGCTCACGACGCCGTCCTTGAAGTCGTCGTTCTGGATCGCCACGCTGCGCACCCTGCCGGTGGCCGTGATCACGAACTCGATCTCGACCTTCCCCAGGCCATGCAAGTTTGCCCTCGTGAAGCAGTCGGTGATCTCGTGGATGTGAGCGCCGATGACGCCGCGAACGGTGGCGTGGTCGACGGGGGGCGCCGGATCGCCACC
>DATJXL010000158.1:0-31117 GCA_035500135.1 Kofleriaceae bacterium
GCCGCAGCTGTCGCGCGGCTCGATGGTGATGGTGTCGGACGTGTGGGGCCACTACCATTCGCGCATCATCGACGACTTCGAGCTGATCAGCGCGTGGGCGAAGGCGCACGAGAGCGATCGCTAGACCATCTCGTACAGGTAGAAGTACGCGCGCAGGTTCGCGTTCGCGAGCGGCTTCTTGATGCGCGGACGGCCGAGCACGCGCTCGAACGCGCGCTCGAGCAGCGGATTGCCGACGAGAAAGCCGGCGCGCCAGCCGGCGCCGAAGCGCGCGCACGTGTGCGCGACCGCGGTGTACAGCGCGTCGAGCTCGTGATCGGGCAGCCGCTCGCCGTACGGCGGGTTCGAGAGCAAGACGCCGCCCGCCGGCGGCTCGCGGCCGCGCTCGCGCGCGATGTCGGAGATCACGGAGGGCTCGAGCCGCGCGACGTCGGCGCGTTGCCACGTGATCGCGTCGGTGCAGCCGGCCGCGCGCGCGTTCTCGCGCGCGACCGCGAGCGCGTCGAGATCGACGTCGCAGCCGACGACGAGCGGCGCGGCGTCGGGGTACAGCGGCCGCGCGTCGGCCCCGCGAGCCGGGCGAAGCCCGTCTCGCTCCACCTCGGGCGGGCGGAGGCCGCGCCACGTGCCGGTGCGCGGCGTCGCGCGCGCCATGTGCACCGCTTCGATCGCGATCGTGCCCGCGCCACACATCGGATCGACGAGCGCGTCGGTGCGCGGATCGAACCGGCACAGCATCAGCAGCACGGCCGCGAGGTGCTCGCGCAGCGGCGCCGCGCCGGCGAACTTGCGCCAGCCGCGCTGCGACAGCGAGCCGCCGCCGAGGTCGATCGACACGACGAGCTCGCCCGCTTCGTTCAGCCGAGCGATCCAGCGCGTCGCCGGGTCGCGCGGCCCGGTGTGGAGGTAGCCGGGCTGGGCCCGGCTTCCGGGGGCGACGTGCAGCCGCACGTGCCGGCGCGCCGCGGCATCGATCAGCGCGTTCTTGACCGTGCCGACGACCTGGCGCTCGCCGGCCGCGAACGCTTCGACGTGGCGCGCCTCGACAGAGATGCCGTCGCCGTCGCGCCACAGCTCGCGCTCGTCGGCGCGGATGTCGGCGACGAGGTCGTCGTACAGCGGCTCGAGCCGCTGCGCGCGCGAGCGATAGACATCCCACAGCACGCGCGTCGGCGTGCGCATGTACGTGACCGCGGCCCACGCCAGCTCGCGATCGAACGGATACACCAGCTGGCCGAGGCCCTCCTTGCGCGGCTCGGGTGGGCGGCGGTGGATCGCGCGCTGCGCGACGCGCACGAGCTCGGCCGCCATCACGACGTTCGTCTGCGTCGAGCCGATGACGCGCAGCTCGTCGATCAGCATGGCCCGTTCAGCGTCGCGAGCAGCCCGGCGTCCGCGAAGAAGCGCTTGTGGAGGTACAGCCCGCGCTGGTCGGTGCCGGCCGGGCCCTTCGGGCGTGCGTGCAGGTAGCGGCGCACGAGCCGCGCGACCTCGGGGTCGCTCGCGAGCAGGTACCACGACACGATCGTCGCGTCGCCGTGATCGACATCCGCGCGCGCCAGCCACAGCGTGTGCTGGAGCTTCGACAGCGCCGCGGCCTCGCCGAGCATCGCGATCGCCGGATCCTCGACGACGCGCCACAGCCCGCTCGGATCGCGCGCGACCGGCACGGTCTTGATCTCGACGTCGCCGCGCCAGTCGGGCTCGTCGTCGCCGCGCTCGACCACCCCGAGCAGCGCGGCCGCGCGCACGCCCCACGCGCCCTTGTCGCGGCCGCGCGACCCGAGCCGCACGCCGAGCAGGCGATCGGCCGCCGCGAGCAGGTCGTCGAGCGTGTCGGGCTCGTCGGCGGGCGGCGCGGCCGCGATCGCCGGCGGCAGCGCGCGCGGCCAGCTCGCGCTCGCCGGATACGGCCCGCGGGGTGGTCGCTGCACGACGAGGTGACCGCCGAGCACGACCGGCTGCGGCTGGAGCCCGGCCGGGATCGCGGCGCCGCCGCGCTCGAGCTCGGCGCCGACCTGCCACAGGTGCGCCCGCAGCTCCGGCGAGCGTGCGTCGCGCCTCGCGAGCACCGCGAGCTCGCCGCGCGTCAGCGCGTTGAGCAGCCCGCACAGGTCGTCGGTCCAGCGCGCGACCACGAGCTCGCGCGCCTCGTCGGCGGTGACGTCACGCCGCGGTGGCGGCGCCTCCGGCTCGAATCGCGTCGCGCGCAGCGCCGCGAGCCGTCGCACGGCGTCGGCCGGCAGGAGGCGCGCGAAGTGCGCGACGGCGTTCATGGCAAGAGGGTAAGGCCTTCAGGCCCGAGGCCCGAGGCCCGAGGCTTCAGAATCGGAACGAGATCTCGTACGCTGCACTCGTGCGAGTGCTGCTGGTGTTCGCGATCGCCGCCTGCGCGCCGACGGTGGCGTCGCGCGCGGAGCATCAGCAGGCGATCGACCACGCGGATGACGAACGGATCGCGCGCTTGCTCGAAGCCGTGCCGGGAGTCCAGCATGCGCAGGTCGAGCTCCATCGCTCGGTGATCGATCCGTTCACGCTGCACGCGTCGCCCGCTTCGGCCGCGATCGTGATCGTCGGCGAGCGCACGTCGCTCGCCGCGGCACGCAACCTCGTCCACGCCGCGATCCCCGACGTGCCCGCGCCGATCATCGCGTTCGCCGCCGCACCGCCGCCGATCGAGCCCGCGCGCGGCGACAAACCGCTGCTCGTCGCCGCGCTCGCCCTCCTCGCGCTCTGCGCGGGATTCCTCGCATGGCGCGAGCGTCCGTACTCTCGTTCTTCGGCCTGAAGCCCGAAGCCCGCGGCCTTGTTCACGCCTTGCGCGGAAACAGCGCCCAGTAGTCGAGCTCGAGCACGATCCGCGGCTCCTTCGTACCCGACAGCAGTGGCGGCACTGACGGCAGCTCGCTCGCCGGGATGTTCTTCACCGCCGACAGCCGCAGGCGCAGCGCGCCGACGTCGCGGCGCCCCGGGACCTCGGCCTTCTCGACGACCTCGGTGAACGCGCGCAGCGTGTCGCCCGCGAACGTCGGCGCGACATGCGCGCCGCCGTTCCACGCCGCGATCTTGAGCGCGGTGCCGAGCCCGTTCTGCGACAGCGCGATCGCCACGCTGATCACGTGGCCGCCGTACACGATACGCCGGCCGAACCGGCCGCTCGCCGCCGCGACCTGATCGAAGTGCACCTGCGCGGTGTTGTGATAGAGGCGCGTGGCCTGGACGTGATCGGCCTCCTCGATCGTCATCGCGTCCGGATGATCGATGCGCTCGCCGGTCGCGTAGTCGTCCCACATCCCGCCGGGCGGCATCGCCCACGCGAGATCGGCGTAGCGCTGCAGGTTGAGCACCTCGGGCACGGGCAGCCGATCCGGCGTCACGACCGCCGGCAGCTGCGGCGCCTGATTGACGCCGGCCGCCGCCAGCTTGTCGCGCTTGGGCACCATCACCCAGCGCGCGAACGTGACCACTTCCTGGCCCTTCTGGTTCAAGCCGCGGGTGCGCACGTACACGACGCCGGCCTCGCCGCTCGACACCTCGCGCAGGCCGATGATCTCGCTCGACGCGATCACCGAATCCCCGGGATACACCGGGCGCACGAACCGCACGTCGGCGTAGCCGAGGTTCGCGGTCGCGTTGTGCGAGATGTCCGGCACCGAGCGGCCGAACACCATGTGAAACACGAGCAGATCGGGAATCACCTCGCGCTGGAACCCGAGCGAGCGCGCGAGGTCGGTCGACGCGGCGAGCGGATGGCGATCGCCGGTGAGCGAGATGTACGTCGAGATATCGCCGCCGTGGAGCGTGCGCGGCACGGCGTGGATCAGCTGCGCGCCGATCCGGAAGTCCTCGAAGTAGCGACCGGGAAAGACCTTCATACGCGGTCGGCGACCCTAGCCCGGATCGGCCGTACGAGCTACTCGGACAGCAGGATCGGATACGAGAAGCTCTGCGGATTGCCGTCCCACGGCGGGAACGAGGCGGAGCGCACCGCGCTCTGGACGCACGCCGCCTCCGGCTTGCCGGCGAACTGCCCGCCCACGGTCACGCTCGAGACCGCGCCCGACGGCGCGACCTTGATCGTGAGCTTCGCGATGCCCTGCGTGCCCTTGTAGCAGCCCTTCGCGTTGCCCTCGACCGAGGACATCCCGCGCTTGAAGTCGTCGGGCGAGAGCTCCTTGTTCGCGAGCTTGGGCTTCTCGATCTTCGGCTTGGTGTCGGCGCCGGCTTCCTTGAGCAGCTGGTCGAAGCTCGGGTCCTGCTGCTTGCCAGCTTCCTTGCCGTCCTTGGTCTTGTCGGCGACCGGCTTCTTGGTGTCGAGCGGCGGCGCGGGGACGAGCGTGGACTCGACCTTGGCCGAGCTCCTCTTCGTCGCGGCCCTGCCGGGCGCGTGCAACACGGCGGGCTTCGCAGCCGGCACCGCGGCGGCGACCGCACCCGACGCGACGTCGGTCTTCGGCTCGGCGACCTGCTGCGGCGGAGCGGGTGCGGGCTCGGCCGCTGCGATCGGCGTCGCCGTGATCTGCGCGCGTGGGGCGGGCGCGCCCGCCGTCGCTGGCGCCGGGCTGTCCATCGCCGTTCTCGTGGGGGCCTTCTCGGACATCTCGTTCGGCCGCGTCGCGATGAAGATCGCGAGACCTGCAGCCGCCGCGACGCCCACTCCGACGAACGCGAGCACCTTGCGCGACTTCGCGGGCGCCGCGGGGCGCGCGAACGGCGTGCTCGCGGGCGCAGCCGCGTGCGCTTCGACGGCGGCGGCGGCCTTGGCCGCGGCCTGGTCTTGCTTGTCTTGCGCGCGAATCTCCGCCTTCGACGGCAGCTCGTCGATCGACGGCAACGAGACCATCTGCGCCGGCTCGGGCAGCGCGACCGCCTTCCAGCCCGCCGAGCTCGCCGCGATGATGTCGTCCTCGCTCGCACGCTGCGCGCCCGAGCCGATGCGGCGGCTCGACAGCCGCTGCTTGGTCGATTGCGCGAGGTTGCGGATGTCGTGCAGGCCGGAGTCTTCGCTGGTGCCGGTCGTCGCCGCCTGCTGCGGTGCAGCCGGTGGTGGTGCCGTCACCGCGTCGCGCTCGCGCTCGCTCGTGCCCTGACCGCTCGACTGCATGCTTGCCTCCAGACGCGCCAGCGTCTGCTCGGGGAGGGCATCGAGATAACCCGATGGCACCTGATCGTCCAGGGATTTCATCGCGGCGCGAAGCAGGTCGTCGAGGTCGTCTCCGGTGGGTGGCGTGGTCGGCATGGCTTACTTGCGAGCGGAGAGTGGCTCGACGAGGCCGAGGCGTTGCCGAAGCAAACGGCGCGCCTCGTTGACGCGCCACGCTACGGTGCCCTCGGGGATCTCGAGGATCTCCGCGATTTGTTTGTGTGGCAGCTCTTCGATCGTGGCGAGCACGAGGGTCACGCGGAGCGTCGGAGACAGCTCCGCGATGGCCGCGAGTGTGCGCGCCACCTCGGCGGACTGTGCACTCCGGGTTGCAGGATCGTCAGAGGTCCGACCGAGTGCCTCCGGCCGGCCGCCGACGTGTGCGGCTTCGGTGCCGCCTTTGTGCGCGAGTGCTGCGCCGCGCTTGCCGCCGCGCAGCGTGTTGAGCGCGGTGTTGATCGCGATGCGATACAGCCAGGTCGCGAGGTCGGCGCGGCCGTCGAAGCCGGCGAGCCCGCGATACGCACGCACGAACGTCTCCTGCGTCGCGTCGTCGGCATCGTGGTGGTTGCCGAGGATATGAAGGCTGGCGGCGTACACGCGTCGATGGTGGCGGCGGACGAGTCGACCGAAGGCTTCGCGATCTCCATCGCGAGCCCGACCGAGATCGGGATCCTCGTCACCCATGGCGGGTCACTATACGAGGGAGATCGTGGATTGGACAAATCCGCCCCGCGAGACTTTGGGTCGGCCCGGCCGGGCGGCCTGATATCCTCGGATCGTGGTGCGTTCTGCCGTCCTCGTCGTCGCCGGCGCTTGTGCGTTCCGCGCCGGCACGACCGGGTCTCCGCCGGCCCCCGACGGCGCCGGGGCCGACGGTCACGCGATGGCGCCCCCCGACGCGCCGCCCGACGCGCCGCCCGCCCCGTTCGCGCTGTCGGGCCTGCACTGGCTGCTGCCGTGCACCTCGGGCGACCTCGGCAACTACAACTGCAACTGCGCCGCGGGCAACCAGGACCAGGATGCCACCGTCGCCGGCACGGGCAGCTGGACGGTCACCGTGCAAATCCGCGGGGTGATGGAAGCGATCGGCTACGGTGGCGGCAGCGCGGGCTCGGGCGGCTGGTACATCGGCGGCAACCCCGGCGACACCGCCGACAACTACTACGAGCTGATCGTGTCGTCGCCGGCTCAGCATTTCTACTTGAACCTCGGCACGCCGACCGCGCAGCGCTCGTTCGACTACGACTACATGGCGACGATCGCGGTCGACGGCGGCGCGCAGGTCACGTTCCGCGCGAACGGCCAGGACGGGCTCGAGTGGGGCAACTACGACGAGAGCCACGACCCGATCGTCATCTCCGGCGTGACCACGAACCCGTCGCCGTACGTCGGCCAGTTCGCGCAGCTCGACGTGATCGACGCGACGCCGATGTGACCTGATCGATCGGCCTAGCGCCGGCGCTCGGCTTCGAACAGCTTCGGTACCAGCCCGGCGGCGAGCTCGCCGAGCCGCGCGTACGCACGGGCCGCGTCGGCCTGCGCGATCAGGCGGTCGCGCACGCGCGCCGAGCCGGCGGCGCCTGAATCGGACGAGCGCTGGCGCGGCGCGAGGTCGAGCACGTTCAGCGGATCGGGCCCCGCGAGCTGACCGCGCAGCGCGCCGAGCCGCGTGCGCGCCTCGCGCAGCGCGTCGGCGACGTCGTCGGCGTAGGCACCGGCGAGCTGGGCGGCGCGTGCGCCGTCGCCGCCGGCGCACAGCGCGTCGAGCTCGACGAGCGCGAGGTCGCGCAGGCGCAGCGAGAGCGCCTCGTCAGGATCGCCGGCTGCGGGCGGCTGCTCGCCGACCTGGCGCGAGCTGATCGTGATCATTTCTTGGGCTCGTCTTTCGGTTTCCCGGCTGGCTTCTCGGCCGGCTTCTCGGCCGGCTTCTCGGCTGGCTTCTCGGCCGCCGCGGCGGCGCTCGTCGCCGCGAGCTGCTTCTGCTTCGCTTCCTTGTCGGCGAGCATCTTCGCCTTGAGCCTGGCGAGCGCGTCCTCGGGCCCATCGGGTGGCGCCGGCAGCGCCGCCAGCTTCTGATCGAACAGCTGCGCGTCGGCTTCTTCGCTGCGCATCGCGGCATCGACCTCGGTCTCGATCGCCTCGGCGTCGATCCGGTCCTCGGCGCGCTGGAACTTGTCCCACACCGACGAGTCGTTGCCGAACGCGTCGCCACCGGCCGAGCGTGCCGCGGCGATCTGGGTCGCGAGCGTGCCCTTGCGCAGCTTCAGCACCTGCAGCTTGGTGTCGAACTCCTTGCGGCTCTTGTTGAGCTGGATCGCGTAGCTCGCGGCCTCGTGCTTGTCGCGCTCGATCTTCGCGAGCTCGGTCTCCGCCGCCTTCTTCTGGCGCAGTGCCTCGCGCGCGGCGTCCTCGTCGCCGGCGCGCAGCGCGGTCATCGCCCGCTTCTCCCACTCCGCAGCCTTGGTCTTGTACTTCTCGATGTCCTGATCGAGCTGCTTGGCGGTCGTCTTGTAACTGAGCAGCTCGGCCATCGCCTTCTTGCGACCGTCCTCGAGCTCCAGGATCGCCATGTCGAGCTCTTTCTCCGGATCGATCGCCTTGTCGAGCGCGGCGTTCGCCTTGCCCGAGATGCCGTTCTTGATCTTGGAGAAGATGCCCATGGCTCGATCGACTTTACTGCGCGTGCTTGCGCGCGTCGACCACGAGCGGATCGTCCGGATCGGGATCGTGCATCATCGCGAGGAACGCCGCGTACGTGGCCTTCGCGTCCTTGCTGCCGAGACCGTCCTGCGCCTTCGCGAGGTAGTACGTGAACTGCGGGACGTAGCGGTAGGTCGGCACGTCGTTCACGTCAAACGATGCGTCTGCGGCACGTGCCAGGCATGTCTGCAGCTCGCTGTACGCCTCGGTATACGCCTTTGCGTCGAGCGCGGCACGTGCGAGCAGAAAGTGGCCGAGTGCCGAGTCGGTCGTGCGCAGCGCATCCTGGATCGCCAGCACCGCATCCTCCGGCTTGCCGTGGACGCGCAGGAGCTCGGCCTCGATCAACTTGCTCATCGCGCGCCGACTCGGCGCGAGATCCCTCGCGAACTCGGCGGAGGTCGCATGCGCGTGCGTGTCATCGCCGACTGCGATCGACACGAGCGCGGCTTCGAGCCGGCGCAGCGGCTGGGCCTTGACCTGCACGGCCGCGGCGCGCGCACCCGCGTTGTCGGCACGACGCAGGCGCAACTCGGCGAGCATCTCGCGCTCGATCTCCACGGCGTCGTCGCGATGGTGCGCCGTGTCTTCGACGAGTGCGTTGTCCAGCAGTGCAGCGGCCTCCCGGTCTCGACCTTCGGCCATCGCGAAGTCCGCCTTCGCGATCGCGCCGGCCGATGGATCCGCCTGGATATACTTGTCATACGCGTCGACTGCATCGGCACGTCGGCCGAGAAACAGCGACGCGATGGCGCGGTAAAGGTGCAACATCGGGTAGGCACGCGAGAAGTCCGCCTCGTAGCGCTGTAACTCGTCCGTCGCGCGCTGATAGTTGCCGGCAACCAACTCGTCGACGGGAAGGTTGAAGCGCGTAACGTTATCGTGAGGGTGATCGCGAGCAGCGCGACGGCCGGCCTCGACCGAGCTCTTGAAGTCACCCGAGCCCTGGAACGCGATGGCGAGATTGCATTCTGCCCCGAGATCTTTGGGCCACTTGGCGAGGAGCTGATGGTACGCGGCGATCGACCGGTCGTACTCCTCGGTGACCGTACGGTAGTAGTCGCCGAGAAACTTCAGACGGTCGCGCTCGCCCAGACTGTCGAGCGACGCGAGCACACGCTGGAACTCGCCACTCGCCTCGACGGGACGCAACGAATTCAGATACTCCACGCCGAGCTTGATGTGGGCGAGCGCAAAGGTGGGGTCGAGGGCGACGGCACGCGCGAGGTGCGCCCGCGCCGCTACATCGTCGTTGGCGTCGGCCACGGCGTAACCGACCGCAAATTCGTGGTCGGCCTCGATCGACGCAGACAGCGGGATCTTGTGTCGCTCTCGCTCGGTGAGAGTCTCCCCGAGCGCGGCACGCAGTCCGGCCACCAAATTCACCATGGTCGGAACAACCTGCGACAGGCTCGACGCCATCGCCGTGTCGGCGAACACCTTGCCGCCACGCGCGTCGTTCGCGGCGAGCGCGATCTCGAAGCCGGATCCCTTGGCCGCGATCGAGCCGCGTACGGTCACGACACGACCGCCATCGCGGGCTGCAACGCGTGCACCGAACCCGGCGTCGGAAGGCGAGTCCAGGCCGAGCTCCGTTGCGAGGGCACGGACCTCGCTCACCGGGATCGGATCGGCGTCGCTCGACCGCCGGAGCGTGTACTCCACCAGGACGTCGAGCGTCCGGTCGAACGTGGGATCGCCCGTTCGATTGTCGATGCCAGCCACGAGCACGGTGGTCATGCCTGAAGTCGGTCCTGCATTCATAGGCGCCGGCATCGGCATACTCCCTGCTGCGGGCGCGGACTGCTCGCGCTGTCCGCGCGGCCAGGCGAGGTACGCGATCGCGGCGCCGACGAGCGCGATGCCGCACACGAGCACGTGCGGGAGCCACCACGGCCGGCGTGTCGCGACGCGCGTCGGTGCGCGTCCGGCATCGAGGTCATCGAGCAGCGCGCGCACGCTCGCGTACCGCTTGCCCGGCTCGACCTCGAGACAGCGCGCGACGATCGGCGCGAGATACGCGGGCGCGTCGGGCGCGACCTCGGCGAGCGGCCGCGGCTTCTTGTGGAGCCGCATCTCCATCACCGCGTGCGGCGTGTCGCCGCGAAACGGTGCCTCGCCGGTGACGAGCTGGTACAGCATCACGCCGAGCGAGTAGATATCGCTGCGCTCGTCGGTCGGATCGCCTTTCACTTGCTCCGGCGACATGTACGCGGGCGAGCCGAGGATCGCGCCGCTCGCGGTCATGCCCGAGTCGCCGATCGAGCGCGCCAAGCCGAAGTCGGCGACGCGTACGCGGTCGTCCTTGCCGACCAGCACGTTCTGCGGCTTCAGGTCGCGATGGACGACGCCCTCGGCGTGCGCGGCGACAAGCCCGGTGCAGACCTGGCGGAAGATCGCGAGCGCGCGCTCGATCGGCAGCCGCTTGTCGCGCTTCATGACCGCGCCGAGGTCCTCGCCGTCGACGAGCTCCATCGACACGAAGCGCAGCCCGTCGTGCTCGGCGAGGTCGTACACGCGCAGCACGTTCGGGCTCGTCACCTTGCGCGCGAGCGCGATCTCGCGGCGGAATCGAGCGAGCGCCGCCTCGAGATCGACGTCGCCGCGGATCACCTTGAGCGCGACCTCGCCCTTGAGCTCGGCGTCGTACGCGCGAAACACCTCGCCCATGCCGCCCTTGCCGAGCGGGCCGATCACGCGATAACGCGGGCCGAAGTCGGGCAGCGCCGCCGGCTGCTTCAACGACGGCCGCGACGGCCGATCGAGCCGCGTGTCTACTGGCTCGTCCGATCCGTCGGCCACGTCGCGATCTTATCAGTCCTTGCCGAGCGAATACTTGCGATAGCGCTGGCGGAACTGGTCGTACGTGAGGCCGAGCAGCGCCGCCGCCTCCTTCTGCTTGTAGCGCGTGCGCTCGAGCGCGTCCTTGCACAGCCATTCCTCGAACGCGTCGACGCGATCGAGCAGCGGTAGCGCCGGATCGTCGGCGAACGCGCCGCTCGCGGCCGGCGCTTGCTGCGCGCCGTGCGCTTCCGGCGGCAGCGCGACGTCGATGTCGGCGCCGGTGAGCACCTCGCCCTGCGCCATGTACACCGCGCGCTCCACGACGTTCTTGAGCTCGCGCACGTTGCCGGGATAGTCGTAGTGCGCGAGCCGGTCGAGCGCCTCGGCGCTGATCTCCTTGACCGAGACGCCGGCGACCTCGGCGCGAAACCGCGACAGGAAGTACGCGGCGAGCACCGGCACGTCTTCCATGCGCTGCGCGAGCGGCGGCAAGTGGATCTCCTCGAACGCGAGGCGATCGTAGAGGTCGGGGCGGAACGTGCCGGCGGCCATCGCCTGCTTGAGGTCGGCGTTGGTCGCGGCGATCACGCGCACGTTGACCTGGATCGACTCGCTGCCGGCGACGCGCTCGAACCGCTGGTACTCGAGCACGCGCAGGATCTTGGCCTGGAACTCGAGCGACATGTTGCCGATCTCGTCGAGGAACAGCGTGCCGCCGTCGGCGAGCTCGAACTTGCCTTCCTTCTGCTTGGTCGCGCCGGTGAACGCGCCCTCCTCGTGGCCGAACAGCTCGCTCTCGAGCAGGCTCTCGGCGACCGCCGCGCAGTTGATCGTGACGAACGGCTCGCTCGCGCGCGGCGAGATGGCGTGGATCGCGCGCGCGACCAGCTCCTTGCCGGTGCCGCGCGGGCCGAGCACGAGCACCGGCCGCGGCACCGGCGCGACCTTCTCGATCTTGCCGAGCACCGTGCGCATCGGCTGCGACTCGCCGACGATCGCCCACCGCGGCGCGGCGGCCTTGCGCAGGCGCTCGTTGGTCGCGCGCAGATCGCGGTTCTCCTTCTCCAGCCGCTTGCGATCGAGCGCGTGCTGGAGGATGCGCTCGACCTTCTCGACCGAGATCTCGAGCTTGTCCTCGAGGTACGGATCCTTCGTGATGAAGTCGACGGCGCCGGCTTTGACCGCGGCGACGGCGTCGTCGATCGTGCCGTGCCCGGTCAGGATGATGATCGGCAGATCGGGATGGCGCGCGCGCATCGCGCGACAGATCTCGATGCCGGTGCGGCGGCCCGCCCCGAGATCGAGATCGAGGATCACGAGGTGCGCGTCGTTGCCGGCGAGCCACGCGACCGCGTCCTCGCCGTCGTCGAAGCTGACGACGTGGCCGCCGCGGGCGCGGAACACGTCGCCGAGCAGGCGGCGAACCTCGGCCTGGTCGTCGACGCAGACGATCGTACCGATCATGTATCTCGCAGTTTCGCACAATGCCCGGATATGATCCCGGGGTGCGGTGGTCGGTCCCGGTGGTGCTCCTCGCGGCGTGCGGGCACGTGAACTTCGACGGTAGCGGCGACGGCGGCGGCGGTGGCGGCGGCGGCGACGGCGGCGGCGTGATCGACGCGGCCGGAGACGGCGTGGCGGCGGCGAACGACTGCCGGGCGGGAACGTACGAGCTGTGCGACGGCTTCGAGGGCGACGCGTTCGCTGCCTACTGGACGGTGGACGCGAACGTGACGCTCGACACGATCGCGCACCGCGGCGCGCACTCGGCGCATTTCCAGCTCCCGGCGCTCCCCGCCAACACGACCGGCGAGACGCTGATCACCGAAGCGGTCACGCTGCCGCTCGGCGACCAGACGTTCTACGTGCGCATGTACATGCGGCTCGGCTCGCTGCCCGCCGGCGGCAACGCGATGGAGATCATCAGTGCCGTGCAGACCAGCTTCGCGCACGAGGACGCGCTGTTTCTCGACGCGGCGGATCTCGCCGTCTATTCGCAGTGGCCCGACAACTCGCAGCACAACCTCGAGCAGCCCGCGACGAACGCGTGGCTATGCGTGCTGTTCACCGTGAAGCGCGCGACGACCGCGATCGGCGAGGTCACGCTCGGCGGCGACGAGACCGCGACCTCGCTCACCAACGTGCAGACCGACGGCAACCCGCCGCTCGTCGACCTCCAGTTCGGCCCGCAGCTCGCGGGCACGAACGCACCCGACGCTCAACCCGTGCTCGACATGTGGATCGACGATCTCATCGTCGACAAGAACCCGCTGACCTGCGCCGAATAACTCAGCGCTCGCCGCTCCACCGTGGCATCGCGGCGAGGCCGGGGTGGTCGGTGGGAAGCGTGATCGTGATCGTCGTGCCCTGGCCCTCCTCGGAGTCGACCGTGATGCGGCCGTGGTGCGCCGCGACGACGCGCTCGGCGATCGCGAGGCCGACGCCGGAGCCGGTCTCCTTCGTCGTGAAGCCGGGCACGAACAGGCGGCCGAGGTGAGCGCGCGGGATGCCGGGGCCGGTGTCGGCGACGAGCACCTCGACGAGCGGCGCCGCGCTCGCGGCGGGCGACGCGATCGCGCGCACGCGCACGACGACCTCACCCACGCGGACACTCGCGGCACAGGCTTCCGCCGCGTTCGACACGATGTTGAGCAGTGCTTCGCGCAGGAGCATGCGATCGCCGCGCACGTCGGGCAGCGCCGCCGCTTGCTCGAGCGCGATCGGCACCTGCTGGGTGCGCGCCTGCGCCGCGAGCACGACCTCGTGGAGCAACGGCGACAGCGGCACGAGCTCGACCTGCGGCGTCGGCGCCTGCAGCGAGCGCAGGTACTGCGCCCACTCCTCGTACAGCGCGGTGACGTCCTTCTCGAGCTCCTTGAGCCGATCGTGGGTCTCGCCCTCGCCCGCCAGCTTGCGCGCCGACCGCGTGCGCGCGCCGATGATGCCGAGCAAGTTCTTCACGCGGTGGCCGTGCGCGTACACGCCTGCCAGGACGTCGTGGCGCGCGACCTCCGCGGTCGCCGTGACCAGCCGCGGCGCGACGCCGCCCGCGGCCGAGCCGGCGCCGGGATTCGCGGCATCGAGCAGGCGACCGACGACGACGCCGAGGCTCGGCGACGCCGCGTCGAGCATGCGCACGGCGTTGCGCCAGGCCGCGCCGTAGCTGGCGTCGATGCGGAGCGCGCGCTCGATCTCGGCGAGCGCGCCGGCCTGGTCGCCGCGATCGAGCACGATCAGCGCGAGCCGGCACGCCGCGGCGGTGTGGCCGGGCTGGAACGTCAGGCCGCGGCGATACGCGTCCTCGGCGCGCGCGTGGGTCGCCGGATCGTCCTCGTACAGGCTCGCGCGCAGGAAGTGCAGGCGCGCACGGTCGCCCGGCGCGAGCTCCTCGAACGCGGCGGCGTGCGCGATGTCGTCGAGCTCGGCTGCGAGCTGCGCGCGCTCGGTGGCGCCGCCGCGGCGCGACCGCCGCTCGAGCCGCCGCAGGTGCAGCGGCGCGCTCGCCTGGGCCTGCTCGGCCGCGGCGAGCTCGTCGTCGATCATGACCTCGGTGACCGCGGCATCGCCGGCGGCGTGGCGCGCCGCGTAGAGCGCCGCCGCGAGCGCGTGATCGCCCGGCTTGCCGCGCGCGGCGTCGATCGTGGTCGCGGCGTCGGCGCCGCGCCCGTGCGCGACCGCGGCGGCCGCGATCTCGTCGATCAGGCCGAGCTCGAGCGGATTCGTCGCGGCGGCCGCGACCGCGGCATCCCACGCGGCGCCGGCATGCGCCGCGGCCCCGGACGGATCGCCTTGCGCCTCCGCTGCGCGCGAGAGCCCGAGATGCGCGCGCGCGCGGTCCCACGGTGCGAGCTTGGGCGCATCGAGCGCCGCGGACAGCGACATCCGCGCGGCCGCGACCTCGCCGGCGACGAGCTGCGCGCGGCCGAGCACGATCTTCGTCGCCGGGCCGGGCGCGCGCCGTGCTGCCTCGGCGGCGAACGCACGCGCGCCTTGCGCGTCGCCTTGGGCGAGCGCGATGTCGGCGAGCCGCAACGCCGGCGCCACGTCGTCGGTCGCCGCGAGCGCGCGCTGCAGCGCACTGCGGGCCGCCGCCGGCAAGCCGAGCGCCCAGTAGCGATCGCCGAGCTCGACGAGCATGCTCATCGCGCGCATCGTACTACGCGCTCGCTGTCGTCAGGGCACGGTCCCACGCTCGATCCACGAGC
Organism: Kofleriaceae bacterium; assembly: GCA_035500135.1. Lineage (GTDB taxonomy): Bacteria > Myxococcota_A > Polyangia > Haliangiales > Haliangiaceae > JABFXX01. Next base: position 14,836 of record DATJXL010000158.1, read on the forward strand.
GGGAAGCGGCGACCACGTGCTGGGCCCGCTAGAGCAGCTGCTTCTTGCGCTGCGTGACGTGCTTGTCGATGGCGTCGAGCGCGTCGGCGAGCTCGCCGCTCGCGCTGGCCTTCGCGCGCAGCGCGGTCGCGGCGCTCTCCATCGTGATCACGTCGGTCTGCAGGCGTGTTCGCACCGCTTCGTGCATCTCGCGGAAGTTGCCGAAGAAGTCCTGCAGCATGTCGCCCCTGCGCAGCGCCGTGATGTTGCCGAGCCGGCCGTCTGCCATGCGGTCGAAGTACATCGAGACCTTGTAGAGCGGACCCGCGACCTTGTGGGTCATGAGCACGAGGTACGCCGACAGGATGAGCACCAGCCCGATGCCCACGCCGACCATCTCGTAGACGAGCTTGCGATCGTCGGAGTGCAGCTTGTCGACCTCCTGGTCGCGGAAGTCGTCGAGACTCGCGTCGTGCTTGGTCAGCTCGGCGAGGTCGCCGGCGATCGAGTCCGATCCGGTCGCGCTCTGCTGATAGATCAAGAACCCGAGCGAGGCCGCGATCACGCCCGACAGGATCGTGACGAGCAGGACGTAGCGCAGCTGCAGGCTGCGATCGAGCAGGTAGTTCGACAGCTTGCGCTTGTACGGCGTGCGCGGCTTTCCGCCGCCGGCGTCGCCCTTCGGCACGTCGCCGCCGAGCTTGCCGTCCTGCACGACCGTCGCGGCGGGCACGTCACTCAAGGGACTTCTCCTTGCGGGCGAGTGTCTTTCTCAGCTCGGCGACCGCCTCGTGGTCGCCGCAACCGGCGGCCTCGGCCGCCGCGATCACGGCCTTCAGCTGGTCGATGTCGGCGCGTTCGAGCGTCACGACGCCGGCGTGCGCGGTCCTGAAGTGATCGTAGAAGGCGACGAGCTGGTCGCCTTTGCGCAGGCTGTAGACCTTGTCGAAGCGGCCGTCGCGCATCTTGGCGAGATACAGGCTGACCTTGAACAGCGGGCCGGCCACGCGGTGGGTCATCTTGATGCCGTACACCGCCAGCCCGAGCGACAGCACGACGCCGGTCGCGATCAACACCCACAAGATGATGTGGCGTCCGTGCTCCTTGGCATCGATGTCGCTGGCCTGGCGCATCTCGCATTCCCAGTGCTGCACGATCGTGTCGGCGTAGTCGTTCGGCACGGTCGGCGTGAGCGTCATCGAGCTCTCGTCGATCTGCACGGTCACGTGATGCTCGGCTTCGGGCGCATCCGCGACCGACACGGTCTGGCCGCCCTCGCAGCGCACGACCGTGATCATCGCCTTGCGCAGGGCCTCGACCGACGCTGGATCGCCGAGCTTCTTCTTCACGTAGGCGTCGCAGCCGCGCGCGCGGATCACGAGCGGCTCGGTCGCGGCCGGCGTGCACGACGCCGGCGTGATGCACCACAGGTTCGCGACGGCCTTGAGCGCGGTCGCGCCGTCCACGGTCGGCGGCGCGCGCGGCGGCGGTGGCGCAGGAGGTGTCGGCGGCTGCTCGGGCTGCGCGCTGCCCTCCGAGCCCGAGCCATCGTCGAGCTTCATCGGGACCGCGGCCGTATCGTCGGTCGACGGTGTCTCGGTCAGCTCCGGGATCTTCTTGCACGCTTCGCCGCGCACGCGCGCGATCGCGACATTCGTCGCTTCGTTCGCGACCCGCATCACCCACCAGCCCAGGCACGCCATCAGCACCGCGGAGATGCCGACCATGAACAGCGTGAAGCGCAGCTGGTACCTCTTGTTGAGCAAGAGGTTCTTCCAGCTTCGCTTGTAGCCCGGGCCTGCCATTTACGGACAACTCCCTCCGACCTTGGAACAGATCGTCGGGATGATCTTGTTGCCGATCAAGTTCTCGATCACCGCCTGCACACAATCCTGGCCCGCGAGGTCCTGGTCGCTCTGTGACGACCCGGCCGTGACCGACGCACCGCCGTTCAAGAATCCGAACACGCTCTTGTCCGGAAAATCGGCGAGCAACATGCTGACCTTACAGGAGATCGTGGCACCGCTTCCGCTGGTCTTTACCTTGAGCTCGTTCAGTGTGCCATCGACGTAAAAGCCGGCCACGCCCTTCTGCTGGAGCAGGGACTTGGTCGGCAGCCCGCCCGGCCAGCTCGTCTTCATGCTGCCGGCCTTGCTCGCCATGACCTGGGTCGCGACCTTGACCATCAGCGCGCGGAACTTGGGGTCCCCCACCCCGCCCGTCTTGCTCGACATCGGTCCGATGTTCACGTAGACGCCGCCGGCACCCCCGCCGCTGCTGGCGGTCGAGCTCGTCGTCGTGGTCGTGGTCGTGCTCGCCCCGGTGATCTTGTCGAGCGCCTTCTGCGCCTGGGTCTTCACGAAGTCGCTGTCGTCGTTGGCCGCCGCCGACTTGAGATTCGCGACCACCAGGCTCTTGATCGCGGACTTGGTCTTGGCCGTGACGAGCGAGCCGAGGCCGACCGCGCACGCCGCGCGCACGCCCTTGTCGTTGTCGTTGAGCAGCGCCTTCGCCATCGGAAGGACCGCCTTGTCGTCACCGAGCTTGCCGAGGTTGATCGCGGCGGCGAGGCGCACCTTCTCGGAGTCGTTGTTCTTGAGCTGATCGATCAGCTCGGTGACGTTGTCCGCGCGCGCGGGCAGCGCGAGCAACACGGCGATCGCGAGGAACGCCGCGATCGATGAACCGACATGCCGCGGCTTCACCGTCTCCTACGGTAACGACAATCACCCCTCGCCGGCAAGGTAGGCACGCACCAGCTCGACGTAATGGCGCGCGCCGTATTCGATCTGCTCCCGTTCCTTTTCGGTCACGGGCCGCCGCACTCGCCCCGGCGCGCCGAGCACGAAGCTGCCCGGTGGGATGTCGGTGCCCGGCGTCACGAGCGCACCTGCACCCACGAAGCTGCCGCGCCCGACGCGCGCGCCATCGAGGACGATCGCGCCCATGCCGATCAGGCATTCGTCCTCGATCGTGCACGCGTGAAGGATCACCGCGTGGCCGATCGTGCAGTCGTTGCCGACGATCGTGCCGGCGAATTCGCTCGTCGCGTGGATGACCGTGTTGTCCTGGATCGACGTGCGCGCGCCGATGCGGATCGGCATGACGTCGCCGCGCACCACCGTGCCGTACCAGATCGACGACTGCTCGCCGATCACGACGTCGCCGATCACCGCACACGTCTCGGCGAGGAACGCGCCCGGCGCGATCTCGGGCCGCTTGCCCTGGTAGCCGCGGATCATCGGCGTGCGCGAGCGTGGTCCGCTTGTTCGACCGCCGCGAGCACCTCGTCGACCGCGGCGTCGGCGTCGTCGGCATCGGGAACGACCGGCAGGACGAAGCGCACGATGCCGTGGCAGTCGACGACCATGAAGTAGATGCGGTCGTGCTCGTTCATCGAGGCGCGATCGAACTGCTTGTCGTTCTCGAAGAGCGCGAGCTTGAAGCCGAGCCGGGTGGCCAGGTGACCGCCTGCGAGCTCCTTCGCCTCGCCCCAGGTCACGCCGGTGACGTGCGTCTTGTTCGCGATCCGCTCGACCACCTGCGCGCAGCTCTCGCAATGACGCGCGTCGAACCACGCGAGCACGTTCGTATCGCCGACGAGCCTCGATAGATCGATCGGTTGACCGTCGTCGTAATCGGTGACGGGAAAGTCCGGCACCGGCGCGCCGACGTAGCGCCGCTGTAGCACCTCGGCGCGGGACGACAGCAGCGCACGAAACGTGAGATCGCGGCCGCCGCGATCGATCAGGAGACGCACGCGATCCCCGGGCGCGTGCTCGATGATCTGCGCGGTCAGCTCGTCGCAGGTGCGGATCGACGCGTCTTCCACCATCACGACGCGGTCCCCGCTCGTCAGACCGATCGCCTCGGCCCCGCTCCCCGGCGTCACGCCATCGACCATGCAGCCGTTCGGAACGTCGACCATCGAGACGCCGAGAAAGGCCGGATTGCTCGGCGGTGCCGCGGCCGCGGGCCACGCCACCAGGAGCACCGATCCGATCACGACAGCCCGCAGCACCCCGTGGAATCTAGCCAAGTGGTCTCGCCACGACCAGTTCCATTCATGGCGATGATGTAGGATAAGGTGAGATTTTTGACTTCATGTAGGCGTGACCCGATCATAATTCGAGTGAAGCGCCGCACCCTGCCCGACCTCTCGCACGTGCTCGAAGACAGTCGCCCGCTGCCGGCGATCCCGGTCGCGCCCGAGGTCGAGAAGCGGATCCATACCCGCTTCGATAAGGCGTTCGTGGTCGTGGTCGGGAGCGAGCTGTACGGCGACGCGATGGCGATCGCGCGCAACGTGTCGGCCGGGGGAATCCTCGTCGAGATGAGCTACGCGCCGCCGCTCGGCACGGTCGTCACCGTGCACTTCCAGATCGCGCGCGAGGACGGCGAGCTCGACGAGCTGGTCGCGCGCGCCGAGGTCAAGCACCACCACTACCTCAACTTCACCGGCGGCGGAGCGGACGATGCGGCGTGCACGCGAGCGATCGGCTTGCGGTTCCTCGAGTTTCTCGATGCCGGGGAGCGGATCGATCCCGCGAGAATTCACTAGCCGCGTAGGGCGTTGCTCCATCACCTTGCGCCGACTCGCCGCAGCGCCTACACCTCGAAGCGTGCGCGCGCTGGTGATCGCCACCATGACCTGCGCCGCGGGAGTCGCGGCCGCGGGGCCGGATGACGACGCCGCGAAGGCCGCGCTCGACCGCGTCCAGAAGGCGACCGACGCCGGTGCCCGCACCGCCGCGATCACCGAGCTCGACAAGCTCGCGCCCAAGGCGATCGACGGCATCTCCGCGTTCGTGGCGCGCAAGCACGACGTCGAGCTCGCCGATCGCCGCAAGGTGCTCGAGGCGATCCACGCGCAGGTGCCCGACAAGGCCGGCCGGTTCACGACGCCCGAGCGCAAGAGCGCGAAGGAAGAGAAGGCCGACGACGAGCTCGACTGGATGGCCGGGCTGGTCGCCCTGCCCGCCGACACGCCCGGCCTCGGCGAGGTGATCGCCGATGACGCGGCGGTGCGCGCGCTCGCGGCGACCAAGGATCCACGCGCGGCGCAGGTCGTGTTCGACACCGCGTTCGGCGCCGACACGATCATCTACCGCGACGAGTGCGGCCGCTACCTCCGCAAGATGGAGCCGTACGCGATTCCGCCGCTGCTCGTCGAATCGCAGGGCAAGGACTACGATCGCAAGCGCTACGCGACGTACCAGCTCGAGCGGCTCGATCGTCAAGAGCCCGGTCACGCGCTCGCGGCTGCGGCCGGCGACGAGGCGCTCACGATCGCGATCCTCGACGCGTTTCGCACGACCCACTATCGCGAGGCCGTTCATGCGGTGTGGACCAAGGTCGCCGCCGACTCGCCGCGCGTGCGCGCCGCGGCGCGCGCGGCGTGGGACGCGTACATCACCGGCCCGCCGCCGCCGCCCGCGCCGAAGAAGAAGCTGCAGCTGCCGGGCGGCAAGCTCACGAAGAAGGAGAAGCCGCTATGGCTGACCTATCGCGAGCTCGCCGACAACGAGCTGCGCAAGGCGGCGAACGAGCTGCTCCACGAGGATTACCCGCTCGAGGATCCGACCCTCGACGACTCCGACGAGTTCCGCCACACCAAGACCGTCAAGGTCGACCTCGTGGAGCTGACCAAGCGCCTGCTCGCCTACTACGACGACGTGCGCGCCAAGCGCGACGCCGACCGCTGGACGGCCGCGAAGGCGCTCGCCGACAAGGGCGACCTCGCCGGCGCCGCGACCGCGCTCGATCGCCTGCTCGCGGCCACGCCCGACGCCGGCGGAGACGCCGTGCACGGCCAGATGGCTGCCGTCTATTTCGGGTACGCCAAGCAACTCGAGGGCAAGGAGCAGTGGGCGGACGCCTCGGCGGCGTACTCGAAGGCGCAGGGCCTCGACCCGCAGGGCAAGAGCGCGACCGACGCGCTCGCCGCCGCGTACTACACGCTCGGCAAGTCACTCGAGCAGAAGGGGCTCGACGGCGGCCCGGAGTTCCGCCGCGCGATCGCGCTCCGGCCGGACTACGCGCCTGCCAAGACGGCGGAGCGCGAGGTCGAGCACCGCGGCCGCCCGACCTGGATGCTGTACGGCGCCGGCGTCGCGGGCCTCTTGGCCGCGGCCCTGTTCGCGGTCGGCGTGCGGCGCAGGAAGAGTTAACCGCCAAGGCGCCGCAGACGCCAAGGTTTCGCCAGCCGAACCCCTGTTTCTGCCTGGCGATCCTTGGCGTCTGCGGCGTCTTGGCGGTAATTCTTCGTCCGGTGAGCGGACGGTTGATCGTCATCGAAGGGCTCGACGGCGCGGGCACCACGACGCAGGCGCGTCGGCTGGTCGAGCACCTGACCGCGCGCGGCGTCGCGGCGCACCTGACGCGCGAGCCGAGCGACGGACCGATCGGCCGGCTGATCCGCGAGATGCTGACGGGCTCGCACGCGATCGCCGGCGAGAAGCTGTCGCAGGGCACGTTCGGCCTGCTGTTCGCCGCCGACCGCCTCGATCACCTGCAGCGCGAGGTCGAGCCCGCGATCGCGCGCGGCGCGATCGTCGTGTCCGACCGCTGGTACCACTCGTCGCTCGCGTATCAGGGCACCGGCGCCGACCGCGACTGGATCGCGCAGCTCAACTCGCGCGCGCGCCGCCCCGACCTCACGATCTTCCTGAAGGTGCGGCCCGAGATCGCCGCGCGCCGCCGCGCCGACGCCGGCCGCGCGCAGGAGCTGTTCGAGGACATGGCGATGCAGGAGGAGGTCGACGCGGGTTATCGCGCCACGATCGCCGAGCTGATCGCATCCGGCGAGACCATCGAGATCGTCGACGGCGAGGTCGCCGAGGATCAGGTGTTCGCCGCGATCGTCCGCGCGGTCGGCCAGTAAGTTGCAACCCGCGCCCGGCGGCGGCAGCCTTGGTGACATGCGCGCCCTGCTCCTGTGTCTGGTCGTCGCCGCGTGTGGCCCGAAGGTCGAGCCCAGGGCGCCGTCGTACGACGAAGACTTTCCGACCGACAAGGCCGCGCAGCCGAGCGCGCCCGCCGCGGCGCCGGTCGCGCGCGCCGACGCGCCGCCCGGCAAGGGCGTGCGCACCGGCACGATCGACCGCGCGAAGCTCGTCGCCGTGCTCGATCACGGCCCGGGCGAGTTCCTGCGCCAGCTCGAGGTCACCGCGAGCATGGACGGCAATCGCTTCGTCGGCTGGCAGCTCGTGCAGCTCGTCGATCGCGACAGCCCGCTCGCCGCGATCGACGTCGTGCCCGGCGACGTCTTGCTCGCGCTCAACGGCCAGCCGCTGTCGCGGCCGGATCAGCTCCAGACCGTGTGGGACTCGCTGCGCACCGCCAACGAGGTCGTCGCCGATCTGTGGCGCGGCCCGACGAAGCTGCAGCTGCGCTTCGCGATCGAGCCCAAGGTCGCGAACTAGCGGCCCGGCCGCAGCCCGGGCGGCAGCGCGCTCCACGCCTCGGCGGCGACGCGATAGACCGTGAACTCGGCGGCGGGGAAGCTCGTCGAGGCGATCGTCGCGGGCGTGTACGTCTTCTCGCACGAGTACCCGCCGTTGCCGCGCGCGCAATCGCGCGTCACCGTCGCCGGATCGATCCAGGTCGCGACCGCGCTGTCGAAGTTGGTCGCGACGATGTGGGTGCCGCCGTGCTCGGCGGCGAGCTGCGCGGCCTTCGCGGCGAGCTGCTCGTTGTCGGGCGCGGCCGGTGCGCCGTCGCGGATCCGGCTCTGGACCGAAATCGTGCCGATCACCTGGGCCTGGCCCGCGATCTGCTGCGCCTCGTCGGGCGACAGCACGATCGCGCGCGAGGTCAGCGGCGCGTACGACTTGCCGGTGGTGGAGTTGAACTGCGCCGAGATGCAGCCGGTGAGCAGGACGGCCAAGACGAGCACGCGCATCGCGATCTCCCAGAGACGACGGCCATGCCGGGAACATAGCGACCTGATCGTGCGCGCACGTTGCGGGCATGTTGCGATCGATGAAGCGTGTGAATGCATACCGCCGGCGACACCGCGGCGGCTGCAACGGCGCGAAAGCGCGGCGCGGCGGCCGCGGCATGGCCACTGCACTAGCCACGGTCACAGGAGAGAACCAGATGCCAGATCTCGCGTTCGCCACGATCGACAACGAAGCGCTCGGCACCGTGACCGGCGGGTTCGACTGGGGCCGCATGGTCGACAGCGGCAACAAGTGGGGCGACACCGGCGCGCTGATCGGCGGTGGCGTCGGTGGAGTCGCCGGCGCGGTCGCCGGCGGGGTCGGCGGTGCCGGCGTCGGCGCGATCCCGGGCGCCGAGACCGGCGCGTGGCTGGGCGCGGCCGGCGGCGGCGCGGCCGGCTGGCTCGGCGGCGCGGGCTACGACGCCTACCAGCAGCTGCGCGGAAAGTAGCGCTACAGGTCGGCGAACACCGCGAGCGCGTGCGCGGGGTCGTTGCAGAACACGCCGTCGACGCCGAGCTTCGCGAGCCGAACGAGCTCCGGCGCATCGTCGACCGTCCACGCGTTGATCGGCATGCCCGCGGTATGCCACGCGCGCACGCGATCCGCGGTGCACAGCGTGTTCTGCGGATGCACGATGCTCGCGCCCATCCAGTTGCTGACCCAGCCGCGGCGCAGCGGCAGCGGCTGCTCGTCGTGGAACAGGAACGCGAGCGCGACGTCGGGCAGGAACCGGTGAAACTGGATCAGCGCGAACGGATCGAACGAGCTGACCAGCACCTGGTCGGCGCGCCCGCTGTCGCGGATGATGCGCGCGGTCTGCTCGGCCAGCGCGCCCACACGCGCGAGCTTGAGCGCCTTGATCTCGACATCGACCTCGAGCTCGCCGAGCGCGGCCAGCACCTCGGCGAGCGTCGGCACCGGCTCGCCGTCGACGCGCAGCGCGCGCCGCTCCGACGTCGACAGCTCTTCCATCCGCCCGGGCCGCCCGCACAGCCGCGCCAGCTCGGAGTCGTGAAACACGACGACCTCGCCGCCGCCGTCGAAGCGGACGTCGAGCTCGATGCCATCGGCGCCGACCTGACGCGCGCGCTCGAACGCGGCCATCGTGTTCTCGGGCGCGTGCGCCGAGTCGCCGCGATGTGCCCACACCCGCGGCCGGCCCTTCGTGCGGCGCCAGCGCGCCGCGCGACCGATGCGGCCGATGTGGGGGATGAATCTCGCGATCGCGGGGGCAACCACGAACCGATTATAGGCCTACTCGATGAACGTCTTGTGCAGCGCCCGCACCAGGTCGTCGACGTGCGGGCGATCGCACCACAGCGTCACGCGCAAGGGCGAGACGCTCACCGCATTGAGCGGCACGCCGGCGCCGACCGCGGTGGCGCGCGCCTTGTTGATCACGCCCGGGTTGCCGCCGATGCCGTGGCCGACCATCGTCACGCAGCCCTCCTCGCCGAGCTCGACCTGGTCGCCGAGCACGGTATCGAGCCGCTTGCGCACCTCGCCCCAGTCGGGCACGTCGGCGATCGTGAACCAAGCGCGCAGCTCCTTGCCTTCCAGATCCAGGTGCGTGAGCGGGATCGACGCGGTCTCGAGGATCTGCAGGCAGTGCTCGACCGCCGCGCCGCCCGACACGCGCAGCCGGATCAGCGCGCCCTGCCCCGTGATCGCGGCGACCTGGCGCTCGCGCTCGGGCGAGAAGTCGATGCGCGTGCCGCCGCCGTCCTTGTTGGTCGCGCGCGCGTACAGCGCGATGCCGCTCTTGCGCGCGAACTCGACCGACGCGTCGTGCAGGACCTTCGCACCCTGCGCGGCGAGCTCGAGCATCTCGTCGTGGCTGATCGACGCGAGCAGCTCCGCCGCCGGAACGACGCGCGGATCCGCCGTGTAGACGCCGTCGACGTCGCTGCAGATCTCGCAGTAGTCGGCGCGCAGCGCGCCGGCGAGCGCGACCGCGGTCGTGTCGCTGCCGCCGCGGCCGAGCGTGGTGATCTCGCGCTTGTACGACACGCCCTGGAAGCCGGCGACGATCACGACCTTGCCGCGATCGAGCTCGTCCTCGATGCGAAACGGCCGGACCTCGACGATGCGCGCGCCCGAGTGGCGGTCGTTGGTCAGGATACCGGCCTGCGACCCGGTGAACGAGATGGCCTCGAGGCCCTCCTCCGCGCACGCCATCGATAGCAGCGACATCGCCTCGCGCTCGCCGCACGTCAGCAGCATGTCGAGCTCGCGGCGCGACGGCGACGCCGAGATCGCTTTTGCCTTCTCGATCAGCTGGTTCGTCGTCTTGCCCATCGCCGACACCACCACGACCACCTTCTTGCCCGCCGCCTTGGTGCGCGCGATGCGCTGGGCGACCAGCTTGATCTTGTCGGCATCGGCGACCGACGAGCCGCCGTACTTCTGGACCACGATTCCGGTGGGCTGCATGACGTCGGGCACCATACACGATCACAACGACATGGCAGTGCTAAGTTAATTCCAGTGGCTGTTCGTCGCGCGCTCCTCGTCGCAGGTCTCGGGGTCGCCGCGTGCGGCCATGCCGGATCGCCGCGCTTGCACTTCCCGGACGTGCCGGTCGAGCTCGCCGACGAGGACGACCGCGCGCAAGCCATCGACAAGCTGTGGACGCTGCGGCCGGGCCCCGACCGCGACGCGGCGCGCGCGCGGGTCACGCTCGCGATCGCGCAGCGCATCACCGACGCGATCGAGGACGACAAGCCGTTCGTCGCGCAGAGCCTGTTGTTCGACCTCGTCGAGCTGTGGCGCGACGATCCAGCCGAGGTCGGACGCGGCCTGGCCGGCCAGGTCGCGCTCGTCGAACGACTGCGCGCGATCTTCGCGAAGTCGGCCTCGATCGAGCCCGCGATCGCCACGCTGGTGCTGCTCGCCGAGCTCGAGCCGTCGCGGCGCGCCGCTCACCTGGCCGAGCTCGACGAGGTGCTCGCGTTCGCCGACGACCTCGCGGCGGCCGAGCACGGCGACAACGCGCAGCGCGCCGAGCCGATCGCGCTGCTCCAGCGCACCGTGCTCGCGCTGCCGCTGCCGTGGCTGGTCGATCGCTACGTCGCGCTGCTCGAGGACCGCCAGATCGCGTTCGCCAAGCTCGTCGACCCCAAGCATCCGCCGACGTACGAGCTGGTGCGCGCGCAGCCGGATCTGCTCAAGACCGCGCACCGCATCGCGAACGCGCTCGCGCGCGCCGATCGCATCTCCGAGATCCACGGGCATCTCGGCAAGCTGGTCGGGATGTACGGCGCCGACAAGGAGCTCGCCGTGCGCGCCGAGATCGTCCACGACCGGCCGACCGCCGATGCCTATGCCGACCTCGCGCGCGCGCTGCGCGCCGACCCCGAGGCCGGCGATCCGGCGGCGGCGCTCGCGGTGTGCCTGCGCGGCCTGCGCGACTTCCCGAACGACGAGGAGCTGCTCGCGGCGGCCGCCGGCGATGCCGCCGAGCTCGGGCGCGTCGACCAGCCGATCGCGCTGTACGCGGCGGCGGTGCAGCGCCAGGGCGGCGAGGTCGACACCGCGCTCGCGGTGCGGCTCGGCAAGCTCTATGCGCGGCGGATCGCGCAGCTCGCGGCCGGCGGCAGGCCCGGCGCGGCGACGAGCGCGTGGCAAGAGCTCGCGCGTTACACCGATCGCGCCGGGCGGCGCGCGCCGAACGACGTGTGGCGACAGGTCGCGGCGCTCGGCGAGGCGTCGCTCGGGCGCGGGCTGGTCGGCAACGGTCAGCTCGCCGATGCCGAGCTCGCGCTGCGCGCGTCGCTCGACCGCGCGCCGTCGATCGAGGCGTACGAGACGCTCGCGACGATCTATCTGAAGACGCGGCGCTTCGAGGAGTCGCGTCACGCCGCGGCGGTCGGCGCGGCGATGCTCGGCGACCAGCTCGCGAGCGACCGCTATCACCGCGCGAAGCTCGAGCACATCGCCGCCGATGCCATGCGCGAGGGCGGCAAGCCGGCGCAATCCGTGCCGCTCTATCTCGATTCGCTGCGGCTGTGGAGCGACCTCGGCAAGGACGACGACCTGCCGCGCGCGATCGCGGCCGAGCGCAAGCTCGACGTCGCGGCCGCGCTCTATCACGCCGAGCGCGTCACCAGCCAGGGCGATCTCGAAAACGCGGTCGACATCGCGCTCGAGGCGACCGAGGTCGATCCCGACACCGCCGCCACCGCGGCGGCGCTCGTCGCGTTCCTGCTCGAGATCGATCACCCGCTCGATGCCGCCGACGCGCTGCACCGCGCGCTCGGCTCGGGCGAGATCGGCGAGCCGACGAAGGTCGCGGCGAGCCTGTGGCTCGTCGGCGATGCGCGCCGGCGCGGCGGCGTGCCCGACCGGCTCGCGCTCGAGTACCTGTCGGGCCGCCATGGCGACCTGTGGTACGAGCAGCTCGCCGAGGCCGCGACGCACCGGCTCGACTTCACGGCGCTGCGCGCGAGCGCGACGACCGAGCCGCGGCGCGTCGAGCTCGTGTTCTACGGCACCACGCTCGGCCTCGATCCCGCGACCGCGAAGCCGGCCGCCGCGCGCGCCGCGCTCGAGGATGTCGTGCGGTCGGGTCTCGTGCTCGACGCGATCCACGATCTCGCCGAGCAGTACCTCGCGAAATGACGGAGCTCGGCGCCGCGCTGCGCGCCGCTGGCTTGCACGCTCGCGCGCTCGCGGCCTGGGCCGGCACCGATCGGCTGAGCGCGCTGGGCGAGCTCGCGGATCGACCGGCCGCGACGCCGGCCGCGGCCGTGCTCGCGTTGTTCGTGGCCGGCGCCGACGTGCCGGCGGCGCTGCTCCCACGACTCGATCTAGACGCGATCGCCGACGCCGGGTTGATCGAACGCGCGGGCGACCGCGTGCGCGCGACCGTCTCGCTGCTGCCGCTCGGCGAGTCCTTGCTCGCATGCGATCGCTGCGATGCACCGCCCGCGCGCGAGCTCGCGTGCTGGCCCGACGACTCGAGCTATCACCTCGCGCGCGCGATCCCGCCCGGTCGCCGCACGCGCTGGATCGATCTCGGCACCGGCTCGGCGTTCGCGCCGCTCGCGCGCCCCGCGCTCGCCGACGCGATCGTCGCGGCGGATCTCAACCCGCGTGCGGTCGAGCTCGCCACGCTCGGCGCCGCGCTGTCGCGGCTCGACCACGTGCGCGCGGTGCATGCCGACCTCGGCGCCAGCCTCGCCGCCGGCGCCGAGCTCGTCACGTGCAACGCGCCGATCCCGGCACGCGGACACGTCCCCGGCGAGCCGATGTGGCGTGCGACCGCCGACGATTTCGTCGTGCGCCTGTTCGTCGATGCGGCGCGGCTGGTCGCCGACAGCGGGCTCGTCGTCGTGCATGCCGCGCTCGACGCGCTCGCGCCGGTCGTCGCCGCGTTGCCGGGCGAGCGCGTCGTGGTCGCGTACACGCCGGCGCGCGCGCCGCGCGAGTTCGCGGTCGCGTGGTGGCGGCCCGGCGGCGACGCCCGGCACGTCGCGGCACGGCGCGCGCTCGATGCCGCCCGCCCGCACGTGGATCACGGCGATCGCGACGCGGCGCTCGCGGGCGCCTTGCCACCGCTATAGATGTTACCGTCGCGGTCGGGTGGCCTCGGCACGGATCCTCGTCGCGATCGCGCTCGCGATCGGCGCGTGCACTCCGGCGCGCACCGTCGAGGTGCCCGCACCGCCGGTCGACAAGACCCGGCTCTCGCACGAGCAGCACGCGAAGATCCCGTGCCTCGACTGTCATCAGGCCGGCGCGAAGCGCCCGGGCGAGCGCGATCACGCGCCGTGTGACACCTGCCACCGCGCCGCGTTTCTCGCCGCGCCCGGCCCGCTCTGCGACACGTGCCACGTGCCGATCACGACGTCGCCGCTGCGGGCGGAGCTCAAGCCGTTCCCGAGCGACGACGCGTGGCGCACCGAGCCGTCGCGGTTTTCGCATCGCTCCCACCTCGACGCCGCTCGCATGGAAGCGCGGGTCGGCTTTCACGTGACGTGCGCGGACTGCCACGTGCGCGACGGCCAGCTCGCGCCGCCCGATCACGCGACCTGCTCGCGCTGCCACGCGCGCGAGGCGATCGGCCGGCCCGCGATGGACGACTGCGCGGGCTGCCACGGCGGTGCGGCCGAGCTGCGCACGCGGTCGCGCCTGATCCGCAACGACCTGCACTTCACGCACGACCTGCATCGCGCCGACCGACGCGGCACGCCGATCCGGTGCGAGCAGTGCCACGCCGACAGCGCGGCGTCGACCGCGTACGGCGACCACGCGGCGCCACGTGTCGAGAGCTGCGTCGGCTGCCACGACGACACCGATCGCACGCCGCCGTCGCGCCGCATGCGCATCTGCGAGACCTGCCACTACGAGAAGCGCGAGCGGCTCGCGCTGATCGCGCCGCGCAACCATCTGCCGTCGACCGAGCGCCCGCTCGATCACACGATCGCGTTCCGCCGCGACCATGCCGATGCCGCGCGCGACGCGTCGCGCTGCGCCGCATGTCACACCCAGATGTCGGGCAACCCGAACGGTGCGTGCGACGAGTGCCATCAGTCGATGCGACCGCAGGACCATCGCATCACCTGGCGCGAGCTCGACCACGGCCCCGAGGCCGCGGCCGATCGCGACCGCTGCGCGCGCTGTCACGTCGTCGAGTTCTGCACCGCGTGCCACGAGCAACGGCCGCGCTCGCACGGCTTCGCGGGCACGTTCGTGACGGACCACGGTCCGCTCGCGCGCACCGACGTGCGCGCGTGCGTGACGTGCCATCAGGAGTCGTACTGCACGCAGAGCGGGTGTCACGTGGGGGTGAAGCGGTGAACGTCGGGGTCAAGGCCCGTCCACGTCGGATCGCGATCGTCGTGCTCGCCGCGGGCAGTGTCGCGTACGCCGAACCGAACCTGCGCCTCGATCACGAGCCCCCACCCCGCGACCTCCACATGCGTCCGCCGGCACACCGCGCCGTCGCCGCCATGACACCGCCGTCCATCACGCCGCCGGCCGCCGCGGCACCGCCGCAAGCACCACCGCCCGCACCGAGCGACGTCGCGTTCATCCGCGACGTGCGCGAGCCGGTGTCGGTGAGGTTCAGCCTCGGCTACCAGGTCGACGGCACGACGCTGAGCGGCGATCGCGCGCTCAGCAACAACCTTCCGAACCGGCCCGGGATGCCCGACTTCGATCTCGTGCACGCGTACGGGTTCGGCGAAGGCTACCTGTCGACGCACGGCCTCGGCCTGCCGAGCCTGTCGAGTTACATCGGCGCGCACTTCGAGCTGTCGCAGCACGATTCGGCAGGCAACGCACCGACGCCGCCGCCGATCGCGACGTGGTTCGATCGCAGCACGATCGTCTACCAGAACGTGTGGGCCGAGCTGAAGGACTTCCTCTCGCCCGCGTACGCGCCGCTGCGCATCCGCGCCGGCGAGCAGTACGTGTACGGACCGTGGGTCACGCACATGTACGGCGCGCTCGCGGCGTGGGATGGCAAGTTCGTCAGCGGCGAGATCTACGGCGGCAGCCGCGTCCCCGACTACACGCTGCAGGCCGACCAGAACCTCGATCGTGCGGCGATCGCCGGCGGTTCGGCGCACGTCGACCTGCGCGGCTTGCCGACGCCGATCCCGATCGCGCTGACCGCACAAGGGCTCGCGTTCACGCACGTCGGCGCGTCCGGCAACACGCCCGCGAGCTTCTCGCTGCTCGAAGCGGACTGGCGGCCGAACGGCGACGTCACCGTGATCGGCCAGTGGCGCACGATCGACGGCGCCGCCGCGGAAGAGCACGTGCAGCTGCGCGTGCGCTACCACGCCGTGACGAACGTCGTCGTCGACGTCACGCACCGCGAGCAGACCGACTGGCGGTGGGACCCGTCGCTCGTCGCCCCGGAGGCGAACGATCCGCTCGCGGCGAAGCGCTACCTCGATCTCGGGCCGGTGCAGCCGCAGCTCCTGATGTCGGCGCGCGCAGGCACGCTGATCGCCGAGAACGTCGATCTCTACGCGCGCGCCGCGTGGTCGCAGGATCTGGTGTCGGACGCCGAGGACGTCAACACGTTCTACGCGACGTACTACGAAGGCGGCGGCGCGCTCGAGGTGCGCGTGCGCCGCACGCTCGCGATCGGGCTGTCGGGGCTCGCGCGCTACACCGATCGCGCCGATCAGATGGACAACCGCATCGAGGACATGACCGTGCCGATGGTCGCCGAGCCGCTCCCGATCAGCGCCGCGATGGGCGAGCGCGACTTCATCGAAGCGGGCGCGACCGCGCGCATGACGCTCGGCGCGCGCAAGTTCTCCGCGCTCGTCGAGATCTACGGGCGCAACACCGACTACGCGCGCGACTACTGCATCGGCACGAACTGCCAGTCCGACAGC
>DATJXL010000159.1:0-6728 GCA_035500135.1 Kofleriaceae bacterium
TTCAGCCGCTTCATCTGCTGGAACTGCTTGAAGCCGGGCAGCTTGCCCATGAGGCCGGTCGATGCGCCGAGCTGCACCATCATCTGGCGCATCTGCGCGAACTTCTGGAGCAGCTCCTTCACCTCGGTCTCGCCGCGGCCCGAGCCCTTCGCGATCCGCTTGACGCGGCCGGGATGAAAATCCGCGCGGCGGCGCTTTGCCTTCGAGCCCGCGGTCGTGGCGAACTCTTCCCAGCTCGTCGCGACGAACACCTGCGGGTTCGTGCGCTCCTCGCGCGTCATCGACGAGATCATCGCCTCGATCTTCACGAGCTCGCGATCGTCGAGGCTCACGCCCTCGGGCAGGTTGCCGCCGAGGCCGGGGATCTTGTCGAACAGATCTTTCAGCGATCCCATCTTCTGGATCAGCCGGATCTGGTCGAGGAAGTCCTGCATGTCGAACTTCCCCTTGAGCATGCGGAGCGCGTCTTCTTCCGCTTTCTCCGCATCGACGACCTGCTCGAAGTCCTTGACCAGGCCGACGATGTCGCCCATCCCGAGGATGCGCGACGCCAGGCCTTCGGGCCGGAACTCCTCGAGCTTGTCGAGCGACTCGCCCATGCCGAGGAACTTGATCGGCTTGCCCGTGATCTCCTTGACCGACAGCGCCGCGCCACCGCGCGCGTCGCCGTCGAGCTTGGTCATGATCACGCCGTCGAGGTTGAGGCGCTTGTTGAAGGTTTCGGCGACATTGACCGCGTCCTGGCCGGTCATCGCGTCGAGCACGAGGAAGATGTTGGCGGGCGTGACCGCCTTGTCGATGTCCTCGAGCTCCTGCATGAGGTTCTCGTCGATCGACAGCCGGCCGGCGGTATCGAAGATGAGGACGTCGCGGCCGGCGGTCGCCGCGGCGGTGACGGCCTCGCTGCAGATCGCGACCGGATCCTTGCCCGCAGCCGAGAACACCGGCATGTCGAGCTGGCGGCCGAGCGTCTTGAGCTGCTCGACGGCGGCCGGGCGGTAGATGTCGGCCGCGACCAGCATCGGCTTCTTGCCGTGCGTCTTCTCGAGCCAGCGGGCGAGCTTGCCGACGGTCGTCGTCTTGCCCGAGCCCTGCAGGCCGCACATCATGATGCCGGTCGCGCCCTTCTTGGCCCACCGCAGCTCGGTGTCGACCGGGCCCATCATCTTGACCAGCTCGTCCTGGCAGATCGCGATGAACGCCTGCTCGGGCGTGATCGTGCGCGTGCCGTACTCCTGCGACTTCGCGCGCAGCTCGACCTGCTTGCCGCGCGCCGCTTCCTTCACGCGCTCGAGGAAGCGCTTGACGACGCGGAACTCGACGTCGCCTTCGAGCAGCGACAGCCGGACGTCGCGCAGGGCCTCGTCGATGACGTTGTCGTCGAGCTCGGCAACACCGGTCAGCCGCTGGCGGGCGGCGCGAAATCCCTTGGAGAGGGTCTCCAGCACTAAGGGGCTATACCGAATACATGAACAAGGGACAAGGAACAAGGAACCGAGAACGTTCGGAATTCCTTGTTCCTTGTTCCTTGTTCCTTGTTCCTTGTTCCCTTCGCCATTCCTGGTTCGCGAGGTTCGCGATCTCGGGTCAGCGCCCGAAGTCCATCTTGCGTTGGTAGCGCGTCACAGCGCGCGCGTGGCGATCGCGCGGACCTCGGGGTCGGGATCATCGGCGAGCCGCTCGAGCACGCCGAGGTCGGCGCTGCTGCGGCGGCGGATCCACGCCGCGCGCGCGACCGCCGCGCGGACCTCGGGGCTGACGTCGCGCGACAGGTGATCGAGGATCGCGTCGTCGCCGAACAGCGGGAACGCCCACTCGAGCGAGTGCGCGATCGCGGCGCGGCGCAGCGGCTCGCCCGACAGCGCCCACGTGGTCGCGAAGTGCGTCGCGGCGAGCGGCGTCATCTCGCCGAGCGTGATCGCGACCGTGCGGCCGAGCTGGCTCGCCGCGATGTCGACGTCGAGATCGGCACTCTCGTCGGCGCATGCGTCGGTCGCCGCGCTGGCGGTCTCGCCCGATGCGCCCGCGATCACGAGCGCGGTCAGGTGCGAGAGGAGGCGTCGCGAGATCTTGGCCATGACGGTGTGACTCCGCGGGAGCGGGTCGGGATGCCTCGCCGCAAGGTGCGCACGGTGCCCCGCGTCGTCAAGACAGGCGTCATGCGCGAAACATTCCCAGCGGCCGCGTGCCATTCTGGCAACCGTGTACTTCCTCATCGGCGACGAGGGCGATCAAACCGTGTACGTGGGCTCGGAGTGCGACGCCAACTCGTACGCGCGCACGCTGATCGATCTGGGCCGAGCGCTCGACGTCGACGAGGATGGCGTCGAGCTGCCGTTCCGTTTCGAGATGACCGTGAGCCGGGGCAAGGAAGCACGCCTCGACGACTGGTTCGTGGTGCCATGCCTGATGCGCGAGGACCTGGTCGCGGCGTTGCGCGCCGTCGGCGTGGACAACTTGCAGGTCTTTCCGGCGGAGATCACGCGTAACGACAACGGCGAGCTCGTGCCGGGCTACGTGGTCGCGAACATCTTCGGCACGGTGTCATGCCCGCAGGTCGCGACGCGCAGCGCGGCACCGGGCGTCGCATACGCGTTCGACTACGAGGTCGACCCCGCCCGCGTCGGCGACAAGTTGCTGTTTCGCAGCGACGAGATCGAGAGCTTGATCATCGCCCACGAGCGCGTGGTCGAGGTCTTGCGCGCGCGAAGGGCACGCGGGATCTCGATCACCTCGCTCGCGGACACGCCGCGGGTGGCTGGCGCGCGGTAAGCGAGCTACTCCGAGTTGCTCGCGGCGCGCTCGTCGTCGCCTTCGCCGGCGCCATCGTAATCGTCGCGGTACAGCGAGCCGAGATGGCGGTCGCAGAACACCGCGATCAGCTCGGGGTCATACATCTTGCCGGCCGACTTGCGCAGGATCGCCTCGCACTCCTCGACCGCCAGCGCCTTCTTGTACGGGCGATCGGTCGCCATCGCGTCGTACGCGTCGGCGATCGCGACGATGCGCGCGACCAGCGGGATGTCGTCGGCCACCATCTTGTCGGGATAGCCGGTGCCGTCCCAGCGCTCGTGGTGGTTGCGCACCGCCGGCATGATCGGGTGCAGCATCTCGATCTTCATCGCGATGTCGAAGCCCTTCACCGGGTGCTCGCGCATGTGCACCCATTCCTGCTCGTCGAGCGGGCCGGGTTTCAACAGCACCGCGTCCTTGATGCCGATCTTGCCGATGTCGTGCAGGAACGCGCCGAACTCGAGCGACTCGAGGCCGTCGGCCGGGTAGCCGGCCTCCTTCGCGAGCACGAGCGAGTACGCCGCGACGCGCCCGCAGTGGCCCTTGGTGTACGGATCCTTGGCTTCGATCGCCTCGGCCAGGCCGAACAGCGCCTGGCGGTTCGCGGCCTTCAGCTTCTCGTAGCTCTCCTCGAGCTCCTTCGTGCGCTCCTTGACGACGGTGTCGAGGAGCAGCTCGCGGCGCTGCAGCTTGGTCTGATCGAGCGACAGCCGGCGCACGAGCTCGCGCTGCGCCTCGACCAGGTTGAGCAGCTTCATCGCCTCGTTGACGAGCGCGACCAGGCGGCTGCGCTCGCTCGGACGCGCGACGAGCCGGATGATCGTGCCGCCGTGCGCGGGCCGGTAATCGAGCTCGACCGCCTCGTCGGGCGACGACACCAGCGCGATGCGCAGCGCCTCGGGCGCGTGCAGCACGCTCGCCTCGAGCAGCGCGACGCCGTCGAACGTGCCGGTCGCCTGGTGCGAGACGATCACGTGCGCCGGCCGCGACCGCAGCTTGTTGAGCGCCTCCACCGTCGAGCGCGCGGTGTCGACCGCCAGGCCCGTCGAGCCGATCAGCTCGGCGAGCTCGCCGAGCGCCTCGGGCTGGGGATGCGCCACGAGGGCGACGAACCGGCGGGTCACGGGCGCGCTCCGTCCGGACCGCGCCCGATCATCACCTCGCGAAACGCTCGGTCGTTCGGACGGTTCGCTTCGCTCACGGGGCCTCACCGCCACTATATCCGTGGCAAACGGCCCTGCAACGGGTAAGACTGCGCCCGCGTGTCGGAAGAAGTCACCGGTAACCTCGACGGCCTCAAGCCCAGCGAGATCAAGGCGCTCGAGCGGCTGTATCGCCGCCGGGTCGCACCCGCGGAGATCGTGTCGGTCGAGCTCGCGGCCCAGCTCGGGGAGCTCGCGGCGGAGCTGCATCGCCAGGTCGGCGTGCTGATCGACCGGCGGGGCGCGATCCAGCACGTCGTCGTCGGCGACGCGTCGAAGCTATTCCTGCCCGATCTGGGGCGCTTTCGCGCCGGCGCGAGCCGTCTGCGCGGCGTGCGCCTCGTTCACACCCACCTGCGCAACGAGCCGCTCACGCGCGACGATCTCACCGACCTCGGGCTGCTCCGGCTCGACGCGGTCGCCGCGATCACGGTCGACGCGGCCGGCCATCCCGGCAAGCTCTACATCGCGCACGCCGTGCCCGATGCCGAGCCGGTCGCGCTGCCGGCCGAGCCGGCCACCGCGCCGCGCACCGACTTCGTCGCGCTGATCCGCGAGGTCGAGCAGCGGTTCGCGCGCGCGCATCGGGTGGCGCCGACCGACGCCGGCAAGGATCGTGCGCTCGTCGTGCACGTCCAGCTCGGGCGGGCGAAGGATGCCGACGCGCGCATCGCCGAGATGCGCGAGCTGTGCCGCACCGCCGGCGTGAAGGTGCTCGACGTGCTGGTGCAGCGCCGGCCCGAGGCCGATCCGCGCTTCCTGGTCGGCCGCGGCAAGCTCGACGACATCCTGCTGCGCGCGATGCAGCTCGGCGCCGAGTGCGTGATCTTCGATCCCGATCTCACGCCGGGCCAGGCCCGCGCGATCAGCGAGGCGACCGACCTCAAGGTCCTCGATCGCACGATGCTGATCCTCGACATCTTCGCGCAGCACGCGACGAGCCGCGACGGCAAGCTCGAGGTCGAGCTCGCGCAGCTGCGTTACGCGATGCCGCGGCTCGTCGAGAAGAACACGATGATGAGCCGGCTCACCGGCGGCATCGGCGGGCGCGGCCCCGGCGAGACCAAGCTCGAGATCAACCGCCGCCGCGCGCGCGAGCGCGTGCGCATCCTCGAGAAGCGCCTCGAGGAGCTGACCGACGACCGCCGGCTGCGCCGCCGCCGCCGCAACGACCACGACGTGCCGATCGTCGCGATCTGCGGCTACACGAACGCGGGCAAGTCGACGCTCCTGAACTCGCTCACGCACGGCAACGCGCTCGCCGCCGACAAGCTGTTCGCCACGCTCGATCCGATCTCGCGCCGGCTGCGCTTCCCCGAGGAGCGCCCCCGCGTCACGGATCCGAGCGGCCGGGGCCTGAGCCCCGGGCGCGACGTCGTGATCACCGATACCGTCGGGTTCATCCGCGACCTGCCGCAGGAGCTCGTCAACGCGTTTCGCGCGACGCTCGAGGAGATGGCGGATGCCGACCTGCTCCTCCACGTGGTCGACGCCTCCGATCCGGATCGCGAGCAGCAGATCCGCGCGGTCGAGGGCATCCTCGCCGACCTCGGGCTCGGCGAGAAACCGCGCGTGCTGGTGTGGAACAAGGCCGACCGGGTCGCGCCGGAAGACGCGGATCATCTCGCGCACGGCCACGGCTTCGTGGTGTCGGCGCTCGACGTCGCGACGTTCGGGCCGTTGCTGCTCGCGGTGGAGCGCGCGCTGTGGCATCAGGGAGTCGCCGCGCCGGTCGCGCGGATCGCCCAGGCGTGAGATCTCGGCGAGTCAGAAAACTCAAGCGGTTCATCGCGATCGCCGGTGACGGCTCGTCGGAAGTGCCCCAGCTCGGTTACTGACGGCGCGCGAACCCGACCGCGATCCCGACGAGCACGACCGCGCCGCCGGCCACCGCGTGCAGCGGCGGCTGCTCGCCGAACGCGGCCCACGCGAGGAGCGACGCGCAGATCGGCTCGCCGAGCACGGCGAGCGCGACCAGGTGGGTCGGCGTCGTGCGCACCGCCGCGTTGAGCAGCGTGTGGCCGACGAACGACGCGACGACGCCGGCCGACGCGCACGCGACGTAGGTGTGCGCCGGCAGGCCGACGAGCGACACGCCGGTGAACGCGGCCGCGATCGCGAGCGCGCCGGCGGCGATCGCGTTGACCGTGCCGAGGTAGGGCAGGAGCGGGACACTGGTGCGCAGCCGGCGGCCGACGACGAGATAGCCGGCGGCCGCGGCGGCACCGACGAGCGCGAGCGCGTCGCCGGCGATCGCGCCCGGGCCGGCCTGCCAGTCGCCGCCGGCGAGCACGGCGCAGCCCACGGCCGCGATCGCGATCCCGGCGAGCTCGCGGCGCGTGACGCGGTCGCCGAGCAGCCGGCCGAACAGCGCCGCGAACACCGGGTTCGTGCACACGAGCGCGACCGAGGCCGCGGTCGACGTCAGCTCGAGCGACGCGATCCACGCGCCGAAGTGGATCGCGAGCAAGAGGCCCGCGAGCACGACGAACGGGCGGTCGCGGGGCGAGATCGTGCGCAGCTGACGCAGCTCGCGCCATCCCGCGGCGAACAGCACGAGCGACGCCACGCCGACCCGGAGCGCCGCGATCGCGAGCGGCGGCGCCGGTCGGCCCCACTTCGCGAACGGTGCGCCGGTCGAGATCGCGAGCACTGCGAGGACGAGGCGCAACACTGAAGAGAAGAGTTACCGCCAAGGCGCCGCGGACGCCAAGGCGCCAGAAGAGCAGAAAC
>DATJXL010000160.1:0-24995 GCA_035500135.1 Kofleriaceae bacterium
CAGCGGCGAGCCGATCGTCATCGAGTCGCTGACGTCGACGAGGATGTAGATGTGGAGGTCCTCTTCTTCCTCGAACAGGCGGAGCAGCAGCTTGTCGAGCCGGCCGTACAGGTTCCAGTCGATGTAGCGGAAGTCGTCGCCGCGCGCGTACGTGCGGTGGTCCGCGAACTCGATGCCGCTGCCGACCTTGCGCGTGCGGCGCTCGGCGCGCAGGTTTCCGGCGAACACCTTGCGCGACACCATGTGGAGGTGCTCGAGGGTCTTCAGGAAGCGCTCGTCGAACAGGCCGCTGCGATCGGCGGCGCGGTTCTTCCGCGGCACGTCTTTCGGCTTCAACGCGCGGAACGCTCCCGAGACCGCAGGCAGCACCACTTACGTCACGCTTCCTTCGTCGCCTTCAGGATCTCGGCGATGATCATATCGGGCTTGACACCCTCGGCCTCGCCTTCGAAGTTGAGGATCAGCCGGTGGCGCAGCGCGGCCGGCGCGACGTGGCGGATGTCGTCGATCGCGACCGCGTAGCGGCCCTCGAGCAGCGCGCGGATCTTCGCCGCGAGGATGATCGCCTGCAGGCCGCGCGGTGACGCGCCGTAGCGCAGGAACTGCTTCGACAGCGGCGTCGCTTCCTGGTTCTCGGGGTGCGTCGCGAGCACGACGCGCACCGCATAGTCCTGGATCTGGCGCGCCAGCGGCACCTTGCGCACGAGCTCGCGCATCTCGAGGATCCGGCCTTTCTCGGTCACCGCCTCGAGCTTCGGCACGTCATCCGTCGTCGTGCGATCGACGATCGTGTGCAGCGAATCCTTGTCGGGGTACTCGACGACGAGCTTGAAGAAGAAGCGGTCGAGCTGCGCCTCGGGAAGCGGGTAGGTGCCCTCCATCTCGAGCGGGTTCTGCGTCGCGAGCACGAAGAACGGCTTGTCGAGCTTGTACGTCTGCTTCGCGACCGTGACCGAGCCCTCGCTCATCGCCTCGAGCAGCGCCGACTGCGTCTTCGGCGTCGCGCGGTTGATCTCGTCGGCGAGCACGATGTTCGCGAAGATCGGGCCCTTCTGGAACTCGAAGCGCTTGCCGCCGTGATCCTCGACGATCACGTTCGTGCCGACGATGTCGGCCGGCATGAGGTCGGGCGTGAACTGCACGCGCGAGAACGTCGCGTGGATCGTCTCGGCGAGCGTGCGCACGAGCATCGTCTTGCCGAGGCCGGGGACGCCCTCGAGCAGCGCGTGGCCGCCACCGAGCAGGCACATCACGACGCCCTCGACGATCTCCTCCTGGCCCACGATCATCTTGCCGATCTCTTCGCGCAGCCGGCGCAGATCGGTCGTGAACGACGACACGGTGGTTTCGACGGCAGCGGCGGCGGTGGTCATTTCTTGTCCTCGGCAGGAGCGAGCATGCTCGGGTGGATCTTCGCGAAGTAGCGCTTCACGTAATACTTGTAGCTACTCGGCAGCTTCTCGGTGCGCATCACCTCTTCGACGATGCGCTGGTAATCGGCGTAGACCTTCTGGTAGCCCTGCGACGCGAAGCCCTTCTGCGCGGCGGCGAGGATCGTCTCGCGCGTCGAGCCGCCCTTGTCGCCGGTCACGCCCTGGACGTCGGTGTCCTTCGTATTACCGGACTTCGCGGTCGAGTCGCCCTCGAGGTTGTCGTCGTGGCCGACGCCCCACGTATCGCCGCCCTGCTGCGCGCCCGAGCCGTTGCCGTTACTGCCTTGCCCTTGCCCTTGCCCTTGCCCCGGCTGCTGGCCCGGCTTCCACGACTGACCTTGTCCCGACTTCTGGCCGCGCGCGCGCTGCGCGAAGTCGGAGTTCTTGCCCTGCTTGTTGAACGGATCCTGGGGGCCCTTGCTGCCCTTCTGCTTGGCGCGGCGCATCGCCTCGCGCAGATCGTCCATCTGTGACGACATCTTCTTCTGCGTGGCCTGCTTGCGCTGGTCCTTGTCGACGCGGCCGGTCTCGCGCGCGGCGTCCTTGAGCTTCTGCGACGCCTGCTGCTCGTTCTCGTCGTTCTGATCCTGGTCCTTGCCGCTCTGATCCTTCTGCGGCTTCTCCAGGTTCTCGGCCGCCTTCTCCATGTCCTTCTGCAGGCGCTTGAGCGCGCGGCGCTGATCGGACTGGTCCTTCTGCTCCTGTTCCTTCTGCAGCTTCGCGAGCTCGCGCTTCTTGTCGTCGAGCCGGCGCTCGAGATCGGCGCGCTGCTGGTCGGTCTTGGCATCCTTCGCTTGCTTCTCGAGATCCTTGACCTGCTGCTCGAGCTTCTGCTCTTGCTGGTCCTGTTTCTTCTGATCCTGCTGGTCCTGCTTCTCCATCTGCTTGGCGACCTGGTCGAGCTTCTTGCCGAGCTCGTCCTTCTGCTGCGGCGTGAGCTCCTTCTTCTCGAGCTTGTCGGCGAGCTTCTCGAGCTCCTGCTGCGCTTTCTCGAGGTCCTTCTTCTCGAGCGCTTCGCCGAGGTCCTTCGTCACCGGATCCTTCGCGAGCTCCTTGCCCATGTCGGCGAGCTTCTTGTCGACCTCGTCCTGGTTCGGCTCGGCGTCCTTGTTGAGGGCTTCTTCGGCCTTGGCGAGCGCGTCGAGCAGCTGCTCCTTCGTGATCTCGCCGTTCTCGGCCTGGCCGAGCAGCTGCTCGAGCTTCTTCGCGAACTCGTCGAGCTCGGGCACCTGATCGCGCTTCGCGACGTCGCGCAGCTGGGCGAGGATCGCCTCGACGTACGCCTTCTCGTCGGGATCGAGCGCGACCGAGTCCTCGCGGTGGTAGCGGATGTCCTTCTTGTCGACGACCTTGAACGGCACCGCGCCGAGCGAGTGGCCGGCGGCGAACACGAGCAGCTGGGCGTCGCCGATCGGCGCGTCGTCGGGAATCTTCACGTCGATCGCGGCCGGCGTCCAGTCGAGCACGGTGATCGGCCGCGACTTCGCGAGCGAGCCGAGGAACACGTTGCCGGGGACGGGCGACAGGTACTCGGCGTCGATCGTCGCGTGCGCGCCGGGCGGCCCGAAATCGGGGCGCGCGCGCACGAGGTGAGCGGTGTGCGGCGTCGTGCACGGCTCGACGAGCAGCGCGAGCGCGATCGTCACGAGCGCGCCGAGCGCCGCCTTGAGCTGCTTGGGCCGCTGGTACGGCGTGGCGGCCCGCACGTCGGCGCGGGCGGTCGCACGCACGCCGTCGCGGATCGCGGCATCCATCAGGTCGCGCGTGACGGTGTCGTCGTGGCGGGCGTCGGGCCGCGCGAACGCGACCGCGGTCGACAGTCGATCGGCCAGGCCCGACGCGCGGTCGATCCGGCGCGCGACCAGCTCGTCGTCGAGGCGGCCCGCCGCGGAGATCAGCGCTCCCGCCGCGACGATCGCGAGTGCCACTCCGCGCGCGATCGCCGCCGTCATGACCTCGATCCACCCGGCGCGGGCGGCCGCGGTCGTCGCGGCCACGAGCAGGGCGGCGAGGATCATCGCGGTGACCGCGCCATCGAGCGCGCGCTGGGTGCGGATGCGCCTCCGGGCCCACGAAATCAGCCGCCGGATCGCCGAGGTATCGATAGCTTGGGCCATGCGCCGGGCGGGGATCTGGAGCCCCAACGACTGAGGATAGCATCAAGATTCGACGCGCCACCCCGAGCGTCGATCTACGGCTACGAGATTCGGGAATCACGTGTCTGCCCGGGGATTCAGCGCGCGAGCGGTCGGCTGCCCGTGCCGATGCCGCGCTACAATCGTCGCGTGCCGGTGTGCCGACAGTGCGGGAAGCAGTGGCCCGACACCTACGCCGTGTGTCCGGAGGACGGGCTCCGGCTATCGGCGATCTCGCAGCCGACCGTGGCGGGCAGCACCGGCTCGCTCGCGCTCGACACGGCGCGGACGTCGGCCGACGACGACCTCGCGCCCGGCACGGTCGCCGGCGAATACGTCATCGAGCAGAAGCTCGGCCAGGGCGGCATGGGCGCCGTGTACGGCGCACGCCACCCGCTGATCGGCAAGCGCGCCGCGGTGAAGGTAATCAGTCGCGATCTGTCGGCGAGCGAGGAGGCGGTCGACCGGTTCGTGCGCGAGGCGCAGGCCGTGAACCAGATCGGTCACCCGAACATCGTCGACGTGTTCGGCTTCGGCCGGCTCGCCGACGGGCGCAGCTTCTTCGTCATGGAGTGGCTCGTCGGCGAGACCCTGCGCGCGCGCATGATGCGGCCGCTGACGCTGGCCGACGCGCTCGAGATCCTCGATCAGGTCGCGATGGCGCTCGAGGCGGCGCACGACGCGGGCGTGCTGCACCGCGATCTCAAGCCCGACAACGTGTTCCTCGTCGCGCACAAGGGCCGCGTCAACGAGTCGATGTCGGGCGCGCCCGTCCCGCCCAAGATCAAGCTGCTCGATTTCGGCCTCGCGAAGCTGCACGGCGGCGCCGACGGGCGCATCGATCACACGCGCACGGGCGTCGTGATGGGGACGCCGCTCTACCTGTCGCCCGAGCAGGCGAAGGGCATCAAGGTCGATTTTCCGGCCGACATCTATTCGCTCGGCGCGATCGCCTACGAGATGTGCACCGGCCACGTGCCGTTCATCGCCGACAGCGCGGTCGAGATCATGGCGAAGCACATCTCGGAGCGCGCGGTGCCGCTGTTCCAGATCGCGCCGCACACACCGCCCGCGCTCGACCGCCTCGTGCTCGCGATGCTCGAGAAGGATCCGACGCAGCGCCCGGCGATCGCGCAGGTGCGCGCCGAGCTCGCCGAGATTCGCGCGCAGCCGCTCGTCGGTGCGACCACGACCGCGCAGCTGTCGTCGGCCCGCGGCACGACGACCCCACCGCCGGCTGCCGGGTCGATGCCGTCGCTCGGGTCGGAGCCACCGCCCGCGCGCCGCAAGAAGCGCGGGCTCGTGATCGCGCTGGCATCGGTTGCGGTGCTCGGAGCCGGCGCCGCGGGCGCGTTCGCGCTGGTGACGAGAGAAGAGCATCCGGCGCCGCCGCGGAAGGAGCACGTCGCGCTGCCGCAGGCGAGCGAGCACGACGTGACGACCGCGGTGACGGCGACGACACCGATCGAGAAGCCGCCCGAGCCCGAGCTGACGCCGACGTCGCCGACGGCGACGGCGACGCCGACGCCCACGCCAACGCCAACGCCGACGGCCGCGAAGAAGCCACAGTCGACGCCGACGACGACGCCGACGAAGAAGCCCGATCCCACGACACCGGCGACCGTCACGGTTCACCTCGGCGACGCCGCGAGGGGCCGCATCTTCGTCGATGGTAGGCGCGTGGCGATCGGAGTCCAGGACTACGCGGTCCAGCTCGAGCCGGGCAAGCACAAGCTGCGCGCCGCATCCGGCCCGGGGGGCGGCGGCCCGATGCAATCGGTGACGGTGACCGCCGGGCAGCAGCTGACGATCACGCTCGAGACCAGGTCTCGCAGGTCCGGCGCGGACTATGACGACGAGGAACCGCGATGACCGCGCCGCGTGGCTCGTGCGGCGGTCGCGTGGCGCACCTCGTTCTGACATAGTGGCCGCGTGGCGCGTTTCCCCTCGCTGTCGGCGGCCGGCACCGCGGTGCCCGCGTCGATCTTCGCGCGCCTGCGCGAGCACCTCGCGCGGTTTCCGGGCGACGTCATCCCGCTGCAGATCGGAGACACGCATCTGCATCCGCCGGCGCGGCTCGACGACATCGCGTGGACCGAGCCGCACGATCTGTACGCGTACGGCGCGCCCGCCGGCTGGGCGCCGCTCGTCGACGCGCTCGCCGAGGCGCGCGGGCTGCCGCGCGAAGGCGTGCAGATCGCGATCGGCGCGACCCACGCGCTCGCGTGTGCGGTGCAGGCGCTGTGCGATCCGGGCGACGAGCTCGTGCTGGTCACGCCGCACTGGCCGCTCATCCGCGGCATCGCGCTCGCGCACGGGGTCGTGCCGGTGGAGACGCCGCTCGCCGCGCTCGCGACCGCGATCACCGCGCGCACCGCCGCGATCTACGTCGCGACGCCGAACAATCCCGACGGCGCGATGCTCGATGCCACGCAGCTCGCCCAGGTCGCGCGCATCGCCGCCGAGCACGACCTGTGGATCCTGTCCGACGAGGTCTACGAGCACTACACGTACGACGCGCCGCACGCGTCGATGCTCGCGGTCCCCGATGCGGCGCCGCGCGCGCTCGCGGTGTACTCGTTCGCGAAGAGCTACGCGCAGGCCGGGCTGCGCGTCGGCTACGCTGCCTCGCACGCGTCGCGACTCGTCGACGCGATGCGCCGGCTCGTCAATCACTCGGTCTACAACGTACCGGTCGCGACCCAGCGCGCGGCGCTTGCCGCGCTGCGCGCCGGCCCGCCGTTCCTCGCGTCGGCGCGCGCGCGTTACCGCGCCGCACGCGATCGCGCGCTCGCCGCACTCGTCGCGCCCGCCGCGAAGCCGCCCGGCGGCGCGTACCTGTGGGTCGACTTTCGCGGCTACTGCGGCGACGACTGCATGGCGGTGCTCGAGCGGATCGCCGAGGCCGGCGTGCTGCTCGCGCCGGGCAGCGCGTTCGGCGACGCGTGCGGCGGGTTCGCGCGGCTGTGCTTCACCGGCGTGCCCGAGGATCGTCTCGACGAGGGCATCGCGCGCATCAACCGCGTGCTCGCGGCGTGGCGGACGTGATCGCGCGCGCGGCGTGCGAGGAGGCGTTCGCTGCGGCCGTGCGCGCGTGCGATCCGGCGCGGCTCGTGCGCGCCGAGCTCGCCGCGCATCCGCTCGGCGATCGCGACGTGTACGCGCTCGCGGTCGGCAAGGCCGCGCTCGCGATGGCGCGCGGCGCCGGTCCGGTCGCGCGCGGGCTCGCGATCGCGCCGCGGCTCGACGGCGCGCCGCTGCCGCTCGGCTGGACCGCGCGCGACGCCGCGCATCCCGAGCCAGACGAGCGCAGCCTCGCGGCCGGCGATGCCGCGATCGAGCTCGTCGAGTCGGCGGGCGAGGGCGATGTCGTGCTCGCGCTGATCTCGGGCGGCGCGTCGGCGCTCGTCGAGCGGCCGCTGCCGGGCGTGACGCTCGAAGCGCTGCGCGACGAGGTGCGCGCGCTCATGCACGGCGGCGCCGACATTCGCGCGATCAACGCGGCGCGTACGCGCCTGTCCGCGATCAAGGGCGGTCAGCTCGCGCAGCGATCGCGCGCACCGATCGTGACGCTCGTCGCGAGCGATGTGATCGGAGATGATCCGGCGATCGTCGGCAGCGGGCCGACGGTCGCGAACCGCGCTGGCGATCGCGTCGCGGTGATCGCGCCGATGGAGCTGTTCGCCCACCGCGTGTGGGAGCACATCGCCGGTCATGGCGGCTGGGTCGAGCTCGCCGGCACGGTCGAAGCGGCCGCGGATCAACTGCTCGAGATCCTCGATCGCACCGATCCGGCCTGGGTCGCATGGGGCGAGCCGACCGTGCAGATTCCCGCCGACCACGGGCAAGGCGGTCGCGCGCAGCAGCTCGCCCTCCTCGTCGCGCGTGGTCTGCGCGGCACGCCGCGGAGCTGCTTCGTCGCCGGCTCGGACGGGATCGACGGCCCGCCGCCGCGTGATCGCCCGGCCCCCGCGGGCGCGTACGTCGACGGCACGACCTGGGACGCGATCATCGCCGCCGGGATCGATCCGCAGCGCGCGGTCGAGCGCTGCGACGCCGGGCCCGCCCTCGCCGCGGTCGGCGCGCTGGTCGTCACCGGCGCGACCGGGATCAACCACGCCGACATCGCGATCGT
Source organism: Kofleriaceae bacterium (assembly GCA_035500135.1). Classification (GTDB taxonomy): domain Bacteria; phylum Myxococcota_A; class Polyangia; order Haliangiales; family Haliangiaceae; genus JABFXX01. The sequence continues at coordinate 7,704 of DATJXL010000160.1, forward strand.
CGGTTGATGCTATACGAGCGTGACGTGTCGCAGACGCAGCCACAGACCTGGACCACGCTCGCGGTGCTCGACTGGACCGCGAAGCGGTTCGCCGAGGCCGGCGTCGCGTCGGCGCGGCTCGAGGCCCAGCTGCTGCTCGCGCACGTGCTCGGCTGCACGCGCGTGCAGCTCTATACCGGCTTCGACAAGCCGCTACAGGAAACCGAGCTCGCCCGCTACCGCGCGCTGATCAAGCGCCGGCTCGCCGGCGAGCCGCTCGCGTATCTCGTCGCCGAGCAGGAGTTCTGGGGACTGCCGTTTCGCGTCGACGAGCACGTCTTGATCCCGCGGCCCGACACCGAGACCGTGATCGAGGTCGCGCGCGGCACGCGCACCGATCGCGCGGCACCGTGTCGCGTGCTCGATCTGTGCACCGGCTCCGGTGCCATCGCGATCGCGCTCGCACGCGAGCTGCCGGCCGCGCAGATCATCGCCACCGACGTGTCGCCCGAAGCGGTCGCGCTGGCGCGCGAGAATGCCGCGCGCAACGGCGTCGCCGATCGCGTCGACGTGCGCGTCGGCGACCTGTGGGCGCCCGTCGCCGGCGAGCGGTTCGATCTCGTCACCGCGAACCCGCCGTACATCGCGACCGACGTGATCGCATCGCTGTCGCCCGAAGTGCGCCGCGAGCCGCGGCTCGCGCTCGACGGCGGCCCCGACGGCCTGCGCGTGCTGTCCGCGATCTGCACAGCTGCACGCGAGCACCTGACGCCCGGCGGCGCGCTGGTCGTCGAGCACGGCTTCGATCAAGCCGATGCAGTTCGCGCGCGGTTCGAAGCAGCCGGTATGCGCGATATCACGCTCGTCTACGATCTCGGCAAGAACCCGCGCGTCACGTGGGGTATCGCGCCCTGATTCGCGGTGTACTCTCGCGGCGGTGCGTGCGTTCGCGTGTCTTGTCGTGCTGGCCATGCTGGCGCGCGCCGCGTTCGCGGACGGACCGCCGAGCGAGCTCGAGCAGCGCGCCGAGGCCGAGCGCGTGTGCGCGGCGCACGAGCCGAAGTGCGACTGGATCGCCGCGCAGTCGACGCTCGAGCGCGCGACGCTCCTGCGTGCGCTCGAGGCTCGCCACTTCAAGCTCGATCCCGCGCCGTGGGGCAAGACGATCGCGAAGGTTCACGTCTACAACGAGAACGTCTTCGCCGAGGACAACTGGCTCCGCTTCTTCAACATCTTCCATTACACGACGCGCGAGCGCGCGATCCGCGACGAGCTCACGATCCGCGAGGGCGACCGGTGGGACGACGCGCTCGTGCTCGAGAGCGCGCGGCGCCTGCACGATCCGCTGTACAGCTCGGTCGTCGTCGCGGTGCCGGTCGTGTCCGAGACGCCGGGCCAGGTCGATCTGTTCGTGGTCACGCGCGACATCTGGAGCCTGCGCCTGAACTCGCAGTACACGATCCAGGAGGCGTCGCTGACGTCGCTCCAGATCTCGATCTCGGAGAACAACTTCCTCGGTAACCGCGACCTGCTCGCGGCCTCGCTGCGCATGGATCAAGGCTCGGTTGCCGTCGGGCCGGTCTTCCTCGACAAGAACGTGCTCGGCTCGCACCTGTACCTGTCGGCGAGCGCGGACGCGCGGCTCACGCGCCAGCGGCTCGACGTGTTCGATCCCGACGTCGCCAATCCGAACCAGGGGATCCCGACCAACGATCCGCGCGGCATCGAAGACGCGCACGTGCTGAATCGCGAAGGCTCGGACAGCTCGATCTCGCTGTCGTATCCGCTGTGGGCGCTCGCGAGCGAATGGGGCGGCGGCATCTCGTTCGGTCACGCGTTCGGGCCGGCGCGCCGTTACCTGTTCACCGGCCTGCGCGGCGTGAACGAGATGTCGGGCACGGGCCAGACCGTGCTGCTGCCGTGGGAGTACGAGCTCAAGCAGTGGAGCTCGAACGCGAACATCGTGCGGCAGTGGGGCAAGTGGCTCAAGCAGCAGTTCTACGTCGGCATCAACGTGTCGAGCACGCGACCGTCCTTGCTCTCGAGCTTTCCGAACGATCCGGTGCTCGCCGAGGGCTTCGAGCGCGACGTGTTCCCGCGCTCGGAGTTCATCTCGGCGCCGTACCTCGAATACTCGTTCTTCATGCCGCGCTACTCGACGCTGCGCAACGTCGGCACGTACGAGCTCGCCGAGGACGCGCGCTACGGCCCGAACCTCGACGTGTCGGTCTCGGAGGGCCTGCACGCGCTCGGCTCGGATTATCACTTCACGTCGCCGTCGCTGACGCTCGGCTGGACGTTTCCTTGGTGTCGCGACGGCTTCGTGTCGGTGTCGACCGGCGGCGCGCTGCGCATTCAAGATGCGGTGTCGCACGGCACGCCGGTCGATTCGATCGACGACACCGCGAACGCGAGCGTGCGCGGGGCGACGCCGACGTATCGCTACCTGCGCCTGGTCGCGCAGGCCACGATCTCGACGCGCTGGAACGACACGCAGAACGCCTACCTCTCGCTCGGCTCTGACAGCGGCCTGCGCGGCTACGCGATCAGCGAGTTCATCGGCCAGCGCGCGGTCCTCGGTCAGGTCGAGGCGCGCAGCATGCCGCTGCCGTTCTGGGTGCTGCGCGTCGGTGGTGTCGTGTTCTACGAGATCGGCGGTGCGGCGAACTCGCTCGCGCACCTCCCCGTGTATCAAGACATCGGGCTCGGCTTCCGCGCGCTGATCCCGCAGACGTCACGCGACCTGTTCCGCTTCGACCTCGGCTTCCCGATGGTGGCGGCGCCGGGCTGGCCGGCGTGGCATCCTCAGTTCACGGCAGGCTTCGGGTCCTACTTCTGATGAGCGTGCGACGTGCGGTGTGGGTCGTCGTCGCGATCGGCGCGGCATGGCTCGGCACGCTCGCGGTGCTCGACCACGTGCTCGCGGATCGCCAGGAAGATCACGTCCGCGATCGCGCGCGCGAAGCGCTGCTCGCCGATGCGACGGTCGGTTCGACCGATCTCGCGCTCGTGCGCGGCCGGCTGACGTTCGCAGACCTCGCGCTGCATCGCGACGACGCGATCGGCCACCTCGCGCTCGGGATCGACGAGCTGCGCTGCGAGCTGCCGCCGCTCGGCGCCGCGCTCGTCGACGGGACGTGTCGCGAGCTCGCGGTTGCCGGCCTGCGACTCGACGTGTCGTCGCCGGCGATGTTCCAGATCCGCGATCCGAAGCATCGGCCGCTGGAGGTCGACGGCGTCGCGATCGTCGACGCGCGCCTGACGTTCGCGGCGGACGCGTTCGTGCCGGGGGTCGGTGCGGTCGCGGTGAAGATCGCGAGTGCGAGCGCAGGGCCGACGCGCTTTCGCACGCCGCTGTCGTGGGTGTTCGCGATGGACGAGCTGTCGGCCTCGGTCGAGATCCCGCAGGTCGGCGAGGTGTGGTTTCACTATCGCGACGGCAAGCTGGTGGCGACCGGCGGGCCGCTCGGCACGACCACGATCGAGGTGCCGGTGCAGCTGCCGTCGCCGATCGCGGCGCGCGATGGCCGCGAGGAGATCCAGTTCCTCGTCGCGGCCGGCCGCGACATCGCCGTGAAGCTCGCCGAGCAGCGCGCGATCGACTGGGTGCAATCAAAGCTGCGCTAGCCGCGATAGGTGTCGTCCTGCTCGATCTTCGAGACGACCCAGTCGAACTCGCCGCCGGTGACGTGCACGCCGCAGTGCTCGCATGCGCCGGCCATGCCGACGTGGAGCGGCGCGCCGCAGTTCGCGCACGCGGCATCGGCGCGCGCCGGGCCCTTGCGCGCGGCGCTGCGCACGAGCGTCCAGTACTCGCTGTACGCGCGCTCGAGGTGCTTGCCGCCGCGCACGACGCGTCCGGTTTCGGTCCGGATCACGTAGTCCTTGCCGGTGCCCCACAGCCGGATCGTGATCGCGTCGTACCAGCGATCGCGTTCGACCTTCGCGATCGCCGTCTTCGTGATGCGCATGTCGACGAGCATGTTGCGCAGGCCCTGGCGGGCGTACGCGTCGGTCCAGTACGACAGGTAGTCGTACAAGCCGTCGGAGACGAGCCCGCGCACCGGCACGAGCTTGTTCTCCGGCCACGCGCGGTTGAGCTCGGCGTAGATCATCTGCAGGCGCGCGAGCAGCGTGGGTTCCGAGAACGCCGGATCGTCGGCGGCGAGCGCCGCGAGGCGCGCGCGCAGATCGGGCTGGCGGTACGTCGGCAGATCGGTGCCGCGCTCGGGAACCTCGGTCGTGAGCGTCGGCGCGCGCTCGTCCTGCGACGCGAGCGAGGTGTGCTCGACGACCCAGTCGAAACGGCCGTTGTCGACGACCTGCCCGCACGACGCACACGTCTGCGTCCCGCTCGCGCTCGCCTGCCACGGCGCGCCGCAGCTCGGGCACGGGAAGTCGCGCGATGCGCCGGGCGGCTTCGAGCGGCGCGCGGCATCGCGCGCGAACAGCCAGGTCTCGACCGAGTAGTACGTGTGGGTCGCGGTCGCGAGGTTCGCTTCGTATTCGACCGCGACGCGGACGCGGCCATCGGGATCGTCGAGGTCGAGCCGCACGACGCGCAGCGCGCCGACGACGACCTGCGCGATCGCGACGCCAGCTGGCTCGCGCGCGGCGAGCTCGTCGCGCGCGGCCTGCGACACGTACGGCGCGACCTGCGCGAGCTTGTCGGGGCGCGCGCGGTGCGCGGTCGCGAACAGGCGGAACGCGAAGTCTTCGAACACGACCTGCGAGAAGTCGGTGTCGCGCGCGCGCAGCCCGGCGAGCTCGATCGCGGGCTCGAGCGCGGCGGCCGGCCCGCTGTCCCAGTCGCGATTGCGATGCTGCTGGTACGACGACCACGCGAAGTAGCCGATGACGAGAAGCAGCAGCGGCACCGCGATCTGCGGGTAATAGAACAGCAGGCGGATCAGCCAGTAGACGAGCTCGAAGATCGCGCCGCCGCCGCTGCCGCCGCCGCTCGAGTGGCCGCCGCCACCCGAGAAGCTCTCGCCGCCGCCGGGGCGCAGCTCGAGGACCGTCACGGCGAGTCTCCCGCTTCGTCGATCGCGTCGGGCAGCTCGTTGACGTCGTCGGCCGAGTGCGGCAAGACGTCGGCGAGCGTCGGCGCGAGCGCCTCGAGGCGGCGCGCGACCGCGGCGCCGCCCTCGCGCATCGCCGCGGTGAGCTGGCGCTCGGCGCGCGCGAGCACGTCGGAGCCGAGCGCACGCTGGATGCCGAGGTCTGCGACGAGCGCGATCTCCTGCTCGAGCCACGAGATGTAGACGAGCAGGCCGGTGCGGCCGGTCGTCGCATGCACGCCGCGCTCGACGAACACGCCGCGCGCGGCGCGCGCGACTTCGCGGCGGCGCAACGCGCGCGGTGCGAGCGCGCGCTTGGCGTGCGGTGCGAGCTCGATCGCGGCACCGGCGAGCAGGCCGGCGACGAACGGGTCGACGAGGATCGCTGCCAGCGAGAACGCGTGCTCCGCGAACAGCATCGCGGCGAGCGCGGCAAACGCGACCGCCGCGCCGATCGCCACGTTCGCGTGACGGTACGTCGCGCTGCGTCGGCGCACGGCGACCACGACCTCGACCGCCGACGCGCCTTCGACCGCCTCGATCGCGCGCTTGAACGCCGCGCGCGCGTCGTCGTCGAGAAAGCGCGCGCCCACGGCGCGGATATATCACGCGGGGTCGGTGAGGAGCGCGGCGGCCGCGCGGCGATCGGGCTTGCCGGAAGCCAGCATCGGCAGCGCGGACACGAACGCGAGCCGCCGCGGCCGCGCGTGCGGTGCGAGGCGGGCGTGCCACGCGGCTTCGGCGGCGGGGCGATCGAACGCCGCGTCGACGACGAGCGCGGCGGCGACGAGCTGGCCCCAGCGCGCATCCGGCACGCCGAACGCGCAGGCTGCGCGCACGCCCCGCGTGGCGGCGAGCACCGCCTCGATCTCGGTGGGATGCACGTTCTCGCCGCCCGAGATGATGACGTCGTCGGCGCGGCCCGCGACGTGGAGCGCGCCCGCGTCGTCGATGTGACCGAGATCGGCGGTGACCAGCTCCGGCGCGATCGGTGCGCCGTCGAGATAGGCGGTCGCGAGCTGGGGAGCGCGAATGCAGATCGGCGCGGGCGCGCGCGCGCTGCCGCCGGCGAGCGTGACACCGGGCAACGCGACCGGCGGCGCGTGCGGCTCGCGCGAGGTCGCGACCTGACCGAACGATTCGGTGAGCCCGTACGTGAGGTGGACGGGCAGGTGGCGCGCGGCGGCGAGCAGCGCCGGCGACGCGGGGGCGCCTCCGAGGAGGATCGCGCGAAGCGGCGCGTCGAGATGCGGCAACAAGGCGTCGAGCTGCGCGGGCACGAGCGACGCGAGCGTGGCGCGTCGCTCGGCGGCCAGGCGCGCGAGGCGAGCGGGCTCGAAGTCGCCCTCGTGCAAGACGAGCGCGCGGCGCGCGACGAGGCAGCGCACGACGATCGCGAGCCCGCCGGCGTGCGCGAGCGGCAGGCACACGAGCCAGCGATCGTCGTCGCGAAACGGCACGTGCGCCGCATGTGCGTCGGCCGCGGCCACGAGCGCGGCTCGCGACAACGCGACGCCGCGCGCCCGGCCCGTCGATCCCGACGTGAACAGGATCACCGCCGTCTCGCGCGGGACGCAGTGCGCATGCGTCACCAGCAGCTCGCGCTGCCGTTCCAGCTCGGCGGGCGGATGGCGCGGGTGGAGCAGGGCGAGCGGGCGCGCGCTGGCGAGGGCGCGGTAGACGGCGACGAGCGTGGCCAGCGTGGGTGTCGCGAGCAACCAGCGGTAGCCGCTGCCGGTGCCGCTGCCGGTACCGCTGCCGCCGCCGCTGCCGGTGCCGGAGCCGCTGCCGGTGCCGGTGCCGCTGCCGCTGCCGGTGCCGCTGCCGCTGCCGGTGCCGGTGCCGCTGCCGTAGCCGCCGCCGCTGCCGCTGCCGTCTCCGGCTTCCGCTTGCGCACACATCGCCGCGATCTCCCCGAACGTGATCTCCCGGTCGCGCGTCACCACCGCGACCCGCTCGCCGTGCTCGCGCGCCGCGGCGTCGATCGACAAGCGCTCGTCGATCACCGGTACGCCGCCTCCAGTCCGACATCAACATCCGCGCCGATCATCCGTGCGAGCTCCACGCACGCCGCCATCCCGATTCGCCCCTCCAGCGCATGCGACGTGATCGGCGCGATCCCGTGCGCGCGCGCGGCGTCCGCGAGCTCGAGACAGCGCGAGAACCCGCCGAGCACGGTGGGCTTCAGCACGAGCGCGGCCAGCTGCGGCGAACGCAGCGCGCGCGCGAGGTCATCGGGCGCGATCCGCGCGAGGCTCTCGTCGAGCGCGATCGGCACGGCCAGCCCGTCCTCCACCAGCTCGTGCGCGTTCGGGCACGGTTCCTCGACGAACTCGATCGGCAGCGCGCGCGCGGCGAGCGCGCGCAGCCGCCCGCGAACCTCGTCGCGCGGCCACAGCCCGTTCGCGTCGAGCCGCAGCCACGCCCGCGGTGCGGCGTGGGCGATCCGCTCGACGCGGGCGAGATCGTCGTCGAACGGCGCCGCCCCGACCTTGATCTTCAACGTCCGCGCGGTCGTAACCCGCGCATCCGCTGCATCGTCGACGACGGCCGCGCATGCGAGCGCGCGAGGCTCCGCCCACACGCGCTCGCCGGCCTGGGCGCGCGCGACGCGCAACGCGGTCTCGACCGCGAACCGCGCGGCCGCCGCCCTCGGAAGCGTTCCCGGCGCGACCGCCGCGAGCTCGCGCTCGCAGTCCTCGATCGATTCGAGCGACAGCCCCGGCAGCGGCGCCGCCTCGCCGAGCCCGGTCGCGCCGCCGGCGCACCGGATCGCCACGATGATCGCTTGGCGTTCCAAGCGTCCGCGCGCCGGACCGTTCGACGCGATCGGCCACCGTACCCGCCGCGTGGCGATCGCCTCGATCCGCATCACACCGCCACGCCCGTCGCGAGCAGCACGCCGTGCACGAGCAACAGGCGCGCCGTGCTCGCGAGCGAGCGATTGAAGTCGACGCCGGTCGTCGCGGCGACGACCGCGCGCACGTCGCGCGCCGCGAGCGGCAGGGACACGACCGGCAGCGCGCACCACGGTGCACCGCGCGCGACGGCGAGCGCGATCGGCGCCGCGTACGCGATCGCGAGTAACGCCGTGTACTCGACGAGCGCGCCGCGGCGGCCGAGCCGCACCGCGAGCGTGCGCTTGCCCGCGCGCGCGTCGCCCACGCGATCGCGAAGGTTGTTGACGACGAGGATCGCGGTCGCGAGCGCGCCGACCGGCACGGCCGCCCAGATCGCGAGCGCGGGCACCGCGCCGAGCTCCACGTACGCGGTGCCGCACACCGCGACCAGCCCGAACGCCACGAACACGGTCGCGTCGCCGAGCCCGTGATAGCCGAGCGGCCACGGTCCGCCCGTGTACGCGATGCCGGCCGCGATCGACGCGATTCCGACGATCGCGATCGGCCAGCCGCCGACGGCGACGAGGTACGCGCCGAACGCGCACGCGATCGCGAACGTGCACACCATCGCGCGCTTCATCGCGCCGGCGGTGACGAGCCCGGCGCTCACCGCGCGCACCGGGCCGATGCGGTCGGCGCCGTCGGCGCCGCGCTCGGCATCGAACACGTCGTTCGCGAAGTTCGTGCCGATCTGGATCGCGAGCGCGCCGGCGAGCGCGGCGAGCGCCGGCCGCCACGCGATCGCGCGCGATGAAACGTCGCCCGCGACCGGATCGATGACACGGGGCGCGCGCGTCGCGCACGCGCACGCGGTGCCGACGACGACCGGGACGATCGCGGCGGGCAACGTGCGCAGGCGCGCGGCGCCGATCCACACGCGTGCGCGCCCGGGGGTCATGGGTAGCGCGGGAACTTCGCGAAGTCGGGCGTGCGCTTGTCGAGGAACGCTTCCTTGCCCTCGCGTCCCTCTTCGGTCGTGTAGTAGAGCAACGTCGCCGAGCCGGCGAACGCCATCATGCCGGCCTGCCCGTCGCAATCGGCGTTCATCGCCATCTTGATGAAGCGGAGCGCGGTCGGCGACAGCGCGAGCATCTCGCGGCACCACGCGATCGTCGTCGCTTCGAGCTCCGCGACCGGCACGACCGTGTTGATGAGGCCCATCGCGAGCGCTTGCTGCGCGTCGTACTGCCGGCACAGGAACCAGATCTCGCGCGCCTTCTTCTGGCCGACGATGCGCGCGAGGTACGCGCTGCCGAAGCCGGCGTCGAAGCTGCCGACGCGCGGGCCGGTCTGGCCGAACCGCGCGTTGTCGGCGGCGATCGTGAGATCGCACACGAGGTGCAGCACGTGGCCGCCGCCGATCGCATAGCCGGCGACCATCGCGACGACAGGCTTGGGCAGGTAGCGGATGCGCATGTGCAGGTCGAGCACGTTGAGCCGCGGCACGCCGTCGGCGCCGACGTAGCCGCCGTGGCCGCGCACGCGCTGGTCGCCGCCGGAGCAGAACGCGCCGGTGCCGGCGCCGGTGAGGATCACGGCGCCGATCGCACGGTCGTCGCGCGCGGCGTCGAACGCGCGGATCAGCTCGGCGACGGTGCGCGGGCGAAACGCGTTGTGCACGTCGGGGCGATCGATGGTGATCTTCGCGATGCCATCGGGCGTCGTCTCGTAGCGAACGTCTTCGTAGCCGGGGTGACGGGTCCAGGTCGGTTCAGGCATGAAACTCTCCCGAGATGAGAAGCTCGAGCGCGTGACGCCGCACGTCGTGCGCGCCCGAACGGGTACACGGTGCGTGGATGACGGTCGTACCGGGCGATGCGAGCGCCTCGGCGACGGCGCGCGCGACGTCGCGGGGCGTCGTCGCGGTCGTGCCGCGAGCGCCGAACGCGCGGGCCAGCGCGGCGGGATCGAGCTCGGGCGCGGTGATGAAGTGGCGCTCGAACGCGTCGCCGAGGTCGGCGCGCGCGATCGGCAGGCCATCGAAGATCCGGCCGCCGCCGTTGTCGACCACGACGATCGCGAGCGGCGCGCGCGCCTCGCGTGCGGCGAGCAAGCCGCCGACGTCGTGCGCGAACCCGACATCGCCGAGCACGAGCAGCACGGGCCGACCTGCGCGCGTCGCGCCCGCCGCCGACGCGACGTGGCCGTCGATACCGGCGGCGCCGCGCTGCGCGATCACGACCCGGTCCGCACCGCCCGCGCACGCGTGGTCGACGACGCGGATCGGCAGGCTGTTGCCGATCTGGACCGCGGCCCCGGGCGCCGCGGCGAGCGCGGCTCGCACGATCGCGGCTTCGTTGCCGGCGTGGACGTCGATCGCGCGGTCGATCGCTGCGGCGGCGCGCTGCTCGGCGGCGACCCAGGCCGCTGCAAAGCTCGCGCGTTCGCCGCCCGGCTCGAGTGGGGCGAGCTGTTCGGCGACGCGCGCGAAGGACGTGGCGACATCGCCGACGATCACGCCGGCTGCGCGCGAGTCGGGGTCGCGATAGTCGTGGTCGGCGACGATCCAGCGCGTCGCGCCGGCGAGCCGTGCGTGCGCGGCCGCCCAGCCGGCCGCGACCGGCTCGGCGCCGAGTTGCACGATCAGCTTCGGCGCGGGCGCACCGGCCAGGTGCGGCGCGGCCAGCACGAGGTCGAAGCGATCGATCGCGGCGAGCCCCGGCGGACGCGACGCGAACCGCAGCTGGCTCGCGGACTCTGCGAGCAGCGGGTACCCTGCGCGCGCACACAGGGCGAACACGGCTTCGCGCGTGCTCGTGGCAGTCGGCGGTCGCGCGCCGGCGACGACGATCCCGTGCGGCTCGCCCGCGATCGCGGCGGCGAGCTCGGCGAGCGCGGCCTCGTCGCCGACGATGCGCGGCGGCGCGGTGATCACGCGGGTCGCGCGCAACTCGGAGACGAGCGCGGCGAGCTCGTGCTCGCCGGCGGTGGCTGGCGCGGCCGGCTCGAGCGGCTTGCACAGCGGAACCTGCACGTGGACCGGCCCCGGGATCGGTCCGCACGCGAGCTGGATCGCCTGTGCGAGCTTGCGCCGCACGCCGCGCAGCGCCGCCGCGTGCGCGACCGGTGCGCCGAGATCGAACGCGCCGCGCACGAAGTCGCCGTAGAGCTTGGTCTGATCGATCGTCTGCGTCGCGCCGCATTGCTGGAGCTCGGGCGGGCGGTCGGCCGTGAGCACGACGAGCGGCACGCCGGCGGCGCTCGCCTCGACGATCGCCGGCAGATAGTGCGCGGCTGCGCTGCCGCTCGTGCAGGCGATCGCGACGGGCTTTCCCGTCGCGCGGGCCTCGCCGAGCGCGAAGAACGCCGCCGCGCGCTCGTCGATGATCGACGGCAGCGCGCAGCGCCCGTCGCGCGCGAGCGCCGCGACCAGCGGCGTCGATCGCGAACCCGGGCTGATCGCGCACGTCGCGATGCCCGCGTCCGCGAGCGTCGCGGCCACCAGCTCCGCCCACAGCGTCTGGACCGCGGCGCTCACGCTGGCTCGCGATCGACGGCGGACAGCGCTCGCCGTCGAGCGGTTCGAGGGGTCACTGCTCGCTCCCCAGTGCGCCGAGCATGGGGCGCAGCTTGAGCTCGGTCTCGGCGAGCTCGCGCTCCGGGTCCGAGCCGGCGACGATGCCAGCTCCCGCCCACAGCTGTGCACGCGACCCCGCGAGCACGCCGCAGCGGAGCGCGACCGCGAGCTCGCCGTTGCCGTCGCGATCGAACCAGCCGATCGGCGCGGCATACCAGCCGCGCGCTGGCTCGTGGGCCGCGATCCACTCGCTCGCGAATCGCGTCGGCGTGCCGCCGACCGCCGGCGTCGGGTGCAGCCGCGCCGCGAGCTCGAGCACGTGACGCGCCCGCGGCAACGTGGCCGAGATCGGCGTGTGCAAGTGCAGCACGTGGCGGAGCGCCCGCACGTTCGGCACGTCGGCGGCATCCACATCGGCGCCGAGCTCGCGCAGCACGCTCACGATCGCATCGACGACGATCGCGTGCTCTCTGCGGTCCTTCCCGCTCGCGAGCAGCGCCTCGGCATCGCTCGCGGCTTCGTCGCGCCGTCGCGACCCGGCGAGCGCGTCGCAGGTGACGGCCCGGCCATCGAGCCGGACGAGCCGCTCCGGCGTCGCGGCCACCAGCGTTCCACCGTCCGGCGGCCGGACGAGCACCCGGACGCAGTCCGGGTGCCGGACATCGAGCTCGGAGAACAGATCCGCCGGACGTGCCGGCCCGGACAGCTCGACCGACACCGTCCGGGCCGCGACGATCTTCGTGCATTCGCCGCGGGCGATCGCGTCGGTGATCGCGCACACGCCATCGTGCCACGCGGTCGTGCGATCGCGGACGACCGCGAGCGTCGGCAGCTGCGGTCTCGGCGCGAACGGCTCGGCGAGCGCGCGCTGCACCGCGGCCAGCTCGTCGCGCCAGCGCGAGCCGGACGTGGCATCGCGCGCGTCGATCGCGAGCACGAGCTCGCCGCGCATGCCGTCGTGCGAGTACGTCCAGCGCGGGAGCGCGAACCAGGCATCGCCGAAACCGCGCCACGGCGCGCGATCGGCGGCACCGGGCGCAAATGCCGCGCCGCCCAGCCAGCGCTGGGCGCCGCGAACCTCGCCGATCTCGGGGCCGAGCTCGGTGGCGCGCGCGCCGGCGACCAGCTCGTCCCAGCGCCCATCGCCGCTTGCGCGCAGCTCGCGGGCGACGCCGATGCCGACGATCACGCGCTCGCGCGACGACCACGCGACCACGGGTGCGGCCGGAAACGCTGCGAGGACCGCGGCCGGCGCCGCCACCGGAGCCGCGAAACCGATGCGCGTGATCGCATCCGTCCGGCGTGCGGCCGCCAGGCCACGGCCGAGCGTGGCGTCCGAATGCCGGACGTCCGAATGCCGGACCGATGCGTCCGAATGCCGGACGGATGCGTCCGAATGCCGGACGTCCGGATCGTGGACGATGTCCTTCACGGGGCCTCCGCCGGCGTGGCGACGTAGAGCGTGCAGGCGCCGAACGCGAGCGGCGTCACGGCGACGACCGTCAGGCCGCAGGTCCGCATGATCTCGGCGAACTCCTCGGCGGGCGGGAAGGCCGCGATCGAGGTCTGGAGATAGCGATATTCGCGAGCCCCGCCGAGCCAGCCGCCGAGGCGAGGCACCACCCATCGCGTGTGGAACCGAGCGAGCGAGCCGAACAGGCCGCGACGAGGCTCACCGAGCTCGAGCACCGCGATGCGTCCGCCGGGGCGAACGACGCGCGCGAGCTCGCGCAGAGCCCGAGGCCGGTCGGGCACGTTGCGAATACCGAACGCGATCGTCGCGGCGTCGATCGAGCAGCTCGCCTGCGGGAGCGCGCACGCGTCGCCGACGACGAGCTCGACGCGCTCGGCGAGGCCGCGCTGCTCGAGCTTCGTGCGGGCGACCGCGAGCATCCCGGGCGAGGGATCGATGCCGATCACGACCGCGTCGCGGTGCGCTCGCGCGATCTCGATCGCGAGGTCGCCGGTCCCGGTCGCGATGTCGAGCACGCGGGGATGGCCGGTCAAGCTCAGCGCGTGGATCGCACGTCGGCGCCAGCGCTGGTCGAGCCCGAGCGACAGCACCCGGTTGACGAAGTCGTAACGCGGAGCGATGCGGTCGAACATCTCGCCGCTGCCGAGCCCGGGCGGGGGCGCGAGCTCGCGGGTCACGACGTTCGCTCCAGCGAGGCCAGCGCGACGGTGGCGAGCGCGTCGCGTGCCGATCCACGCGGCAGCGCGTCGAGCTCGACGAGTGCATGCCGGGCGTGCTGCTCGGCGAGCCGGCGCGTGGCGGCGAGCGCGCCGGTCTCGCGGATGCAGGCAGCGATCGCGGACAGCTCGGCCGGCGGTGTGCCAGTCGCGAGCGCTCGTTCGAGGCGCTCGCGCAACGCCGGCATGCGCTCGAGCGCGACGACGAGCGGGAACGTCGTCTTGCCCTCGCGCAGGTCGACGAGCGGGTCCTTGCCGGTCCCGTCGCCGAAGTCGAGCTCGTCGTCGACGGCCTGGAACGCGACGCCGAGGTGGAGGCCGTAGCGTTCGAGTGCGGCTTCCTCGATCGCGCCGAGGCCGGCGGCGCGCGCGCCCGCGATCATCGCCCACCGGAACAGCGCGGCGGTCTTGCCCTCGACGATGCGGAAGTAGTCGCCGCGCGCGGGCTCGATCCGGCCGCGGCGCTCCAGCTGCAGCGACTCGGCGACGATCATCTCGTCGATGACCGCCAGCATGCGGTCGAGCAGCCCGGCGACGCCGGCGGCCGCGATCCGCTGCAGCGCGGCGACGAGCAGCCAGTCTCCCGCAAAGATCGACGCCGCGTTGCCGTACACGACGCGCGCGGACGGCTCGCCGCGGCGGCGGTCGGCGACATCGACGACATCGTCGTGCAGGAGCGTCGCGGTATGCACGAGCTCGACCGCGACCGCGAGCGAGCGAGCGCACGCGGTGAAGCCGGTGCCGAACCGGCTCGCGATCGCGACGCACAGCGGGCGCAGGTGCTTGCCGCGCAGGTCGAGCAGGTGATGGGCGGCCCGGTGGACGACGCGCGCGCCGCGCGGCAGCACCGCCAGCTCGGCCTCGAACTCGACGAGGTCGGCGCGCACCCAGCGGCCGAGGCTCGCGATGCGCTCGCCGATGTCGCGGGCGCCGCGCGCGCCGCTGGTGGCGGCCAACCGATCGAGCACGTCGGCACCGCTGCCATGGCTCGCGGTTCCCGCGTGGTCGTTCACCGCGCCCGGACTGTCGATCGCGATCGTCATCGCCGCCCGTTCCGATGCCTCAAGATGTTTCAGAGATTCTTGAAACTTTCGGATAAATGCAAGCGGGAGCGGAGAAACTCTGGTTATGCAAGGGCTTGCATAGGGACTCGCGCGCAAACAGGACAACAAAATCTGCGCCCGCTAGACTTTTATCGGTGGCAAGCGCGCGCCGGGGCCGCGATCTGCGGCTAGTCAGCCGTTGTCGGGTCGAGTTCGATCGACCCAGCGGCACCGTCGACGCGGAGACCGAGGACGTGTCGGCGCGCGGCTTGTTCATCCGGACCGAGGCGCTGCTTCCCGTCGGCGAAGAGACCGAGATCCGGCTCACGCTTCCCGACGGCACGCTGCTCGGGCTCCACGCCCGCGTCGCCCACATGCTCACGCCGTCGGCGGCGCGCGCGCTCGGCCGCCACCCCGGCATGGGCTTCGAGCTCATCGATGGCGACACCCCGTCGCGGCTCAAGCTGCGCGCCCACGTCGATTCGCTGCGCACCGAGCACACGAATCCGGGCCTGTCGACGACGACGCAGGTGATCGTCGTCGAGCCGAGCCCTCCGCTGCGCGCGCGCATGCAGCGCTGCCTCGAATCCGCAGGGTTCAAAGTGATCGGCTGCATGTCGGCGCCCGAGGCGCTCGACGTGTGCAGCGCGTGGCGGCCCGACGCGATCATCGCCGCCGCCGCGATGGACGGGATGACCGGCATCGATCTCGCGTACGCGATGTCGGAGCACTCGACGCTGTCCGACGTGCCGCTCGTCCTCACCGGCGACGAAGGCGACCTCGGCAGGCTCGACGCGTTTCGCGCCGGCGTGCGCGACTACGTCCCGAAGCCGTTTCTCGACGAGGAGCTCGTGATCCGCGTCCATCGTGTCGTCGCGCCGGTCGTGCCGATCGCGAACCCGGGCCTGCGCGGTAACCTCGTCGACATCGGGCTCGGCACGCTGCTGTCATTGTTCGAGTTCGAGCGAAAATCCGGGATCTTGTTGCTCCTCCGCAACGGCGAGATCGCGCGCGTGTTCGTCTCCGACGGATGCATCCTCAAGGTCGAAGGCAGCTCGGGCAACGGCGTGCCGAAACAGCGCTTGATGCAGCTGCTCGACTGGCACGAAGGCCAGTTCGAGTTCTCGCCGTGCGCGATCGGCGGCCGCGACGAGCTCAACGTCACCGTGACGCAGCTGCTGCTCGAGCACGCGCGCGTCCAGGACGAGCGCTCGGCCGAGCGAACCGCGAAGGTTCCGGGGCCTGCACGCTGATCGGTACTGATCGGCGCTTTCCGCCGAGGAGCGGCACCCAGCTGCTATAATGATGCGATGGACGTCGCCCCGGAATCGGCCGACGCCAGGAGGTTCGGGAAGTACACGCTCGTCGCCAAGCTGGCGACGGGCGGCATGGCCGAGATCTTCCTCGCGCGGCTGGCCGGCGACGGCGGCTTCGAGAAGCTCGTCTGCATCAAGCGCATCCTGCCGCACCTCGCGCGCGATCCGCAGTTCATCACGATGTTCCTCGACGAGGCGCGCACGGCCGCGCGCATCTCGCACCCGAACGTGTGTCAGGTGTTCGAGCTCGGCGAGTGGAACAAGCAGTACTTCATCGCGATGGAGTACCTCGAGGGCGTGCCGCTGACGTGCTTCCGTCGCGGCGACTACTACCCGTATCGCCCGGACCCACGGCTGGTCGCCGGCTTCGTGATGCAGGCGTGCGAAGGCCTGCACCACGCGCACCAGCTGCGCCGCGCCGACGGCGAGTCGCTCGGGCTCGTGCATCGCGACATCTCGCCGCAGAACATCTTCGTCACCGTCGACGGCATCGTGAAGGTGCTCGACTTCGGCATCGCGAAGGCGACCGACGCGTCGGCGAAGACCTCGACCGGCGCGGTGAAGGGCACGTACGCGTACATGGCGCCGGAGCAGCTGCGGAACGAGTTGCTCGATCGCCGCACCGATGTGTGGGCGCTCGGCACGGTGCTGTGGGAGCTGCTCGCGCAACGCCACCTGTTCAAGCGCGAGACCGAGTTCCTGACGTTCCAGGCGATCGTCACCGATCCGATCCCGAACATCTCCGCGGTGCGGCCCGACGTGCCGGTGCTGCTCGCCGACGCCATCGCACGAGCGCTATCGCGCGATCGCGATCACCGGTTCGCGACCGCGCGTGCGCTCGGCGAGGCGATCGGGCAAGCGGTCGGTCCGCTCGGCGGCGCGTTCCCGGCGTCCGCGATCGGCGACGAGGTCCAGCGCGCGTTCGCGACCACGGTCGCGGAGCAGCAGACGATGCTGCGCATCGCGCGCGAGGGCGGGCAGTTCGATCTCGAAGCCGAGTCGCCGCTCGTCGGCCACGGCACGCAGATCGCGACGACGCCGGTGTCGAGCCTGCGCCGCCGCGTCGAGGCCGCGCAAGCCGAGGTCGCGCACTACGCGGCCGTGCAGGACGTGCTCAGCGATCTCGACGAGGGCGAGACGTCGTCGAGCGGGTTCACGCCGCCGCACGGCTTGCGCCCCTACGCGGCGCCGCAGGTGCCCGCGGCGACGGCCGCGAAGCCACCGGCGTCGACACCGTACGCGGTGGCGCCCGCCGAATGGCGCGCGCCGTTCACGCGGCGGCCCGAC
>DATJXL010000161.1:0-27657 GCA_035500135.1 Kofleriaceae bacterium
GGGATCGCTACCACCTCGTCCAGGAGCTGGGCCGCGGCGGCATGGGCGTCGTCTATCTCGGCCGCGATCTTCGGCGCGACATGGATGTCGCGATCAAGTTCCGCGCGATCCCGCACCTCGATGCCACGCTGTGGCTCAAGCGCGAGTTCCGCGCGGTCGCGTCGCTGCGGCACCGAAACCTCGTCGAGCTCTACGAGCTCGTCGTGCACGATCAGGCCTGCTACTTCACGATGGAGTACTTGCCCGGGCTCGATCCGCGGCGCTGGGTCGAGCGCGCGCCGTCGCCGGCCATCCCCGACACGTCGGACCGCTCGACGCAGAGCACACCGCCGGTGCAAGACGCGCCGACCGAAGCCGCGCCGCTGTTGCCGCCTCCGCGCGCCGCGCCCGAGGTCGATTTCGGCCGCGTGCGCACCGTGCTCGCGCAGCTCGCCGAAGGGCTCGCGTTCCTGCACGCGCGCGGCGTGATCCACCGCGACGTCAAGCCGTCGAACACGATGGTCATGGCGGGCGGCGCCGTGAAGCTGCTCGACTTCGGGCTCGCGCTCGAGCATCGGCGCGCGCCCGGCGACCTCGCGCGCGAGCAGCGCGTCGTCGGCACCGCGGCGTATCTCGCGCCCGAGTACATCGGCGGGCTCGTGGTCACGCCGGCGCTCGACGTCTACGCGCTCGGCGTCGTCGCGTACGAGCTCGTCACCGGCGCGCCGCCGTTCGGCGGCACGATGCACGTGTTGCAGCGGCTCGGCAAGCCGACGACCGTGCCGCGCGCGAGCGCGCTGCAACCGCGCGTGCCGCCGGATCTCGACGACTTGATCCAGGCGATGCTCGCGCAAGATCCGGCGCGGCGGCCGACCGCGCTCGCGGTCGCCGAGCTGCTCACCGGCGAGCTCACGCAGCCACGTGCGGTGCGCCGCGAAGCGCGCTTCGTCGGCCGCCACGCCGAGCTCGCGCGGATCTCGGCACGCGTCGCCGATCCGGCGGCGCGCGGGCGGCTCGTGCTCGTCACCGGCGCGTCGGGCGTCGGCAAGACCGCGCTCGTCGAGGCGGCGCTCGCGGCACACGCGACGGAGGCGACCGTGACGTGGCGCGGCCGCTGCGACGAGCGCGAGCGCGTGCCGTACCGCGCGTTCGATTTCATCGTCGACGATCTCGCGACCGAGCTCGCCGGCAACGCGGAGCTCGCGGCGACGATCGATCACGCGGCCGCGCTCGCGCGCGTGTTTCCGGTGCTCGGCGCGCACCTCGGCGCGGCCGCGGCGCCGGCCGTCGAAGATCTGCGCGTCGAGCGCGAGCGCGCGATGCACGCGATGGTGCAGCTGTTCGAGCGGGTGCTGGGCGAGAAGCACGCGCTGCTCGTGCTCGACGACCTGCAGTGGGCCGACGACGACAGCCTCGCGCTGCTCGCGCTGCTCGTCGAGCGCATCGCGCGGCCGCTCGCGATCGTCGCGACGTTCACCACCGACGGCGCGCCGCCGCCGCGGCTGCAAGCGCTCGTCGAGCGGCTCGCCGCCGCGGTCGAGGTCGTCGACGTCACCGCGATGGCCGGCACCGACCTCGTCGAGCTCATCCGCGAGCTCGCGCCGACCACGCCGCTCGATCGCCTGCACGCGGCCGCGCACCTCGCGGCCGGCAGCCCGTACCTCGCCGAGCTGATCGGCCGCGAGCTCGCCGACGCTGGCCTCGCCGATCCGAACGACGCCGAGCAGCGCCGGCTCGCGCGGCTGACCGCGTCCGAGCGCGGCGTCGCCGAAGTGACCGCGCTCGCCGGCGGCAGCACGACGTTCGAGCAGCTGCGTGCGCTCGCCGGCCTGCCGAGCGTGCAGCTGCAGTCGGCGCTGCGCGGGCTCGAGGATGGCCGCATCGTGCGCGCCGCGCCGTCGGCCGCCGGCGAGCCGGTGTACGTGTTCTATCACCAGCGCCTGCGCGAGGCCGCGCACGCCGCGATCCCGCCGACGACGCGCCGCACGCTGCACCGCAAGTTCGCCGAGCTGCTCGAGCAACGCGGTCGCGCCGCCGACCAGCTCGCGTATCACTGGCGCGAGGCCGGCGACCTCGCGCGCGCCGCGCAGTGGGCGATCGCGGCCGGCGACGCCGCGCGCGCCCAGCTCGCGTGGGCGCTGGCTGCCGAATGGTACGGGCGCGCGCTCGAGCTCGGCGCCGGCTCCGAGACGCGCGCCGCTCGCGCCGAAGCGTTGTTCCTCGGCGGCAAGCTCGCCGACGCGGCCGCCGAATTCTCCGCGCTCGCCGCCACGAGTCCCGACGGCGATCCGTGGCGCGTGCGCGCCGCCGAATCGCACATCAAGCTCGGCGAGCTCGAGCGCGGCCTCGCGATCCTCGACGACGTCCTCGCGCGCCGCGGAGCCCCGAGGCCGCGCGCGCGACTCGCGAGCGCGCTGCGTGCCGCCGGTGTCGCCGCGCAACTGCTCGTGCCCGGCTGGCTGCGCCTCGGGCCGCGCGGCCGCATCGCGGCACTCCTTCCGCCCGAGGTGGCTCGTGCTTCGCACTCGCTCGATCGCTACGCGTCGGTCGCCGATCCGGTGCTCGCCGCGGCGTATCGGGTGATCGCGAGCTTCCTGTCGACGCCCTACCCGCTCGAGTCGTTCGAGTACGTGCTGCGCGGCATCGCGATCGCGGACGCGGCGGGCGATCGCGCCGCGCACAGCATGGGCATGGCGATGCTCGCCGCGTACCTCGCGACCGGTTCGCTCGGCCGGTTCGGCGATCGCGCGATCACGACCGCGCGGCGCCTTGCCGACGCGAGCGGCGAACCGTATCCGCGCATGGTCGCGTGCGGCGCGGCCGGGATCATCGCGGCATTGCGAGGAGACTGGTCGGGGATGCGCGACCAGCACGAGGACGGCGAGCGCATCTGCAAGAAGCTCGGCCTCGAGCGCTCGTGGGAGGCGTCGTTCCTGCGCGCGTACTGGGCGCTCGGCGAGTACTACGCCGGCGAGCCGGTGCGCGCGCTCGCGATGCTCGACGAGCTCGCCGGCGCGAGCGATGACTTGATCACGCGCGCGATGATCGGCAGCTACCGCGGCCGCGTGCTCGTGCTCGCGAACGATCTGCCCGCCGCGCGCGCGACGCTTGCCGAAGTGGATCGCGCACCGATCGCGCATCTCGGGCTCGCCGCGATCTACCGGCAGGTCGCCGAAGGCGAGCTCGCGCTCGCCGAGCACGACTGGCCGCGCGCCGCCGCGATCGGCGAGACGCTCGCGCGCACGGCCCGCGCCGACTGGCTCGCCGCGATGCCCGCGGTGTCGGCGATGATCGACGTCTTGTGCGCGACGGCCGAGCTCGGGCTGCGCGATCGCGCCGCCGCCGTGCGCGCGCGGGCCCGCGCGCGCGCGCTGGTTCGCCGCGGCCGATCGTCGTTCTACGCGGCGACCGCGCTGCGGCTGTGGGCGCAGGCCGAGGAGCGCCTCGGCCACGCGAGCGCGGCACGCCGCGTGCTCGCTCGTGCCGCTTCAGTCGCGGCGCGGCGCGGTGGCAAGCTCGATCGCCTCGCGATCGCGGCGCTCGGCGGAGACAAACCCGCGACCGGCCCGCTCGCGGCTGCAATTGCCTGGTCGACAGGAGGCTCGGTGCGATGACTAGCGTGATCGTGATCGGAGGCGGAGTCGGCGGCTTGACCGCGGCGCACGAGCTCGCGCAGCGCGGCTTCACCGTCGATGTCTACGAGGCGCGGCCGACGTGGGGCGGCAAGGCGCGCAGCCAGCCAGTCGCCGGCACCGGCACGGGCGGCCGCCGCGACCTGCCCGGCGAGCACGGCTTTCGCTTCTACCCGCGGTTCTACAAGCACGTCGTCGACACGATGGCGCGCATCCCGTCGCCGCTCGGCGGCCACGTCATCGATCGCCTGCAAGCCACGACCGAGAGCGCGATCGCGCTCGTCGACACCGAGACGTGGTACCGGTTCTATCGCAAGCGCGTCACCAAGCCGTACGACATCCTGAGCGCGCTCGAGCTGTTCTTCCAGGAGCTCGACTTCGACAGCGAGGACGTCGCGCTGTTCGCGGCGAAGATCCTGCAGTTCTTCACGTCGAGCGACGCGCGCCGGCTCGGCGAGTACGAGCTGATGTCGTGGTGGAATTTCCTCGAGGGCGATCACTACTCGCAGAACTTCCAGAAGCAGCTGCGCGCGGTGCCGCACACGATGGTCGCGATGGACCCGAAGAAGGGCTCGGCGCGCACGGTCGGCACGATCTCGATGCAGCTCATCCTCGACTTCGCGTCGACCGGCGTGAACAACGACCGCACGATGGGCGGCCCGACGACCGAGATGTGGTTCGACCCGTGGATCGCGCAGCTCGAGTCGCTCGGCGTCAAGCTGCATGCCGGCACCGGCGTCGCCAAGCTCGATGTCGCCGGCGGGCGCATCTCGGGCATCGAGATCTCCGGCGGCGGCACCGCACAGGCCGACTACTACGTGCTCGCGCTGCCGATCGACGCCGCGATCGGGATGATCACGCCCGAGATGGCCGCGCTCGATCCCGTGCTCGCGCGCCTGGCCGCGAAGAACCCCGACGACCTCGTGTCGTGGATGTGCGGCATCCAGTACTTCCTCTACGAGGACGTGCCGCTCGTGCGCGGCCACACGTTCTATCCCGACTCGCCGTGGGCGCTGACCACGATCTCGCAGCCGCAGTTCTGGCGCGAGCTCGGGCTGTTTCGCCGGCGCTACGGCGGCGGCGACGTCGGCGGCCTGATCTCGGTCGACGTCTCCGACTGGGAGACGCCCGGCACGTTCGTGAAGAAGCCCGCGAACCAGTGCGCGCCCGACGAGGTCGCGGCCGAGATCTGGCAGCAGCTCAAGGCCGCGCTCAACGGCGCATCGGTCGACGCGCAGACGCTCACCGACGACCTGCGCCATTCGTGGCACCTCGACGACGATCTCGACTTCTCGCTCGGCCTGCCGCCGGTGAATCGCGGCCGCTTGCTCGTGCATCCGCCGGGCTCGTGGGCGCTGCGCCCCGAAGCCGCGACCGCGATCGGCAACCTCGTGCTCGCCTCCGATTACGTGCGCACGTACACCGATCTCGCGTCGATGGAAGGTGCGAACGAGGCGGCGCGGCACGCGGTCAACGCGATCCTCGCGAGCACGGGCTCGAAGGAGGTCGTGCCGACGTGGCCGCTCGTCGAGCCCGCGCAGTTCGCGGCGTGGAAGAAGCTCGACGAGAAGCTGTACGCGCACGGCCACCGCCACCTGTTCGAGCTGCTCGGCATTCGCCGCGCCGCGGCCGCCGCGGATCTGCTGCGCCGGATCACGTCGATCACCGGCCTCGACAAGCTCGACGACTGGCTCGACGAGATCCGCCCGACCGCGATCATCAACACGCTGCTCGCGAAGCTCGGCGTGCCGATCAACGAGTCGAATTCGTGATCGGCCTGGTGCGCCGCACGAGGTGCACGATCAGCGCGCCCATGAGCAGCGCGACGCCGCCGCCGATGCCGAGCAGCCGCCAGCGATACGCGCCGCCGACCGCGGGCCGGTTCGACGTCCAGAACCCCGACGGCCGCGTGTAGATGATCTCGTGCGTGTCGGGCGGATCGGCGCTCGCGACCGTCGGCGCGGCGCTGGCGAGCGCGAAGGCGAGGACGAGCACGGCGCGGCGCATGCCGCTTCGTACCAGACCCGAGCGCGGAGTCAATCGGGTACGCTAGCAGCGTGCGGGCGCTGGTGATCGGAGCCTTGCTCGCCGCCCCCGCGGCGCACGCGCAGGCACTTCCCGGCGGCGCGACGATCGGCTTCGGCAACCTCGTGCTGCCCGCCGGCGCCGCGACGCCGCCCGCGCAGTACTTCAACCTCGCGCATTGCGCCTGCAGCCAGCCCGGCGCGGCGCCGCCCGGCTACGCCGAGGGCTCGTTCGCGTACCAGCTGCTGCTGACCGCGGGCTCGATGCCGGTGCATCGCCCGCTCGACATCTGGGTCGGCGCGCAGTGCGATCAGGCCACCGCGCGCGCGTCGTCGTGTCACCAGATCGCGAGCGCGACGATCGCCGATCTGTCGACGATCCCGGCGGCCGGCGCGATGCCGTCGCTGCCGGTCTACGACGTGATGGAGCCCGAGCCGAGCGCCCAGATGTGCGAGTTCCGCGCGCTCGCGAGCGGCGAGTGGGCGCTCGTCGACAGCAACGGCGACGGCACGTACGACTACTTCGTCGGCCAGCCGATCGCGACCGACGCGCAAGCGCCGCCGCTACCGACCGGGTTCACCGCGACCGCGAGCCCGGGCGCGATCGATCTGTCGTGGACGCCGCCCGCCGATCTGTCGGATGTCGCGCAGTATCAAGCGCTGTGCGCGACGCTCGGCGGCGGGCAGGCGTCGACCGCGCCGCCGCCGCCACCCGCGTATCAGACGGCACGCAGCCTGTGCGGCGAATCGCAAGACGTCCCGCTCGTGCCTTCACCCGTCGACACGCCCGCGCCCAACGGCATCGACGCGAACCTCGACATCACGCCTCCGCAAGGGCTCGCCGAGCTCGATCCGTCGTATGTCTGCGCCACCGTCACCGATCCGACCGCGACGTCGCTGCGCATCACGCACTTGCCATCTGCGGGCCCGTTCCTCGTCGAATTCCTCGCGATCGATGCCGCCGGCAATCCGGCGGCGACCTACCTGTACCCCGCGATCGCGGCCGAGCCACCGCCAGCGCCGGGCTGCGGGTGCGCGTCGAGCGATCCACGCGCGCCGCTGCTACCGCTTGCGATGCTCGCGCTCGGGCTTCGGCTTTCGCTTCGTGCCCGTCTTCGTCGCTTCTTCGCGCTCGCGCTCCTGCTCCACGAGCGGGTTCGTCGAGCGCGCGTTCTTGATCGCCTTCTTCACGCGCTTCAAGCAGTCTTCTTCCGTCTCGCTGCCGTCCTTGACGAATAACAGCGGCGTCTGCAGCGCGTGGTCGTACTCGTCCTGCGTGAGCTGCTTGCGCTCGAGCATCTTGCCGAGCTGGCGCTCGATCTTGCCCTCCGACCACTTCGTCAGCTCGTTGCGGCAGTACTGCGCGTAGCGGCCCTTCGGATCGGGCAGGATCGACGAGAAGAACGCCGCCTCGACCGGATTGAGATCCTTGGCCGCCTTGCCGAAGTACTCGTGGGCGGCCGGGCCGATGCCGTACAGCCCGGGCCCGTACTCGATCACGTTCAGGTAGATCTCGAGGATCCGATCCTTCTCGAGCGTGTTCTCGACGTGCCAGGTCAGGAACAGCTCCTGCAGCTTGCGCGCGAGCGTCTTCTCGCGGAACAGCAGCACGTTCTTGACCATCTGCATCGTGATCGACGACGCGCCCTGCACGAAGCCGCCCGATTTCAGATTGTTGACGAGCGCCGACTTGAACTCGCTCGGGATGAAGCCGTGATGCTTGTAGAACCCGTAGTCCTCGCTCGACATGATCGACGAGATCAGATACGGCGAGATCTGATCGAGCGGGACGAAGTCGGGGTTGGTCGGCCCGACGATGAACGACTGCCACTCGCCCTTGTCGGTCTCGACGAACTGCTCGAACTCGTCCTTGAGCCGCTTCGGCGAATCGGCCGGCTCGTCGACGACGCGGCAGTGGTTGATCCCGATGTCGCCGCCGAGCTCGGTCTTGTCGAGGTCCTGCCAGTCGATCGCGACGTGGAGGTCGGCCTGGAACACGCCCTTCATGCGGTAGCCGGCGAAGAACGGCGCCATCTCGGTCGGGATCGCGAGCAGCGCGCTCTGGCAGTCGATCGGCGGGATCACGAGCCGCAGGCTCACGCTCTCCAGATCGTGCGGGCCGCGGCGCGGGCCCTTCTTGTCGTGAAACGCCTGGCCGATCGGCACGTAGGCGCTCTCGTCGAGCGGGTGGGTCGCCGCGATCACGGCGCCGGTGATCGAGAACGGCATGTTGCGCGTCACGAAATCGCCGCGCACGAGCTCGAGCTTCTTCGACGCGCGGTCGAAGCTGCCCGCGATCTGGCCGGCGAGATCGAGGCCGCGCACTTCCTTGTCGGCGATCAGCGGGTGGCCGACGTTGAGGCCGGTCAGGTGAAACCCGCCCGCGAACTTCACGCCCGCGCGATCGACATCGAGATGGACCTGGGTGTCGAGCGCGGTCGACGCGTAGTCGACGATCGCCGAGTGCGCGAGGATCGGCGCGAGCCGATCGAGCTGGAACTTCGCGGCCTCGAGCTCGATCGATGCCGTGATCGCGCGCGGATCGAGGTCGCCCTTCGCGGTCCACAGCTTGCCGCCGGCGCCGCCGTAGCCGCCCGCGAGATCGATCACGTACTGGCCGGCGTGGTCGGGGTTCGCGACGACCTGCCCGGCGATGCCCGACAGCACGAGCTCGGGCAAGAGCTCGAGCTGGCCGCCTTCGACCGCGACGCGCGGCGCGGCGCCGGGCGCGCGGTGGATCTCGATCGACGCGACCGTCGCCTTCGGCGCCGCGGTCGTCGTCGCGGTCACGTTGCGCGCGTGCGCGACGAGCTCGTCGGGCGTCCACGTCGCGTCGCCGTCGCCGACGAGCGCGGTCGTCCCGGTGAGCTCGTCGTTCGCGACCAGGCGGACGTGATCGACCGTGATGCGCGTCGGCCGCGCCGACGGCTTGGCATCGCCGCCCGCACCCTCGCCACCGCCGGTGCCCGCGGTGTCGCGCAGGCGGTCGATCAGATCGCGCACGTTGTCGCGGCCGTCGGCATCGCGGCGGACGCTGACGACGACACCGTCGATGGCGACCGCGCCGAGCTCGGGCGAGCCGAAGATCGACTTCCACGCGTCGAACTCGACATCGATCGTGTCGACGTGAACGAGCGGCGTGTCGCCGTCGAGCGGTCCGCGGATATCGACGTCGTGCAGCACGGCGTGCCCGAGCGACACGTCGACCGGGCCGAAGCTCAGGTCGCGCCCGAGCTTGTGCGCGACCTTGCCGCCGATCTTGTGCCGGATCATGTACGCACCGACGCGCGGATAGACGAGCGCGAGCCCGATCACGACGAGCGCGACAAACCCGGAGCCGATCGCGCCGGGAACGAGCCAGCGGCGCCGGGTCATCGTCGTCGGCAGGCGGCGGGCCATGCAGCTCGTATACAACAACGAGCGCGCGCACTCTATTTACCGGCGGTAACCGCGCTGATTTGCAGGCTACTTACACATGAGCGCGATGATGTGACCCGACGACGGCCCGTCGGAGTGGACCCACACGTTCCAGTCGCCGGCGCTCACGCTCTGCTTGGATTCGAGCACGCGCTTGCCCTTCGCGTCGTCGAGCGTCATCGTCAGCTCGATGCGCTTGTCGTGGCGATCGCGCAGCAGCACGGTCGCGTGACCGCGCACGATCTTGAGCGCGTCGGGCTTGAGCTTCGCGAGCTGGACGTGGCCCTTCGACTCGAGCGCGAACACCGAGTACGACGACAGCGGCGGCTGCTGGAGCTTCTTCTCGAGCGGCTTGAGCTCGTCGGGCAGGCTCGCCGGCTTGCTGACCGAGGCCCCGATCTCGAGGAAGTCGCACTCTGCCTTGTCGTCGGCCAGCGCGACGCCCGATGCGAGGGCGAGCACCACGAACGCGATGGCGAGGCGCTTCATATGCCCTCCACAGTATCGTCTGGCGACACCCAGATCACGGTACTGGCGCCGTCTTCGTCCTTGACATGAAAGACGGTCGGTGTGCCGCCGGGCGTGTCGAGCGATTCGATCTCCGTGGGGTGGTACGCCGCAGGCATCGTCTCGATCGGCTTCGAGTCGGTTTCGCTTCCGCCGCGCAACAGCAGCGCGAGCGCGGCGACCGCGCCGGCCGAGACCGTGCCGGTGATGAGGTAGCCGCGATAGCGATCCAGCCAGCGCGACAGCCTGCGCCACAAGCCGGGACCTTGTGCCGCATGCTCGGCCGAGTCCTTCGCCGGCGCGGCGCCGATCGATCGATCGATCGCGTTCCACATCTCCGCGAAGCGGGCCGCGGGCACGGCATCGGCATCGGCCTCGAGGTGGCCGCGCACGAGCTCGTGCAGCTCGTCGAGTGCGGCGAGCTTGTCGCGGTCGGCGGGATCGCTCTCGCCGGCGCGCGGGCGCTCGCCGTCGGCTTCTTGCATGAGATCGATGTCGTGCGGCTTCATGCGACCTCGTCGTCGTCGATCTCGTTGGCGGGCGCGGCAGCCGGGCGCTCGAGCAGGTCGACGAGCCGCTTCTGCATGTTGCGCCGTGCGTGGAACAAGCGCGACATGATCGTGCCCTTCGAGCAGTTCATCGCGCGCGCCATCTCCTCGTACGACAGGCCTTCGAGCTCGCGCAACACCAGCACGGTGCGATGGTTCTCGGACAGCTCGGCGAGCGCGGCATCGATGCGCGCGCGGATCTCCTTGTCGAGCAGCGCGCGGCCGGGATTGCCGCCGAGCAGCCTGGGCAGGAGCGCGTCGTCGCTGCCCGCATCCAGCACGTCGAGCTCGACCGGCGACACCCGGCGGTGCTTGCGAAGGAGGTCGATGGCCAGGTTCATGACGATCCGATACAGCCAGGTGTAGAAGCTGGACGCGCCCTCGAACTTGTCTAAGTGCTCGTGTGCCTTGATGAAGGCATCCTGGACGACGTCGAGCGCGTCGTCCTGATTACGCAGCACGCCGTACGCGAGCGAGTACGCCCGGCGGTGGTAGCGCTCGAACAAGGTGCGAAAGGCCTCGCGATCGCCGCCGCGCGCGGCCCGAACCAGGTCGTGGTCGTCGATCGGCGCGCTCGCATCACGTCCGGTGGACGCTCGCGGGCCCTCCTTATTCACGCATCCTCACGCCGGCTCGGTTATATCACCGAGGGCGCGAGCCACGGCCGGGAGCTATGCTGACCGGGCGCGCGCAGGGCGACACCGTGGCCGTTTCTCGCACTTCGATCCCGAATTATCTCGCGCGCGTCCGTGCCCTCGTGCTGCGTCACGAGGCCCGGCGCATCGCGTTGTACGCGTTCGCCGCGCTGGCCGGGCTGGTGCTCGTGCTGCCGCTGGTCGGCCATGTCGTGGGCGCGCACCGCTCGACGGCGATGGCCGTGCTCGGGATCGCCGGGCTCTCGGGCGCGATCGTGCTCGGTGGGGCGATCGTGCTGGGGTTCGTCGCGCCCCGGCGGCGGTTCGACGCCGATGCCGACGTCGCGCGCTGGATCGGCCGCCGCCTACCGCCCCCCCGTGTCACGAATGCGAGCGAGTCGGTGCCGAGAGACTCGCTCGCCTCTGATCTGCTGTCGTGCGTCGAGCTCGCGGCTGCGCCGCCGCGGCCGGGCGCGCCGTCGAAGGACCTGGTCGCCGCGCTGGCCGACGTGACCGGCGCCAAGCTCGACGATGTCGCGCCCGAATCGCTGGTGCCGGCGCGCGAGCTGCCCCGCGCGCGCCGGTGGGCGCTCGCCGCGGCGGCGGCGAACATCGCGCTCGTCGCGGTGTTGCCCGGCCCGGTCGCGCGCGGCTGGCGGCATCTCGTCGCCTCGCCGCCCGAGCCGTTCGACGGCGCCGCGCTGTCCGACGTGCCGCTCGTCGCCGACCTGACCGCGACGCTGACGTTCCCGGCGTATGCGAAGCGGCGCCCGCTCGAGCTGCCGTCGTCGTCGGGCGACATTCGCGGCTTGCCCGGCACGCACGTCGAGCTGCACGCGCGCGTGCTCGTGCCGGCATCCGCCGTCGAGCTCGTGATCGAGCCGGGCTCGGGCGCGACCGGCGACAAGCACGCGATCGCCGCCCAGCTCGACGGCGAGCAGATCAGCGCGTCGCTCGTGATCGATCGCGCCGCGCGCTACCGGTTCGCGGTGACCTCGCCGAACGGCGATCGCTCGATCGAGACGACGCCGCGCGCGATCGACACCGAGCCCGACCTCGCGCCGACGGTGCAGCTCGTCGCGCCGGGCGAGCCGCTCGACGTCGCGAACATGCGCCGCGTCGAGCTCGCGTACGTGATCGAGGACGACTTCGGGCTCGCATCGGCCGAGCTCGTGTGGGAATCGGGAAAGGATCGCGGCAAGAAGCCGATCCCGCTCACCGACGTCGGCAGCCGCGCGCAGGGCAAGCTCGTGTGGGACATCGCCGAGGTCCAGGTGCCGAGCGGCGGCGAGGTCCGCTACTGGATCGAGGCCAAGGACACCGACACGATCGGCGGGCCGAACGTCGGCAAGTCGCGCGAGCTGCACCTGCGCGTCACGAGCCCGCGCGAGCGCCACGAGGACACGCTCGCGCGCCAGCAAGCAGTCGCCGAGCGGATCTTGAAGAACCTCGGCGCGCGGCTCGTCGGGCCCGGCGACGACGGCGCCGCGCGCGAGCTGATCGCACACGAGCTGCGCGACGCGATCGTCGAGCTCGGCTCGATCGCCGGCGCGTACGAGAAGGATCCGCACGCGTCCGATCAGCTGCGCAAAGCGCTCGCCGGGATGCGCGACCGGCTCGACCGGCTCGCGAGCCTCGAGCAGCGCGTGATCGTCAAGGGCGCCGCGAAGCAGCCGGCCGCGCGGTTCGGCGCGACCGACCATCCGATCGTCGCCGAGCTCGAGGACGACTCGATCGCGCTCGCCGACTGGCTCGATCGCGAGCGGCTCGAAGGCTTGCTCGACATCTCCGACGAGATCGCGGCGCACCAGAAGCGGCTCGCCGACTTGCTCGCGCAGTTCCAGCGCACGAAGGATCCGCGGCTGCTCGACGAGATCGATCGCGAGATGCGCGCGCTCGATCGGCTGTACGCGGAGCAGAGCAAGCACGCGCGCGCGATGCCCGAGGACGTGCTCGATCAGTACGTGAATCGAGAGGCCGCGCAGGGCGCGAGCGGCGGGCACTGCATCGACGAGGTGCGCGCGCTCGTGCACGCCGGCAAGACGGCGGAGGCCCAGGCCAAGCTCGAGGTGTGCAAGCAAGAGCAAGCGCGCGCCGCGGCCGCGCAGGAGGATTCGCTCGCCGCCTATCGCGGCGACAAGTTCAACGAAGAGCAGAAGAAGCTCGACGAGGTGATGAACGAGCTGTCGGATGTCGCGAAGGATCAGGACGACATCGCGGGCGAGGCGAACCGCATCTTCGAGGCCTACGCGCAGAAGGCCGACGAGGTCGCGCGCGATCACCGGCGCGAGGCCGCGAAGAAGATCAGCCCGCTCGTCGACAAGCTGCGGCGCCGGCTCGACGCGATCGACGAATCGGGGCTGACGCCGTTCGCGAAGGAGGAGCTCGACGTCGTCGAGCGCCGGCTCGGCGATGTCGAGCACATGGTGAGCGATGGCGATCTCGCCGAGGCCGCCGGCATGGCGCGCCAGGCCAAGCAGAGCCTCGACACGATCGCCGGCGAGCTCGAGGCCGCGCTCGACGACGATCCGAAGTCGAAGTGGGCCGAGGCGACCCAGAACGCGCTCGACGGCGTCGAGCGCGCGCGCCCGGTCGCGAAGGACCTGATCGACGAGCTGCAGGCCCTCGCGCCGCGCCCCGACCAGATCATGTCGGGCGACGACCAGCGCGCGCTCGAGCGGCTGCGCCGGCGCGAGGCGATGAACGAGCAGCGCACGCGCCGGCTCGGCGACCGCACGAGGCAGCTCGGCGGCGAGCTGCCCGGCGATACCGCGGCCGAGCTCGGCAAGAAGCTCGGCGCCGCGATCGATCAGATGGATCAGGCCGACGACCGCATGAAGTCGCGCGATCCGTCGGGCGCGCGCGAGGCGACGCGCGCGGCAGCCGACGCGCTCGCGAAGGCGCGCGAGCGAGCGCGCAGCGCGGCACGCCAGGCGCAGAAGAGCGTGGTCGGCGAGGAACCGATCCGCATTCCGGGCGCCGACGAGTACCGCGCGCCCGAGAAGTTTCGCGAGCAGCTGCTCGAGGACTGGAAGAAGGGCTCGGCGCCGAAGAGCTACGAGGAAGCGGAAGAGCGCTACATCGAGGAGCTGCGCAAGTGACGGGCGTCGGGCGTCGGGCGTCGGGCGTCGGCGTGATCATCGCGATGATGTGCGCATCGACCGCGTACGCACAGCGGCACGAGCGGACGGTGAGCGGCGATCTCATCAAGGCCGCCCGCTACATCTCGACCTCGCGGCTCGACGACGCGCGCGCCGTGCTCGCCGATCTCGAGAAGCACGCGCCCGACACGATCGAGGTCAAGTGGCTCGACGCCGAGCTCGCGTTCCAGTCCGGCGATTACACGCACGCGGTGAACCTGCTCGACAAGATCCCCGACGACGCGGTCGATGGCATGGTCGGCCAGACGCATCACCTTGCGCAATCCACGCTCGCGGTGACCGAGACGTTCGCCGAGCAGCGCTCGCCCGGCGGTCACTTCATCATTCGCTACGCGCCCGGCGCGGACGCGACGATCGCGCAACTCGCCGGCGAGGTCCTCGACAAGGCGTGGGACGCGATCGGCGACGACCTGGGCTACAAGCCGGTCGATCCCATCCGGGTGGAGCTGCTGGGATCGCCGTCGGACCTCGCGAAGCTCTCGCCGCTCACCGAGGCCGAGATCGAGACCACCGGCACGATCGCGCTCAGCAAGTACAACAAGCTGATGGTGGTGTCGCCGCGCGCGACGCTGTTCGGCTACCCGTGGATGGACACGCTCGCGCACGAGTACACGCATCTGATCGTGTCGCGGATCTCGCACGACACGGTGCCGGTGTGGCTGCAGGAAGGCCTCGCGCGGTTCGAGCAGACGCGCTGGCGCCGGCCGCCCGAGATCGCGCTGTCGGGCACCGAGCAGGCGCTGCTCGCCGCCGCGTTGCGCAAGGGCCGCCTGATCACGTTCGACGAGATGCACCCGTCGATGGCGAAGCTGCCCAGCCAGGAAGCCGCGAGCCTCGCGTACGCCGAGGTCTACACGCTCGTCGGCTGGATGCAGCAGAAGATCGGCTACAAGGGCCTGCGCGAGGCGCTCTACGCGCAGCGCGACGGCAAGAGCGCGCGGCGCGCCGTGTCGGAGGCGATGGCCATGACCTGGGTCGAGGTCGACCAGCAATGGCGGCTGCACCTCAAGGCCGGCGACGGCAAGGCGCGCGCGGGCAAGCCGATCAAGTTCGGCAAGGGCGGCGCAGAGTCCGAGAACGTCGGAATCGAGACCGTGTCGCCGCGCGCCAGGAAGCACGCGCGGCTCGGCGGGATGCTAAGAGCACGTGGCATGCTCGAGGCAGCCGCGGTCGAGTACGACAAGGCGCTCGCCGCCGCCGGCGCCCCCGATGCGTTCGTCGCCGGCAAGCTCGCGCGCACGCTCGTCGAGCTCGGCCGCTACGACCGCGCGCCCGGCTCGCCGCCCGAGGCGATCGACCGATCGGCCGCGCGCCTCGCGCGGGCGATCGAGCTCGCGACCCCGCTGGTGGCCGCCGACGACCACGACGCGGTGGCGGCGGTCACGCTCGGCATCGCCCGGGCGGCGCGCAAGGACTGGCCGGAGGCGATCGCGGCGTACGAGCAGGCCTTGCGCGTGAGCCCGTTCGATCCGCAAACTCGCTGCGGCCTGGCCGAGGCATACTCTCAGATCAACGATCCCCGCGCGGCGCGCGAACACGCCGCGTGCGACCAGCTGAAGCAGTGAAGCGATAGCGAAATAGCGCATGAGCACGAAGCCCGAAAACGTCACGCCGATCACGCCGCTCCGGCTGGAGCAGCCGACCGAGGTCAACCCGGTCGTGCCCGAGCCGCAGAAGTCGGATCTCGAAGCTGTCGCCGAGCTCGCCCAGGCGCACGCTCAGATCGTCGCCGAGATCGAGAAGCGCATCATCGGCCAGAAGCGCGTCGTCGATCAGCTCCTGGTCGCGCTGTTCGCGCGCGGCCACACGCTGTTCGTCGGCGTACCGGGCCTCGCGAAGACGCTGCTCATCTCGACGCTCGCCGAGACGCTGAACCTGTCGTTCCAGCGCATCCAGTTCACGCCCGACCTCATGCCGGCCGACATCACCGGGACCGAGGTGCTCGAGGAAGATCACACGACGGGGCGGCGCGCGTTCCGGTTCGTCAAGGGCCCGGTGTTCGCGAACCTCGTGCTCGCCGACGAGATCAACCGCACGCCGCCGAAGACGCAGGCGGCGCTCCTGCAGTCGATGCAGGAGTATCGCGTGACCGCGAGCGGCACGACGCACGAGCTACCGCTGCCGTTCCTCGTGTTCGCGACGCAGAACCCGATCGAGCAGGAGGGCACGTACCCGTTGCCCGAGGCGCAGCTCGATCGCTTCATGTTCCAGGTCGACGTCGATTACCCGAGCGAGGCCGAAGAAGAAGAGATCGTCCGCCAGCAGACGAGCGATCACCGGCCCGAGCTGTCGCGCGTGCTGTCGCCGCAGCGCATCTTGCAGCTGCAGGAGCTCGTGCGCCGCGTGCCGGCCGCCGATCACGTCGTGAAGTATGCGGTCGCGCTCGCACGCGCGACGCGGCCGACGTCGCCGACCGCGCCGCAATTCATCAAGGACAGCGTGTCGTGGGGTGCCGGCCCGCGCGCGTCGCAGTACCTGATCCTCGCGGCGAAGGCGCGCTCGATCCTCGACGGCCGCTTCGCGGTCGCGATCGAAGACGTCTCGGCGCTCGCGCGGCCGACGCTGCAGCATCGCTTGATCCTCAACTACCGCGCGGAGGCCGAGGGCCGCCGCGCCGGCGAGCTCGTCGATCGGCTGCTGTCGGTCGTCACGCCGTGACTACGAGCGCCGGCGCCGGTCCGAAGCTCGATCCCGCGCAGCTCGCGCGGCTCGGGAGCCTGCCGATCAAGGCGCGCGTGATCGTCGAAGGCGCGCTCTCCGGCCTCCATCGCGCGGCGATGCACGGGTCTTCGGTCGAGTTCTCCGAGCACAAGGAGTACTCGCCCGGCGACGAGCGCGCACGCATCGACTGGAAGGCGTACGCGAAGCTCGATCGCATCTACATCAAGCAGTTCGAGCAGGAGTCGCAGCTCACGGTCTACCTCGTGCTCGATACGTCGGCGTCGATGCGATTCGCGGGCGGCGCCGCGATCTCCAAGCTCGATTACGCCGGCCTCGTGCTCGCCGCGCTCGCGTATCTCGTCATCCAGCAGCAGGACAAGGTCGGGTTCGTCGCGTGCGGCGATCGCGCGGTCGAGACCATGGTGCCGCCACGCGCGCGCGCGACGCACCTGCACGACGTGCTCGGCGTGATGGATCAGGTGATGACGCGCGGCGCGCTCGGCGACGAGTCGCCGGCCGAATCGCTCGCGCGCATCGCCGAGCTGACGCGCCGGCGGCGCGCGCTGATCGTGCTCGCGTCCGACCTGTTCGATCCCGACGACGCGACCCTGCGCGCGCTCGCGCAGCTGCGCGCGCAGCGCCACGACGTGTCGGTGTTGCACGTGCTCGATCCGCACGAGCGCGAGTTTCCGTACGAAGGCCTCACCGAGTTCCGAGCGCTCGAGTCGTCGAACAAGATGCTCGTCAACCCGGCCGCGATCCGCCGCGACTACCTCGCGCGCATGACCGAATTCCTCGCGCGCTGCGGCACCACGCTCGGCGGTGCCGGCGTCGATTACCACCTGGTCTCGACCGATCGGCCGCTCGAGACCACGCTGCTCGATCTCCTGGTCGCGCGCTCGCGGCTGCAGCCGGCGCGGAGGGCGAGCTAGTGGGATTTCTCGCGCCGCTCATGCTCGTCGGTGCGATCGCGATCGCCGTGCCGATCGCGATCCACCTGATCGGCCGCAAGCGCGCGCGCGTCGTCGACTTCGCGGCGCTCGATTTCCTGATGGCGACCAAGCGCCGCACCGCACGCAAGCTGCGGCTGCGCGAGCGCCTGCTCCTGCTCGTACGCGCGCTCGCGTGCGGCGCGATCGCCATCGCGCTCGCCAAGCCGTTCACGTCGTGCGAGCGCAAGGGCCCGCAGGTGACGCGCGGCCCGCAAGCGGCCGTGCTCGTCATCGACGACTCGTTCGCATCGGGCTACCTCGTCGACGGCAAGCCGTGGCTGCGCCGCGCGCGCGACGAAGCGACGCGCATCCTCGTGCAGCTCGGGCCCGAAGCCGAGGTCGCGATCGTGCGCGCCTCCGAAGGCGCCGAGCAGCCGACCGAGCTGACGCGCGATCACCTGCGCTTGCGCGATCAGTTGCTCGCGCTCGAGCCGAGCGCGCGGCCGGCCGATACCACGCGCGCGCTCGTGCGTGCGGCGCAGCTGCTCGCGTCGTCGAGCCACGCCCGCAAGACGGTCTACGTGCTGTCGCTGCTCGCGAAGACCGGCTTTCACGGCGACGACCCGCCGTGGGGCGCGACCGGCCCCGCGCTGGTCGCGCTCGATCTGCGGCCTGCCGAGATGCCGAACCTCGCGATCACCGCGCTGCGCGCCGATGCCGATCCGGGCGCGGGCGGCCGCGACGTGCGGTTCGAGGCCGACGTCGCGAACTTCGGCGGCGTGCCCGCGAAGGTGGAGCTGTCGCTCGCGATCGGCGAGCGCGTCGTCGCGCGCGGCCTGCTCGACGTGCCCGCGCACGGCTCGAGCAAGAAGCCGTTCATCGCGGTACTGCCGGCCGGTGCGCGCGCGACCGAAGCGTCGGTCGCGCTCACGTCCGCCGACGGGCTCGCGGCCGACGACCGCAGGTGGGTGCGCGCGTCGCTGCGCGACGAGGTGCGCGTGCTCGTCGTCGACGGCGACCCGCGCACCGTCCGCCACGACGACGAGGCGTTCTATGTCGAGCAAGCGCTACGTCCCGGCGATCGCGACGACTCCGGCATTGTCGTCCGCGTGATCACGACCGAAGAGCTGGCCGGCATCGATCCCAAAGGCCGCGGCGCCGCGCCCGCGCTCGCGCTCGACGACTTCGACGCCGTCGTGCTCGCGAACGTGCCCGCGCTGCCGCCCGAGCGCGTCGCGCTGCTCGCGACGTGGGTGCGCGCCGGCGGCGGCGTGCTGGTCGCGCCCGGCGATCGCGTCGACCCGGCCGCCTACGACCGCACGATGCTGCCGCTGTTGCCGCAGAGCCTGCGCGATCCGATCGACACGACGTGGGGCGCCGCGCCCGACGAGCGCGCGAGCCGCGCGCTCCACCTCGTGAAGTGGGAGGCCGAACACCCGATCTTCGAGAGGTTCGAGAAGGACGACGCGGGGCTCGCCGACGCGAGCTTCTTCAAGATCTCGCTGCTCGGCCCGACGACGGCGACGGCCGATCGGGCGGTGCTCGCGCGCTTCACGAACGGCGCCGAGGCGCTCGTCGAGGCGTCGATCGGCAACGGCCGCACGCTGCTGTTCGCGTCGACGCTCGACACCGACTGGAACGACCTGCCGATGCACAAGGGGTTCTTGCCGCTGATCCAGCAGGCCGTGCGCCACCTCGCGCGCAAGCACTCGCCGACCGACGCGAGCGAGCACTTCGTCGGCGCATCGATCGCGCTACCGACGACCGACTTGAAGAGGCTCGAGGTGCGCGGCCCGGACAACATCGGCGCGGTTTTCGAGGGCGATCGCATCGCCGGCCGCAGCTCGGTGCGCTTCACGAAGACCGACAAGCCGGGCGCGTACCGCGTGATCGGAACCGATCAAACCGGCACCACCGGCGAGCGCGACGAGCTCGCGTTCGTCGTCAACATCGATCCGCACGGCTCGGATCTCGCGCCCGCCCCACCGTCCATGCTTCCCGCCTCCGGCACGTCGGCCGCGTCCGGCCCCGCCGACAACACGCGCCGCGTCGAGCTGTGGCACGCGCTCGCGGCCGCGGTGCTGCTGCTGCTACTCGCCGAAGGCTTGCTCGTCCAGCGTTGACTCACTGCAGCTGCGTCGCGCCGATCGTCGCCGCCGGATCCGGTATCCGGACCGGGCGCACGAACACCGCGCCGAACTCGATCGGTTTGCTGCCCTCGTTGCAGAGCCGCACCTGGAGGTCGTCGTTGTCCGCCATCGGCAACACGTACGTGTAGACCTCGTTCTCCTCGTACTTGTAGATGACGCGATCGGAGAAGCGCTCGACCGTGTAGTAGTGCTTGACCGTATCGAGCGTCTCGGCCGGGCCCCAGCTCGGGTTGTTCATGCCGATCGACGAGATGTACGTCTCGGGCCAGATCGTCGCCGGGTTCGCCGTCGGCGGGGCGTCGCTGTCGTTGGCCGCGCGATTGATCCAGACCAGCCACGGATCGCCATCGCTGAAGTCGGTCTCGCGCTGGAACCCGGCCCAGAATCGCGGCGCGTTCGGCGGCGCGAGGAGCGAGGCCGCGACCGCATAACCGACCGCGAACTGCGACATCGTGCGCACGCTGTCGCTCGGGTTCAGGGTCAGGTTCATGCTCCCTTCGGACGGCGCGCCCTGCACGGCCCACAGCGTGGTGTCGACGCTCGTCCCGTCGAAGCCGTCGAAGAACGGAAACACCATCGCGCCGTTCGCCGGCGCCGCCAGCGCGCCGGGGTTGTCGAAGTACAGCCAGTACTCGTACGTGCTCGTGCTCGTCGGCAGCGGGTCCACGAGATCGAACCAGATCAGATTCTGCACGGGCGTGATCTGCTCGAACCGCGTGAGCTCGGTCCACGTGGTGCCGTCCCAGCGCACGACGCGCAGCTCGTTGTAGCTCGCACTTGCCGACTCGAGCATCGCGAGATCGACCACGACGCTGACCGGAAACCCGGTCGGAAGCGCGCCCGCCGCGTTGTTCGTGATCGTCAGGTTCGCGCGCTTGCCCCAGCTCGTGTTCCACCACGGGATCGCGAGATCGGCGTCGAGCGCGTCGGCCATCGCGGCGTCGCCGGCATCGCCGCCGCCGGGCAGCACGCACGTGTCGGCGATGCACGTGTAGCCGCTCGGGCACTGGCCGTTGTCGCAGCGATAGCTCGTGCCGGAGAAGTCGGCCGAGAAGTGGCAACCGGCCACCACGCCGAGCACCGCCGCGAACCGCACCGACATCGCGTCGATGATACCGCGACCGAGCGGGTGGCCGCGCGCGGAATTACGCGCGGCCCGCGAGGCGATCGGCGAGCCGGCGGTGCTCGAGGTTGCCGACCACGTCACGCGAAACCGCCGGTAACCTCGCGAGCTTCGCGGCATGCGCGCGCTTGAGCTCGCGCACGCGCGCCGCCGATTCGGCGATGCGCCGTCGTAGCTCCGGGTCGCGTTCGCCTTCGCGGACCAGCGCCTCCTCGGCGAGCGCCTGGTTGTGCTCGTCGCGGCACAGCAGCAAGACGTCGCAACCGGCGCGCACGGCTGCGACCGCGGCGTGATCGGCGCCGAAGTGCGCGCTGATCGCCTTCATGTCGAGGTCGTCGCTGACGACGACGCCGCGAAATCCGAGCCGCTCGCGCAGCAGGCCTCCGACCACCGCCGGCGACAGCGTCGCCGGCCGCTCGCGATCGAGCGCGGCGAACACGACGTGCGCGGTCATGATCATCGGCAGCCCGGCGGCTGCGGCGCGCCGAAACGGCTCGAGCTCGACCCGCTCGAGCCGGTCCCAGTCGTGATCGACCCGCGGCAGCTCGAGGTGCGAGTCGGTGTCGGTGTCGCCGTGCCCGGGAAAGTGCTTGCCGCACGCGATCACGCCGGCCGCGTCGAGGCCGCGCGCGAACGCGAGCGCGCGGCGCGTGACCGTCTCGGCATCGCGGCCGAACGCGCGCTCGCCGATGACCGGGTTCTGCGCGTTGGTATGGACGTCGAGCACGGGCGCGAAGTCGACGTCGAACCCGAGCGCGCGCAGCTCGTCGCCGAGCGCGCGGCCGACCGCCTCGGCGACTGCCGCGTCCTCGCCGACGGGGAGCCCGTCGTGCGCGAACATCGGCGGCCATCGCGTCGCCGGCTCGCGCACGCGCTGGACGAGCCCGCCCTCCTGATCCACCGTGACGAGCGCGGGCGCGCCGTCGGGCGCGGCGCGATGCAGCTCGCGCACGAGCGCCTCGAGCGCGTCGAGGTCGCACAGTTCGGGGCCGGCGCCGTCTCGCGAATAGACGAGGTTGCGCTTGAACAGCACGGTCGCGCCGGCGCGGCCGGCGTCGAGCCGCGCGCGCACGTCGGTTGGCACGGTCTGGCCCTCGAACCCGATCCACAGCAGCTGGCCGACGTCTTCGCGCACGGCCGAAGCTTAGCGCGGCAGCGACGCGGCTTCGCCGACCATCGTCAACCGCAACGGCGTGTCGATCGCGCTGTAGACGACGATGCTGCGCACGGTCGCGAACCTGAGCGCGAGCACGAGCTCCTTGCGGCCGTCGCCGTCGAGATCGACGACGCCGAGCACGTCCATCATCACGGTCGACTTCGGATCCGGAATCGTTCCGGTCTCGGGTGGCGCGACCAGCTTGATGTCGTAGATCTGGAACTGCGGCTTGCACGCCGCGCTCGCGGTCTGCGCGGCGACCCATTCCTGCGCCGGGCCGCGGATGCCGTCGAGCACGTCGGCGAGCGGGAACGACTCGACCCGGCCGTCGCCGTCGATATCGACCGCGAGCTGGTCGCCGGCCACGCAGGCGCCGCCGGTCGCGTAGTCCGCGACCTCGGGCGGCTCGTCGGGCGCTTCGATCGCGGCGACCGCGAGCCCGCAGCTCGCGGTGATCGCCGCGCACCGCGGATCATCCGCGCGCGTCGCGAGCGAGCCGTCGGCCGGCTTCGCGGTCAGCGCATACGAGCACGGCGACGCGCCCGCGTACGCTCCGGATGCCACGGTCACCGCCGGCGCGATATCGACCAGGCCCATCGTGTCGAACACGCCGGCGCGGCCGCCATCGGTGCCGTACACGACGAAGCGGGGGACGCTGCCGCGCTCGACCGTCGCCGCGACCTCGCCGGCGTTGTCACTCCACTGCACGGTGCGCATGATCAGCGGCTGCACCGCGGGGCGGCCGGCCGCGACCTGCGGGCACATCTCGCCGACCATGATCTGGCGCCCTCCCGCGGCGGCCGGGGTGACGTGCATCTTCGCGATCGGCCCCGGCTCCGCGGGCGGCGCCGGCGGGCTGATCGTCGGCGCGCACGCCGCGAATCCGAGCACGAGCGCGGAAATACGGTGAACCGGGGCAACGCCAGCCTGCCACCTGCGGTCGAACGGCATCACGGAAACCATAGCCTGCGTGATCTCGACTCGGCCAATTCGCGCCGGGATGCCTGATCCGGCCGTGCTTCGATTGACCCCCAAGGACGTGCTGCATATAGTCCGCCCGCTCCGCGCGACGCCTAGAAAACCTTCGGATTATCCATGCGTTACTCTCACCAGTTTCTCGTAGGCCTCGCGTCAGCGCTCGTCGGAATGCCCGTCGCTCGCGCCCAGATGGGCCCGGGCCCGATGGGGCCGATGGGCGGCGGTCCGGGCATGGGCGGTCCGCAGCAGCCCGCCGGCGAAGAGAAAAAAGAAGGCGTCGCGGTCGAGGCACCGAAGACCCCGGGCCTGTTGCCGACGACGCCCGCGCTGCCGCCGCCCAAGAGCCACCGCAAGAAGTACAAGCTGCTCGAGCTCGAAGGCTACTACCGCGTCCGCATGGACTGGTTCAAGGACTTCAACCTCGGGTTCGACGACACGACCGGCCTCGGCGGCGCGCCGTTTCCGCGCGCGCTGGGTTGCGGCGCGACGACGCAGGTCGGCCACCCGTGCAACGACTCGATCGGCGGCGAGAACATGCGCCTGCGTCTCGAGCCGACGATCAACATCGACGAAGGCACGGCCGTCCACATCCAGGCCGACGCGCTCGACAACTACATCCTCGGGTCGACGCCGTACGACCTGAGCATGGCCGGCATCTACAACACGACGAACCTGCCGCCGCTCGGCGCGTTCAGCCAGTCGCAGGGCCCGATCACGCAGGGCGTGAACAGCACGCAGCCGTCGCTCATCGTCAAGCGCGCGTGGGGCGAGGTCAACCTGCCGCTCGGCGTCCTCAAGTTCGGCCGCATGCCGAACCAGTGGGGCATGGGCATCTGGGCCAACGCCGGCGGCAAGGACGAGATCAACGGCACGTACAACTACGACGCCGACTACGGCGACTCGGTCGACCGCGTCAGCTTCACCGCCGGCATCCCGGGCACGCCGCTGCGCGCGATGGTCGCGTTCGACTGGGACTGGACCGGCCTGTCGTCGAACCAGACGTCGGCGAACAAGGGCAACGAAGGCCACCCGTTCGACATGGACGACAGCGACGACACCACGAGCTGGGTCGTCGTGGTCGACAAGCTCGACACGCCGCAGGACTTCCGCGACACGATCGATCGCGGTGAGGTCGCGGCGAACTACGGCGTGTACTTCGAGTACAAGACGCAGGGCTGGGACGACAACCTCACCGGCTTCACGCTCGGCGACACGTTCGACTCACTCGATCACTACGTGCCGCGCGACTTCACGCTGTACACGACGTCGCTGTGGGGCAAGCTCGGCATCGGCTCGCACCTGTTCGAGACCGAGCTGGTCGGCCAGCTCGGCTCGCTGAACCGCGCGCAGGACCTGACGAACTCGCTCAACGAGCTGTCGATCCGCAAGTTCGGCGGCGCGGCGCGCTGGACGTTCCGCGCGTTCGAGGACAAGTTCCACGCCGGCCTCGAGAGCGGCTTCGCGACCGGCGACCAGTGGGACAACACCCCGCAGGGCAACACGAACCTCGCGTACGCGAACTTGCTCGGCGGCCCCGGCGCGACGCAGCTCACCGCGTTCTTCTTCAACCGCGACTACCAGGTCGACATGATCCTGTGGCGTCACCTGTACGGCGCGGTCACGAACGCGGCCTACTTCAAGCCGTTCCTGTCGTACGATCTGACGAAGTCGATCGGGTTCTCGGTCGCGAACATCTCGTCGCTCGCGCTCGACCCGGTCTCGACGCCCGGCAACAGCACGTTCTACGGCACCGAGTTCGACACGTCGCTCAGCTATCACACCGATCGCATGATCGCGACGATCGCGTACGGCGTGCTGTTCCCGTTCGGCGCGATGTCTCATCCCGCCGACACCGACGCCAACGGCAACAGCCTCGGCGGCCCCGGCTTCGGCTACGGCACGAACCCCGCGACGATGACGCCGAACACCGGCGACCCGAGCGCGGCGCACTACATCAACGTGCGCATGGTGCTGATCTTCTGAAGAGAAGAATTACCGCCAAGGCGCCAAGGCTCGGCGCCTTGGCGGTAACTCTTCTCTCCTCATAGCTCCCCGAGCGCGCCCGACAGACGGTCGACGGACACGAGCTCGAGCTCGCTCGGAGACTCGAGCCTGCGTGCGTTCTGGGCCGGGACGATCGCGCGCGTGAAGCCGAGCCGCGCGGCCTCGGCGAGGCGCTGTTCGCACAGCGTGACCGCGCGGATCTCGCCGGCGAGGCCGACCTCGCCGAACACGATCGTGTGCGCGTCGATCGCGCGGCCGCGCGCCGACGATGCGATCGCGCACGCGATGCCGAGATCGATCGCGGGCTCGCCGAGCCGCACGCCGCCGGCGACGTTGACGAACACGTCGCGATCGAGCACGTCGCACGCGGCGCGCTGCGCGAGCACGGCGAGCAGCAGCGACACGCGGTTCGCGTCGACCCCGGCCGCGGTGCGCCGCCCGATGCCGGCGCTCGCCGGCGCGACCAGCGCCTGGATCTCGACGAGCAGCGGGCGCGCGCCGTCGGCCGAAGCCACGACGACCGAGCCCGGGGCGCCGGCGGGCCGCTCGGCGAGCAGGTGCGCCGACGGGTTCGCGACCTCGGCCATGCCGCCGCCGCGCATCTCGAACACGCCGATCTCCTGCGTCGAGCCGAAGCGATTCTTGTGCGCGCGCAAGATCCGGTATGGCCCACCGTCGCCTTCGAGCTGGAGCACGACGTCGACCACGTGCTCGAGCGTCTTCGGGCCGGCGATCGCGCCATCCTTCGTGACATGACCGACCACGATCGTCGGCGTGCCCGTCGTCTTCGCGAACTGCACGAGCCGGCTCGCGCACTCGCGAACCTGCGCGAGCGAGCCCGGAATCGAGTCGAGCGCCGGGGCGTGCACGGTCTGGATCGAATCGACCGCGAGCACGGCCGGCCGCGCCGACTGCGCGTGCGCGACGATGCGCTCGACATCGGTCTCGGCGACGATCGCGATCGCGTCGCTCGCCGCGCCGACGCGCCGCGCCCGCATCGCAGTCTGCGCGACCGATTCTTCACCGGTCGCGTACAGGACCGAGCCCGCGCTCGCCAGCCCGGCGAGCGCCTGCACGAGCAACGTCGACTTGCCGACACCCGGATCGCCGCCGAGCAGCACGATCGATCCCGCGACGAGCCCGCCGCCGAGCACCCGATCGAGCTCGACGATCCCGGTCGCGCGCCGCGGGCCCGCGAAGTCTTCGCTCACCTCCGAGATCGCGATCGGCGCCTGGCCATCGGCGACGCCGCGCACGGGCGCGCCGGGCGAGCCGAGCTCCTCGACGAGCGAGCTCCACTCGTGACACGCCGGGCACCGCCCGAGCCACTTCGGCTCGACGTGCCCGCACGCCTGGCAGCAATACACGCTGCGCGGCGCCTTGAGCGCTTTCACCCTGGCCATGATGCACCCTACCCGCCCGGTCTGACGTCAGCGGCCGCGGCCGCCGTTCCAGCGCTCGA
The DNA here is from genome assembly GCA_035500135.1 of Kofleriaceae bacterium. GTDB lineage: Bacteria > Myxococcota_A > Polyangia > Haliangiales > Haliangiaceae > JABFXX01. Next base: position 26,370 of record DATJXL010000161.1, read on the forward strand.
CGATGTGGTTGACATATCGCAGCTTCAACAGGCTCGTCATGAGCTCGACGTCGATGTCGGGCAGGAAGCGCGAACGCTCCGCTTCTCGGTACGAGCCGCGCACCAGCTGGTGAATGTGCAGCGTGTACTTCCGCCACCGCCACACTTCGCGGATGCCTAGCCGACGGTAGATCTCGAGCTTGTTGATGCCACCGCGAGACCACTCCACCTCGATCGCGAGGTCGGGGCGCTTGGCAGTCTTTCGCCCGAAAATGAAACATGCATCGGGCTCGAGGCCCGCGCGTTTCAACTTGTCCTTCAGCAACCAGCTGCCGAGGCCCTGGATCAGGATTCCATGGGCCAAGCAGTAGTCGGTGACCATGCGCGCGCAATTGAAGTCGACGCGTTCGTGGGACTCGCCGGGTGACATCTGCTCGATCTCTCCGTCGAGGAACGCGAGAAGCGGAGGACTGTGGTCTCCTCGCGCCCGAAGCATTCGCTCGTAGTCCTTCCACGTTTGATCGCGGTAGATGACGATCGAGTCTCCACTCACGCGTTCCATTGTAGCACCGCGCATTGCACGACCGATGCCGCGCCAGTCGCGCGACTCCACGCTCGCAAGTGTCCGCTTCGGCCGTTGCGCGGACGCTTCGTGGCGGTGCCCGGAAAACACACGTTTCCCGGAAACCCAGATCGTTTCCCGAGAATGCGTCGTAACTCCGCAATCCGGGGTTGCGCCTTTCGACACGACTCGAATCCGCGTTGGACCGGACTCGAACCTGAATCCGTCGGGATTCAGGCTCGCGCCGGCGAGATGGTCAGGATTATTGCGAACGGGAAATACAGCGTCGAGAGCAGCGGCGTGCAGATCTCGCAGGAGGGTGAACCAAAGACGTTCTGGAGCCGCCACGACCTCCGCGACGTGAACGTAGGCCGCGCAGTCGCCTTCGTCGGCGATCCGCGTCAGAGGGCGTGCAGTCGCCGCACACCGCGATCTCCGTGGGTAGCTGCGCCGGCGTCGTCACGCCGATAGACGGCCCGATCTTCGTCGGCATCAACGACAGTGATCTCACGAACAACCGCGGAAAGCTCGAGTTCCAAGTCGACGTCGGACCACCGGCTCACTTGCAGATGTGGCAGGACGGCGGCTTGTATGAGTGCGACGGCCAGCGTGCCAATGAGGAAGCGAAGACGATAGATCCTGATCGGATGGACGGCTACGGCGAACATCACTGACCCGCGTTGTCGCAGCCGCTGTCTGGGGGCGGTCATACTGGCACCATGGCGGGTCGTTCACACGATTCGACGG
>DATJXL010000162.1:0-37285 GCA_035500135.1 Kofleriaceae bacterium
CGCCGACAGCCAGTACTGCGACGTCGCGTACCGCATTCCCGCAACTCCGCTCGCGACCGAGCCCGACGGGCCGCACCCCGAGCTGCGCCACGGCGGCACGGTGGTCCGCCATCGCGAGCGCGATCCGCTGTGGGGCTGCGACGACATCGATCACACGTGGCTGCCCGTGCGCTACGACGCCTCCGATCCGAGCGACGCGTCGCTCGACTTGCCTGTGGGCAGCGGCGGCAAGTTCCTGCTGATCGCGCTCGGCGTGCTCGGGATGTGGCACGGCGTGCCGAAGGTGTGGAAGCGGTGGCGCGCGTGGCGGCGCGCGCGTCGCGAGCGGCGCTGGCAAGACGTGCGCGAGAAGCATCACCTCGGCGAGCGCTGAGGCTTGCGCGCGGGCTTGGTCTTCGCCGCCTTCGTCTTCGCCTTGCTGCGCGCGCGGGGCTTCGCGCCTGCCTTGGGCATGGCCTTCGCCGCGGCGAGGAGCTCGGTCAGCGTGGCGTATTCGGACCACTCGGGATCGGAGTCGTTGTAGAAGCCGAGCGCGGCATCGTACGGGGCGAGCTTCATCATCAGCTGCTCGGGATCGCCCGCGCCGTACATGTAGAGAAAGAACGAGCCGTCCTCGATCTTGAGCGCCACCGGCTCCCAGCCGAGCGCGTGGCATGCCGGGATCACCCACTGGTCCTCGAACTGCCCGAGCTTGCGATACGCGAGCGCGTTCGGCAGACGTGACAGCTCGGTCACCGGGTACGGCATCTCGACGACGAAAATGTGAGGCAGGTCGCGGCGGGGCGCGAGCTCGCGAATCCGGAACGTGGTCGCAACGCCGTCTTCGCGGCGCGCTTCGACGAGATGCCAGACGTCGCCGTCCACCGCCATGGGACTGGAAACCTAGCCCGCAATATTCACGAGCGCCATCGGCTGCGACACGCATCTCGTCGGACGCGCAAGCCTTCTCGACGATCTGCGCGTCTCGCTCGTTGTCGCCGTGAATAATTCGGGCTAGCACGCCGACGGTTTCGCGTTCGGGCGCGGTTACGGCTATGCTTGGCTGGATGGTTCGGTTACAGGGGCTCGCCGCATGGGCCTTGCTGGTCGCGTGCAACGGCTCGCCCGCCGCACCCGCCGACAAGCACGCGCCGGCGCCCGGACCGTCGCCGGCTGCGGTAGGCCCCGCGACGACCGCGCCGAAGGCGAGCGCGCTGCTCGAAGGCGCGGCCGTACGCCCGCATCACGAGGAGCACGTCGTCGAGTGCCCGGCGAAGATCCCCGACAGCGCGGACGACGACACGCGCGTATCCGCGCTGATCGACGAGGCGAACCGCCAGATCGAGCAAGCGGGCTACGCCGCGGCGTGGACGTGCGCGGATCGCGCGGCCGATCTCGCGCCGACGTCGGTCGAGGCGCATCACCTGCGCGGCGCCGCGCTCGCCGCGCTCGGTCGGGATCAAGACGCGGCGACCGCATACGCGCTCGCGCTCGCGCTCGATCCCGACGATCCGGAGACGCTGCGCGCGGTCGCCGACTTCTACATCAACGGCAAGGGCGAGCGCGGCCGCGACGCGCTCCGGCTCGGTCTCGAGCTCGCGCAGCGCGGCAGCCGGCGCGCGCTCGCGCGGCGCAAGCGCAACGTGCCGCTCGCCGCCGACCTCGCGGTGCTCGAGGCGCAGGCGCTCAACGATCTCGGCCGCTCCGACGAGGCCCTCGAGCGCGTCGATGCCGCGCTGCGCATCGCGCCCGGCCGCGGCGACGCGCTGCACGAGAAGGGCGTCGCGCTGTTCGACCTGTCGCGGTTCGCCGAGGCGAAGGCCGCGTTCGGCAAGGCGCTCGGCATCCAGCCCGACGACGCGTACACGCACCAGATGCTCGGCCTCACGCTCGAGCAGCTCGGCGATCAAGCGAGCGCCGACGCCGAGCTCGCGCGCGCGGTGCAGCTCGCGCCGGGCGAGCTCGCGGCGCCGATCATGATCTCGAGCGCGGACTTCCAGAAAGAGATCGACGCGGTGATCGCGAGCCTGCCACCCGATCGCCGCGCCCACGTGAAGGCGATCTCGGTGCAGATCGAGGACCTGCCCGACGCCGCGGATCTCAAGGCCGTGACGCCGCCGTTCCCGCCGACCATCCTCGGCTTGTATCGCGGTCCGGTCGGCCGCGCGCCGGCGCCGGGCGACGATCCGCCGTCGATCGTGCTGTATCGCAAGAACCTCGGGCGCGCCGTGAAGACGCGGACCGAGCTGACCGAGCAGATTCGCGACACGCTGCTGCACGAGATCGGGCACCTCGAAGGCCTCGACGAGGATGATCTGCGGCGGCGCGGCATGGAGTGATGAGGCCCGAGGCGGGAGGCCCTGCCTTTGGGTTAAGCTGCGCCGGGAATGTCGGAGTCGCTCGAGCTCGCACTGCGTCGCGAGCAGAAGAAGGTCGCGCTGGTCCAGGAGGTCAGCCGTGCGCTGTCCACGACCGGCGATCTCGACGCGCTGCTCCGGCTGATCGTCGCGAAGGTCACCGAGCTGATGGAGGCCGACCGCGCGACCCTCTACCTCGTCACCGATGACGGCAGCCAGCTGTGGTCGAAGGTGTTGCAGGGCGGCGCGATGGTCGAGATCCGGCTCGCGGTCGGCGAGGGCATCGCCGGCTGGGTCGCGCAGACCCGCGAGCTCGTCAACATCCCCGACGCGTACGCCGACCAGCGCTTCCAGCCGGCGGTCGACCTCAAGAGCGGCTATCGCACGCGCTCGATCCTGAGCGTGCCGATGACCGGCGCGCTCGGCGGGCTCGTCGGCGTCTTGCAGGTGCTCAACAAGTCCGACGGCCCGTTCACGAAGCCCGACGAGGAGCTGATGGGCGCGCTCGCGAGCCAGGCCGCGATCGCGATCGAGAACGCGCGGCTGTATCACTCGCTGCTGCGCCGCCAGCGCGAGCTCGACGCGCTGTATCAGGTCGAGAAGGAGCTGTCGCACGCGCTCGACCTCGACGACCTGCTCGAGCGCATCCTCGCGCAGGCGATCACCGTGCTCGGCGGCGGCGCGGGCTCGATCGCGCTGGTCGATCCCGACGGCGCCCTGCGGTTTCGCACGGTGCAAGGGCCGGCCGCGCCGCGGTTGATCGAGCGCACACTGCCCCACGGCACCGGCCTGCTCGGCTGGGCGATCGCGCACAAGGAGCCGCTCGTCGTCGACGATCCGTCGAGCGATCCGCGCCACGCGGCCGACATCGCGGCCGAGACCGGCGTCGTGCCGCAGCACATCATGGTGGCGCCGCTCGTCGACGGCGAGGACGTGATCGGCGGCATCGAGATCATCGACCAGCGCCGCACCGCGCGCGACGGCGCGGTGTGGACCGACGCCGACCTGAAGCTGCTCGTCCTGATCGCGGCGCAGGCGGCGGCCGCGATCGGCCTGGCGCGCCGGCGCAGCGAGCAGAGCAAGAGCGATCGCCTGGCGTCGATCGGGCGCATGCTGGCCGGCCTCCTGCACGATCTGAAGACGCCGATGACGATCATCTCGGGCTACGCGCAGCTGATGGCGACGTGCGAGGACAGCCCGCAGCGCGAGACCTACGTCGAGCAGATCCAGCGCCAGTTCGACCTCATGGCAGGCATGACGCGCGAGGTGCTCGCGTTCGCGCGCGGCGACACCGACCTCGTCGTGCGCAAGGTCTACGTCAATCGCTTCGTCGAAGAGCTGCAGACGCAGCTCGCGGCCGCGACCGCGGGCCGCGGCATCGAGCTCGCGTTCGACGCGCGCTACGACGGCCTCGCGCACTTCGACGAGCAGAAGCTCTTGCGCGTGTTCCACAACCTCGCGCGCAACGCGATCGAGGCGATGCCCGACGGCGGCAAGCTCGCGGTCCGCGTCGAGCTCGACGGCGAGGAGCTGGTGTGGTGGGTGATCGACACCGGTCCGGGCATCCCGCCCGAGGTGCGCGGCCGCATGTTCGAGCTGTTCGCGACCGGCAAGAAGGGCGGCACCGGCCTCGGCCTCGCGATCGTGAAGAAGATCGTCGACGATCACCGCGGCACGATCGCGTGCGAGAGCGGGCCCGGCGGCACCACGTTCCGGATCCGGATCCCCGTCCTGCTCGCGCGTGCGAGCCAGGCGTAGGACAGGAATTACCGCAAAGGCGCCTGCAAGACGCCAGGGCGCCAGCGGAGACTGGATCGGGCTCGACCGTTTTCTGCTGGCGCCTTGGCGTCACCGGCGTCTTGGCGGTAACTCTGTGTGGTGCTGCGGCTCGATGCGGTCTCCAAGGCCTACGGCGCGCGGCGCGCGCTGGCCGGGGTGACGCTCGAGGTGGCGGCCGGCGAGGCGGTATTGCTCGTAGGCAGGAATGGCGCGGGGAAGTCGACGCTGCTCCGGATCGCGACCGGCTACGTCGATGCGGACGCGGGGAGCGTGTCGATCGGTGGCGTCGACATCGCGCGCCGGCGCGAGGCGCAGGCGCAGCTCGGGTACTTGCCGGAGCACGCGCCGGCGCCGGGCGAGCTCGGCGTGCGAGATCATCTGATCCTGCGCGCGCGGCAGAAGCGGCTTCGGCTTCCGGTCGCGGCGGTCGAGCGCGCGATGGAAGCGGCCGGCGTCGCGAGCGAGGCGAACCGGCGGATCGCGACGCTGTCGAAAGGCTATCGCCAGCGCGTCGGGCTGGCCGACGCGCTGCTCGGCGAACCGAAGCTGCTCGTGCTCGACGAGCCGACGAGCGGCCTCGATCCGATCCAGACCCGCGAGCTGCGCGCGCAGCTCGGTGACGCCGCGCGCGAACGCGCCGTGCTGGTCGCGAGCCACGCCGTCGCCGATCTCGAAGGCATCGCCGCGCGCGTCGCCGTGCTGCGCGACGGCGAGCTGGTCGCGATCGGCACGAAGGCGGAGCTGTGCGAGCGCGCCGGCGCCACGACGATCGACGACGCGGTCGTGAAGCTGATGGGAGCCGCGTGATCGGCGCGTACTGGGTGTTCCGGCGCGAGCTCAAGCTGATGCTGCGCGCGCCGATCGTGTACGTGGTCGGCGGGCTGTTCCTGGTCGTCCAGGGCATCGCGTTCGCCGGGCTCGTCGGCGCGCTGTCGGATCCGCGCCGGCCGGCGCCGCTCGGCGCGCTGCTCGAAGGCCAGCTCGCGGGCACGCTGCTGACCTGGGTGCTGCAGCTCGTCGTGATCACGCTACTCGGCATGCGCGCGATCGCCGACGATCGCCGCGACGGCAGCTGGGAGCTGCTCTTGACCGCGCAGGTCGGCGAGCGCGCGGCCGTCGTCGGCAAGTGGGCGGCGGCGGCGACGATCTACGCGCTGTTGTGGCTGCCGACGCTGCTCTACTTCGGCGTCGTGGCCGCGTATCGCGCCGACGGCGGCGGCTGGGACCTCGCCGCGATCGCGTGCGGCTACGCCGGGGCGATCGCGCTCGGCGCCGCGCTGCTGGCGTGGACGATCGCGGCGAGCGCCGCGGCCGGCACCACGCTCGGCGCCGGCGCGCTCGGCTTCGCGTGGCTGGTCGGGCTGTTTCTCGCCGGCGAGCTGCCGGCGGCGTGGCCGTCGCTCGCCGGTGATCACCCGACCGTCGCGGCCGCGCTCGGCGCGATCTCGCTGCGCGCGCAGCTCGGCGCGCTCGCCCGCGGCGAGGTCGATCTGCGCGGCGTGGTGCTGATCGTCGGGCTCGCGGCGACCGGGCTGTCGCTCGCGATCGCGCTCGCGTGCACCGGCCGGCGCCGGCGCCGCGAGCTGCGCGCGCGGTTCGCGGCGACCGCGCTGGTCGCCGCGATCGCGATGCTCGCCGGCGCGCTCGCGGCGCGCCACCCCGCGCAGCTCGATCTCAGCGCGGCTCACCGCAACTCGCTCGACCCCGAGACGCGCGCGGTGCTCGCCGACCTGCCGTCGCCCGCGACGATCACGATCGTCGAGCCGACGCTCGCCGCGCTCGCGCCGCTGTACGACGAGGTCGAGCGCGTCGCCGATCGGATGGCAGATGTCGCGGCCGTGCGCGTGCGCCGCATCGATCCGGCCGCGCTGCCCGGCGGCGTGACCGAGGCCGCGCGCGAGGCGGGTATCCGGCCCGACGAGCTGGAGTCGAACGGTGGCGTCGTGGTCGAGCTCGAAGGCCAGCGGCAGGTCGTCGATCGCGTCGCGCTCGCCGACATCGATCGCGGCGCCGGCGGCGCGCCCGAGATCGAGCGGCTCGCGATCGAGCAGGCGATCGCGGGCGCGCTCGCCGAGCTCGCCGATCCGGTGCCGTTCGTCGTGTGCGCGACGACCGGGCACGGCGAGCTGCCGCTCGAGCACCCTGCGAAGCAAGACGCCGACTGGTTCGCAGTGTCCCGGCGTCTGCGCGGCGAGGGCGCGACGATCGACACGCAGCTGTCGGATCGCTGTCAGGTCGTGGTCGTAGCTGGTCCGACGACGCCGCTGTCGCCGAGCGACGCGCTCGCGATCCAGAACCTCGTGAAGCGCGGCGCCGGCCTGCTCGTCGCCGCGGCGAGCCGCGGCGCGCTGTCTACGACCGGGCTCGAAGGCCTGCTCGCAGCGCACGGGCTCGGATTGCCGCCGGCGATCGCGATCGATCCGACGCTCGCCGTGCGCGAGCTGCCGGGCGCGCTGCTCGTCGTCGACGGCTACGCCGACCACCCGGTGAACGCCGGCTTTGCACGCACGCGCGCGACGCTGTGGTACCAGCCGCGCGCGGTCGTGATCGATAACGGCGCGCACGCGCTGGTCAGCGCGAGCGTCGCGAGCTGGGGCGAGCGCGATCTCGTGCACGGCCCGCCGACGAAGGATCCCGACGATCTCGCGGGTCCGATCGCGCTCGCCGGCGTCGGCTCTGGAAGCGGGCGCGTGATCGCGATCGGCTCGGCGGAGTCGTTCGCGACCTCGATCGTCGCCGGCGGCGCGTCGGCGGGCGATCTGTGGCTCGCGCACGCGGTGCGCTGGCTCGCGACCGGCTCGGCGGGCAAGACCGCGCTGGCGGCGCGCCGCCCCGAGCAAGTGCGGCTCGTGATGACCGACGGCGAGCGCGGCGCGGTGGTCGCGCTGTGCACCGCCGGCATCCCGCTCGCGTGGATCGCGCTCGGCGGCGCGCTCGTCGCGTGGCGGCGGAGGCGGGCGCAGTGATCGCGTCGCGCGCGGGGCTCGTCGTGCTTGCCGCGATCGCAGCGGTGCTCGCGATCATGCTCGCGTTCCTGCCGCGCGCGGACACAATCGAGAATCACACGCTCGTGCAGGACATACCCGCCGGGCCGCTACGCTGGATGCGCGGAGGTGTCGTCGAGACAACGATCGCGTTCGGCGAGGAAGGCCAGCCGCTGCTTCAGGGCGGCGACCTCGACGAAGGCACGTTGGACGCGGTGGATGCCGCGCTGCGCGGCGCGCGCTGGCACCGCCGCGCCGATGCGTCGGTCGCCGGCACGCCGCACGTCGTGCTCTCGATCGGCGCGCACTTCGAGCTCGCGATCGGCGAGTCGCTGCCCGGCGTCGATCAAACGTGGATCGTCACGCGCGGCCAAGCCTATCTTGTCGATGGCTGGGTCGCCCGCGCGCTCGACCCTGGCGCGCTCGCGCTGCGCGAGCGCTTCCCGTACGCGAAGATCGCGAGCGCGGGCACGATCGCGGTCGGTGAGCTCCATCTCGAAGCCCACCCGCGCCGACGCGACGGGATGATCGTCGACGTGGCGCGCGTCGAGGCGCTCGAGCGCGCGATGGAGGACCTCGAGTACGTCGCGCTGGGCCCGTGCGACTCGCACAGCTTCCACGTGCACGCGCAGATCGGCGACGGCTGCGTGCCGCTCGATCGCTGGCAGGCGATCCTCGCGCAGGCGAACGCGCTCGCCGGCCCGCCCGCCGACGTCGTCGAACGCCGCCCGCTCGTCACCGCGCCCTCGCGCATCGCGCTCTCCGACGGCGCCGTGCTCGATCTCGCGAGGCGCCCCCGGCTCGCCGGCCGCGACGCCGATCCCGATCGCGTGGCCGAGCTGGTCGCCGCGCTCACCGCGCCCGCCGAGCCCGTGTCGCTGCCGGCGACGAGGCCGACCGGCGCGATCGTCGCCGGCGACCTCGCGATCGACCTCTACGACCACGACCACGTGCTCGCCCGCCGCGGCGAGCCGATCGCGCTGAAACCGTCACCCGAGGCCTGGGCCGCGATCGCGCGCCCGTCCTCGGCCTACGCCGATCCGCAGCGCTGGCTCGAGGACGCCTCCACGATCACCTCGATCACCATCGACGGCGCGAAGCACGAGCGCGGCGCCGTGCTCGGCGAGTGGACCATGTCACGGGGGGCGCACGATCCCGCCGTGCTCGAGGCACTCGCCGCCGCGCTCGCGAGCGTGCGCGCGCCGATCGGGCCGGCGCCGGCCGCGATCGAGCACCGCATCGACGTCGCGTTCGCGCCGCCCACCGGCAAGCCCGTCACGCATCGCCTCGAGCTCGGCCACCTCGGGCCGACCGGTTGCGCCGGTCGCGCCGACGGCGTCGCGGTCGCGCTGCCGGCGCCGCTGTGCGTCGTGGTCGCCGCCGCGGCTGCAACCGCTCCGCGCTGACGCTGTCTCGATCGCGTGCGTGCCTGGCTCGCCCTGTGCCTGGTGTGCGGCGTCGCGCGCGCCGACGAGCTCGCCGACCTCCGCGCGCGGGCTCGCGCCGCGACCGTCCCGGCCGAGCGCGCCGCGGCATGGGGCGAGCTCGGCGACGCGCTGTGGCGCGCGTCGTGTCCGCTCGCCGAGCGCGACGGCGTGTGCACGCGGGTCGTGCCGTACGCGCCCGGCGCGCCCGGTGCTCCGACCCGCTGCGGGCCCGCGGACATGGACCGGCTGGTCGCGGTGCCGCGCGACGTCGGCCGGGTCAAGGCCGCGCTCGACGCGTACGAGCAGGCCGCGCGCGCCGATCCGGTGACCGCGGTGCACTACCAGCAGCTCGGCCACCTGCGCGCGATCGACTACATGATCGAGCACGAGCCGGCGCTCGCGGTCCCGGCCGATCACTCGATCGTGCCGGAGCGCGAGTGGCTGTACGATGCCGAGTGGCGCGTCCGCCGGCTCGTGCGCGACTACCGGCGCCACATGACCGCGAGCGACGACGCGACCACGGTCGCGGTCGCCGAGCGCATCGGCCGCCTGTACGATCAGCTCGCGACGCAGGTGCTCGCCGTTCCGCTGCCCGCCGACCTGTACACGGGGCCGGCGCCGGGCGACGCGCTCGACGCGTTCTGCGACGAGCTCACCGAGTTCGCGGAGGCGCAGACCACGAACGCGCGCATCAGCTACCAGAACTGCCTGAACCGCGCGCACGCGCTGGCCGTGTTCGACGACGCGGCGCTCGCGTGCGAGCGCGCGCTCGAGCGTCTCGATCCCGACCACTACCCGCACGCCGGCGAGCTGCTCCACGTGCAGCCGCCGGCGCCGATCGTCGCGCCCGAGGCGCCTGCGCCTACTTCTTCTTCGACGCGTTGACGATGTCTTGCGGCGACGGACGCGCCGGGCCACCGGGAGGCGGCGGACCCGCGGTCGGCCCGCCGGCCGGCGTCGGGTTCGGGCCGTTCGGATCACCCGGCGGCGGCGGCTCGGGCGACTCCCAGTTCTGCGTGGTGTTCTTGACCTTCTTGTAGACGAGCAGGCCGTCCGAGTTGCGCTCGCTGTGCGGCGACGACGTCTTGAACGTGCCGGTCAGCGTGACCTCGTCGCCCACCGCGTACGGCGGGCAGATCTGCATCTTCGGATCCCTCTCGTTGGGCTCGCACTTGTTGTCGACCCACGGATGGCGATCCTGCTTCTTCATGTTCTTGAGCTCGAGCTTGTTGTACGGGCGCGGCACGTCCACGACCCACAGGCTCTTCTCGGGCGGCGTCGACTTGTCGTCGCCGATGTAGAACTTCGGACGCTCGCACAGCGTCGGATCGTCCTCGATCCGCTTCTTGGCGTCTTCTTCCTTCTCGTCGGGCTTGCGCACGGCGGTCAGGCAGTCGTACGTCCACGTCACGAAGCCGTGCACCGTGATCTCGGTATCGAGCAACTTCTTGCCCTTGACCCGCAGCTCCTTGACGGTGTGCGAGCCGTCGGCGGGCGCGGCCGGCATCTCGAAGCCGGGCACGGCCGGCAGGTCCGGCTTGATGTCGCTCTTCTTCACTTCGGCCTCGGGGCCGGAGAGCTTGTCGCCGCCGCACGCGCCGAGGAGCAGCGCGACGACCGCGAACGAGTTAGTGCGGAGCCCCAGGCGGTGCGGCATGCTGCGGTCTTAACATGCTGAGTTGGGCCCCTCAAGTCGCCGCCGCCGCCGCGCTCGCCGCGCTCGGGGCCTGCGACTCGCCGGCGCGCGTCAAACCCTGGCGCCACGCGCCGGATCCGACCGCGGTGGCCGACCAGGCGCCGACCTCTCCGGCGCTGACCGAGGAGCCCAGCGAGAGCGAGGTGCGGGCCGCCCGCGACCACACGCTGCGCATCCACGTCGATGCCGAGCCCGGCCGGCTGTCGCCGATCGTGTCGCCGTCGCGGTGGGCGCGGCACATCCTGCTCGGCACCGTGTTCGAGCCGCTCGTCCGCTACGCGCCACCCGATGCCGCGCACCCGACCGGCCAGTTCGAGCCGCGGCTCGCGAAGAGCTGGAAGATCGCGCCGGGCGGGCTCGAGATCGACCTCGAGCTCGAGCCCGACGTCGTGTTTCACGACGGCCGGCAGATGACGAGCTCCGACGTGCAGTTCACGCTCGATTCGGTGCGAGATCCTCGCAAGGGCGTCGAGCACCTGCGGCCGATGCTCGCGGACGTCGACGCGATCGAGCTGGTCGGCCCGCACGAGCTGCGCATCCGGCTCAAGCGGCCGGACGGCTGGACGCTGCGCGCGCTCGCCGAGATCCCGATCCTGCCGATGCACGTCTACGACGGCAGCCTGCTCGCGGGCGGCGCGCTGGTCGGCACCGGGCCGTGGCGGTACGTGTCGAACAAGGCGGGCGTGGTTCACCTCGCGCGCAACGACAAGTACTGGGGTCCGCGCGCCGCGATCGCCGACGTCGAGTTCGTCTACCAGCCCGACGCCGCGATCGCGCTGACCGCGGCCAAGCGCGGCGAGCTCGACATCGTGCCGGCGTTGATCCCGGCGCACTGGCCCGAGCAGGCGAACGCGCCCGGCATCACCGCCGCGTTCCAGCCGCTCGCGCTCGAGCCGCCCGAGCTGCGTTACCTCGCGTTCGGCGCGCGCGCGCCGCTCGACGATGCGCGCGTCCGCCACGCGCTCGCGCTGCTCGTCGACCGCCGCGCGATCGCGAAGCACGTGTTCGCCGGGCTCGCCCGGCCCGCGCTGTGGCCGATCTGGCCCGGTGGCCCGGTCGCCGGCGGCGAGGCGCCGGTGCCCGAGTTCGATCCGGCCGCGGCCGGCAAGCTGCTCGACGCGGCCGGCTGGATCGATCGCGACAAGGACGGCATCCGCGACCGCGACGGCAAGCAGCTGCGCCTGACGCTGATCGGTGCCGAGCATCGGGCGCCGCCGAAGGATGCCCCGTCGGGCCCGCCGATCAAGACCGAGCGCGAGTACCTGGTCGAGGCCGCGCGCCGGATCGGCGTCGTGATCGAGGTCAAGACCGGGAGCGAAGCCTGGCTCGACAAGCGCATCGCGGACGGCGGCTACGATCTCGTCGAGATGTCGTGGAGCGGGATGGCCGACATGGACATCTCGCCGCTGGTCGCGGGCAAGTCGCCGCGCATCGATCGCGCGCTCGACGCGCTCGCGGCGGCGTGGGAGCCGGCCGATCGCACGCGCGCCGCACCCGAGCTCGCGGCCGCGCTCGCCGAGGACTGGCCGATCGCGGGCATCGTCGCCGACGCGCCGCAGGGGCTCGTCGCGCGCCGGCTCGGCCCGGTGACCGCGTGGGACGGCTGGATCGATCTCGCGCGTCTGCGCTTCGTCGATCCGGCAAAATAGCGGGATGCGCGTGCAGCCGCTGGTCCTGGTCGCGCTCGCGGCATGCGGGCGAGTCGACTTCGATTCCGGGCGCGATGCAGCTCGCGCGAACGGGAGCGCCGACGCGGCCTCGGACGCCGACGCGGGCTCGAACGTCGTCGCGAATCGCGCGTTCGTGACCTCGTCGTTGCAGGCCGCGGGATCGCTCGGCGGATTCGCCGGCGCCGACGCGCTGTGCACGAGCCTGGCGAACACGGCCGGGCTGGCCGGCTCGTTCCGCGCGTGGGTGTCGACGTCGACCACCGACGCGATCGATCGGTTCACCAGCGTGCGCGGCTGGGTGCGACCCGACGGCCGCCCGGTCGCAGATCTCCCGGCCGACCTGGCAGGCGCCATGCGCTACCCGCTTCGGCTCGACGAGAGCGGCCACGACGTCGGCGATCAGTCCGCGTACGCCGCGACCGCGACGTACTCCGACGGCACCGCGCTCGATACCTGCAGCAACCTGACGAGCACCTCCGGCAAGGTCAACGCCGGTCTGCCGTGGGTGACCGGCTTGCAATGGACGAGCAGCACCCAACTGTCGTGCGGGGCGTCGCTGCGCATGTACTGCTTCGGCGTCGACCTCGACGTGCCGCTCGAGATCGTGCCGGCGGTCGGCCGGCGCGCGTTCGTCAGCACGACGCAGTTCACGCCGACGAGCGGGCTCGCGTCGGCCGATGTGGCGTGCACGGCCGACGCCACGAACGCGGGGCTCGCCGGTACGTTTCGCGCGCTGCTGCCCGACACCGGCTCGGCCGCGTCGCGCTTCGATGCCACAGGCACGCCGTGGATCCGCGTCGACGGTATCGCGCTCGCCGACACCGCCGCGGACTTCTTCGCCGGCACCGTGCTCGCTCCGCTCGACGTGACGGCGGCCGGCGCCTACACCGAGGTGCTCCCGATCACCGGCTACGGCACGCCGCTCGATGCGCCGGACCCGGCGTACGACTGCAACGGCTGGACGAGCGCGGCAGGCGGCCTCTCGCAAGGCCTGTCATCGGCCAGCGGCGCGGATGCGTTCAACTACACGACGAATCCGTGCACCACGATCGCTCCGGTGTACTGCCTGGAGCAGTGAACCCGCGCTATCAATAGACGTGGCCAGCCCCGCCGCGACCGCTCCACGCTTGCGCGCCGTGCTCGACGCGGCGTTCGCGGCGCTGCCCGAGCGGCTGCGCGCCGCCGGCAGCGGCGGCGACGCGGCGCGCGAGATCAGCGAGCTCTACGATCGCGCGCTCGCCGCGCGATTCGCCGAGGCCACCGCGGATCTCGCGACGCCGCTCGCGCTGGTCGCGACCGGCGGCTGGGCGCGCCGCGAGCTCGCGCCGTACTCCGACATCGACTTCATCGTGCTGCACGATCGCGACGAGCCGGCCGGCAAGCAGGTCGCCGATCGCCTGCTGTATCCGCTGTGGGACGAGAAGCTCGCGGTCGGTCACGCCGTGCGCGAGCCGCGCGCCGCCGCGCGCCTCGCGAAGGACGATCTCGCGACCGCGACCGCGCTGCTCGACGCGCGCCACGTCGCGGGCGATCGCCGGCTCACCGGCGAGCTCGTGCGCGCGACGCTCGGCGCGCTCGCGCCGGGCGGCAACCCGAACGAGCTCATCGCCGCGCTCGCGGCCGAGCAGAAGGCCCGCCACGAGCGGTTCGGCGCCGCGCTCTACGTGCTCGAGCCGAACTTGAAGATGGGTATCGGCGCGCTGCGCGATCTGTCGACCGCGCTGTGGGCGGCGAGCGTGCGCTGGCAGCCGCCGCGGCCCGATGCCGATCCGCTTCCCGCCGCCGAGCTGATCGCGAGCCTGGTCGCGATGGGCCACCTGACGCGCCGCCAGGGCGACGTGCTCGCCGGGGCGCGCGACTTCCAGCTCCGGCTGCGCACGCTCGTCCAGCTCGAGGCCAAGCGGCGGTTCGATCAGCTCACGTTCGAGATCCAGGAGGCGATCGCGCCGCGGCTGTATCCCGACACGCGCGGCTCGGCGAAGCCCGCCGTCGCTCCGGCGGTCGAGGCGCTGATGCGCGACTACTACCTGCACGCGCGCGAGGTCGTGCAGGTCACCGATCGGCTGCTCGAGTCGGCGCGCGTGCCGGCGCGCCGCAAGCCGCGCATCGCGCAGCTCGACGGCTCGTTCATCTCGTTCAACGGCGAGCTCGCGATCAAGGATCCACGGCTGTTCGCCGAGCGGCCGGCCGAGATGGTGCGGCTGTTTCGCGTCGCGGTCGCCGAGAAGCTGCCGGTGTACGGCCACACGCGCGAGCTGATCGCCGAGACCATCGCGCGCGATCCCGATCCGCTCGCGCGCGATCCGATCGCGCATCGCCTGCTGCTCGACGCGCTCGTCGATCTCGGCGACGCCGCGCAGCCGTCCGCGCTCGAGGTCATGCACCAGCTCGGCATCCTGTCGGCGCTGATGCCGGAGTGGGCGCCGTGCACCGCGCGCGTCCAGCACGACCTCTATCACGTCTACACGGTCGACCAGCACCAGCTGTACGCGGTCGCGATGCAGAAGCGGATCGCGCGCGGCGAGCTCGCGGAGGAGCATCCGCTCGCGACCGAGCTGTGGCGCGAGGTCGCGCGGCCGGCGCCGCTCCTGCTCGGCACGCTCCTGCACGACGTCGGCAAGCCGCTCGGCAAGGGCCACGCCGAGAAGGGCGCGGTGATCGCGCGCGCGGTGGCGCGCCGGCTCGGGATGAGCGACGCCGACGGCGAGCTCGCCGAGCTGCTCGTGCGCCAGCACCTGACGATGTCGCATCTGTCGCAGCGCCGCGATCTCGCCGATCCCGACGTGATCGCGCGCTTCGCCGAGCGCATCGTCGACCTCGAGACCCTGGTGCAGCTGTACCTCCTGACGTTGTGCGACACCGCGATGACCGCGCCCGACAACCTGAGCGCGTGGAAGGACGGGCTGCTCCGCGACCTGTTCCTGCGCACGCGCGCGCACCTGCGCGACGAGGGCGTGGTCGAGGCGGGCCCGGTGCCGAACCCCGACACCGCGGCGCGCGCGAAGATCGCAGAGCTCGCCGGCGAGGGCACGCGCGAGATCGTCGACGGCGTCGATCCGCAGCTGCTCGTCCAGCTCGCCCCGCGTCAGGCCGCCCGCCACGTCAAGCTGGTCGCGGGCGTGCGCGGCAAGCAGCCGCCGGTCGGCCTCGAGGTCCACTGCTTCCCGATGAAGGGGCACAGCGAGCTCGCGATCGTCGCGCCCGACGCGCCGGGCGTGCTCGCCGCGATCGCCGGCGCGCTCACCGCGAATCGCGTCGACGTGCTCGGCGCGGTGCTCGGCCACGTCGAGCTCGGCACCACCCGGCTCGTCGTCGATCTGTTCTACGTGCGCGACCTGAAGGGCGAGGCGATCGGCGACGACGACCCGCGCTGGGCCAAGCTCGCGGCCGACCTGCGCGCGCTGCTCGCGGCCGGCGGGCCCGACCCGGCCGCGGTCGAGGAGCTGATCGCACGCCGCCGCCCGGCGAGCGGCCTGCCGCGCCGGGTGACCCCCGACGTGCCGACCGAGATCAAGCTGCACGACGACTCGACGCAGGCGACGATCGTCGAGGTCTCGACCCGCGATCGTGTCGGCGTGCTCTACGCGATCACGCACACGTTCGCCGTGCTCGGCCTCGACATCTCGCTCGCGAAGGTCGCGACCGAGGGCGAGAAGGTCGCCGACGTGTTCTACGTCACGCGCGGCGGCGAGCGCATCACCGATCCCGCAGCGCGCGAGCAGCTCGTCGAACGCCTGCGCGCGGCAGTCTCGGAAACATGAGCGCGGTCGACCTTCCGCCCGGCATCGGCCTTCAGGGCACGCCGCTCGGCGAGTTCACCGCACCGGTGCGCGCGAAGCGGCTGTCGGCGGTGTCGCTCGTGCTCGTGCTCGCGTTCGGCGCCGCGGCGTGGGGCCTGGTCTCGCGCAAGCCGTTCGGGCGTCACGCCAGCGCGCAGGTCGTGATGCCGGTAGCGTTCGCCGCGTTCGCGTTGCTCGGGTTCGCGGTGCGGCGCGCGCGCGTCGCGGTCACGCGCGACGGCGTGCGCTGGGGCTGGACCGCGCTCAACTTCACGCAGGAGGCCGCGCGCATCGTGACCGCCCACGTCTACGCCGACGGCATCGCGCTCGAAGCGCGGCGCGGCTCGTGGTGGTTCATCGCGGCGCGCGACTGGGATCGCTTCGACGTGCTCGTGCGCCAGCTGCGCCGCGCCGAGCTGCCGGTGCGCGATCACGAGGGCAAAGCGCCCCTGCGCGCACGCCTGCAGAGTTACGGGCGGTTTCTCGACGCGCTGCTCGTGGTTTCGGTCATCTCGACGTTCGCGGTGATGTTGTGGGCGGCCTGACGCGAGTCGGGTGAACCGACCCGCACGCACCGCCGTATACCCGGTCGGAGGGAACGATGCGCGCTTGCCATGCTCGCTCTGCGCCACGGGTTTGTCTGCTCGCGGCGCTCGTCGCGTGCTCGACGCCGAGCAAGGAGTACCAGCCCGGCGCCGAGGACGCGGGCATGCCCGACGCGCCGACGGCGCCGCAGGGCCCGCTCGTCGTGACGCTCGTCGCCAGCGCGGACACCGCGACCGCCGACGGCACGTCCGCGATCACGCTGACCGCGACGGTGCTCCGCGGCAGCACGCCGGTGTCGGGGCAGCTCGTCGCGCTGAACGCGACCGGGCTCGACGACACGCTGTCGGCCGCGGCGGGGCTCAGCGATGCGAACGGCGTGGTCAGCGCGACGCTCGCGTCGACCCACGCCGAGCTCAAGATCGTGACGGCCACGGCCGGAGACGCGAGTACATCCACCGTGGTCGGTTTCGTGGCCGGCGCGCCCGATGCCGCGCACTCGCAGATCTCCGCGAGCCCGACGTCGGTCACCGCCGACGGCACGTCGCCGGCGATCATCTCGGTCGTCGTCGCCGACGCGCACGGCAACGTGGTCGCGAACCAGAGCGTCTCGCTCGAGCTCACCGGCAGTGCGAACAGCCTGTCGCCCGCGAGCGGCACGACCGACGCGACCGGCTCGTTCACCGCGATGCTGCGCTCGACGCACGAAGAGACCAAGATGGTGTACGCCGAGATCGGGGCGATCGAGATCTCGACCGCGGTCGCGTTCATCGCCGGCGCGCCGAGCACGGACGGGTCGTCGCTCGTCGCCGATCACACGAGCGCGCCGGCCGACGGCGCGACCGCGATCGTCCTGACCGCGACGTTCTACGACGCGCTCGGCAACCCGGTCATCGATCAGCCGGTCGCGCTCGCGGTCGATGGCTTCGCGAACACGCTGACGCCGGCGTCCGGCACGACCGACGGCAATGGCCGGATCGTCGCGACGCTCGCCTCGACCAGGGCCGAGGCGAAGACCGTGACCGCGACCTGTAACGGCGCGAGCCTGACCGCGGGCGTGGTGTTCGTCTCCGGCCCGCCCAGCGTCGCGACCCTGACCGCGACGCCGAGCACGGTCACCGCCGATGGCGTGTCGTCGAGCGTGCTCGTCACCGCGGTGACCGACGCGCACGGCAACCCCGTCGTCGCGCAGGCGGTGTCGCTCGCGCTCACCACCGGCGTCGGCACGTTGACGCCGACCTCGTGCACGACCGCCAGCGATGGTACGTGCACCGCGACGCTGCAGTCGACCAAGGCCGAGCCGAAGGCGGTGACCGCGTCGATCGGCGCCGCGCGCGCGAGCGCCCAGCTGCAGTTCGTCGCCGGTCCGGCGACCTCGCTCGTGTTCACGCCGAGCAGCACGAGCGGCGGCGCGAGCAACACGCCGAACGTGGCGATCACGCCGCACGTCACCGATGCGCACGGCAACCCGATCGCCGGAGTCGCGATCGCGATCACCGCGAGCGGGACCAATGCCTCGCTGAGCGCGAGCTCGTGCACGACGACCTCCGCGGGTACGTGCACCGTGTACGTCGGCTCGACGACCGTGCAGTACATCTACGTCTACGCGGCGGCCACCGGGCTGGCGACCGCGACCGGTTATGCCCAGATCGTGGCGGGCCCGGCCTCGGCGGCGACCTCGTCGCTCGCGGCGGTTCCGAACACCGCGACACCCGATGGCGTGTCCGCGATCTTGCTCGCGATGAAGTTCGTCGACGCCTACGGTAATCCGATCACGTCCACGTCGATCGCGCTGGCCGCGAGCGGCACGGCCACCACGTTCCACCAGACGTACAACTTCAACGGTACGTTCTACGCGCTCGTGACCGCCACCGCGGCGCAGAGCGAGACCGTGAGCGCGACGAACGGCGGGCTCACGCTCACCGCGGGCATCGCGTTCGGCTGCACCGGCATCACGGTCGCGTCGACATCCATCCCCGTGGGCTCGAACCCGGAGGGCAGCGCGATCGGAGATCTCGATGGCGACGGCAAGGCCGACGTCGTCGCCGCGAACCTCTCGGGCGGCCTGACGGTCGCGCTCGGCAACGGCAACGGCACGTTCAAGACGCCGACGACGTACACGATCGGCAGCAACGCGTACGCGGTCAAGCTCGTCGATGTGGACGGTGATGGCAAGCTCGACGTCGTCGTCACGAACTCGTCGTCCGGCGTCGGCGTGCTGCTCAACAAGGGCGGCGGCTCGCTCGGGACCGAAACCGTGTACGGCGTCGGGGGCGCGCAGGGCCTGGTCGTGGGCGACTTCAACGGCGATCATCACCCCGACGTCGCGGTGACGAGCTACGACGTGGTGATCCAGGGCGCCACGACGAGCGGCGTCGTGGTGCTGCTGAACGACGGCCACGGCAACTTCGCGACCGCCAGCGCGTACGCGACCGGCGCGAGCGTGTTCATCAGCAGCGCGGTCGCGACCGGCGATCTCAACAACGACGGTATCCTCGATCTCGTCACGTCGACGGTGACCGCGGGCGACATGATCAGCGTGTTGCTCGGCAACGGCGATGGCACGTTCAAGGCGGCGGTCGGCTACAGCGGCCCGCAGTCCGCGTACGGCATCGCGCTCGGCGACTTCAACCGCGACGGCTACCTCGACATCGCCGCGGTCGACGAGGCTGGCGGCTCGTTCTACGTCTACTCCGGTAACGGCACCGGCACGTTCGGCGCTGCCACCACCTACGGAACGAATGACGTCGGGATGGAAGCGCTCGTCGCCGGGGACTTCGACGGCGACGGCTACCTGGATCTAGCCGGCGGCGCCATCAACGGCGCGATCTACGTGCTGCACGGGTCGGCGACCGGCGCGTTCTCGACCGGCGTGCCGCTCGCGACCGCGTCGTACCTGGGCCAGAACCAGCTGTCCACGGGCGATCTCGACCACGATGGCCGCGTCGACATCGTCGCGGCCAACCAGTCGGGCGCGGCGGTGACCGCGTACCTCGGCCATACCTGTCCGTGAACGGAGTATGATCGGGCGATGCGCGCCGTCGCCCTAGTCGTCGCGCTCGCGGGCTGCGCCGATCTCGCGGCGATTCCCGCGCAGCAGTGCGGCAACAACGTGCTCGAGGCGGGCGAGGACTGCGACGATACGTCCGACCCGCGCTGCGTCGCGTGCGGCTGGACGTGCACGACCGACGCCGACTGTCTCGCGCTCCCGGCCGTGCGCGATCCGAGCGCGTACCGCTGTGGCGTCGACCACGTCTGCCACGCGCCCGGCGGCCAGTTCCAGCCGACGCAGAGCACGCAGCAGCCGTTCGACGTCGATCGCATGTACGTCACCGACATCGATCGCGACGGCATCGGCGACGCGGTCGGCCTGGGCTCGACGTCGCTCGTCACGCGCTTCGGCGACACCTCGGCGCGGCTCGACGGCTCGGCCGCGACGGTGACGCCCGACGGGACCGGGTTCGAATCGATCGTCGACATCGACGGCGATGGCTCGCTCGATCTCGTGCTGCCCACGCACGACGGCATCGTCGCGTTCGCGTCGCCGAACCACGCGCTCGCGCCGTACCCGTTCGGCATCGACATCACCGTCATCGAGTCGCTGTTCAAGCCGGTCGCGCTGATCCCGCTCGACACGACGCACCTCGGCGTGATCGCCGCGACGCCGCCGACCGGCAACGGCACGCTCGTCCTCGGCACGGTCGACGCCTCGCTCCAGCACGTCCAGCTGCTCGACCTGTGCGAGGGCGACTTCGACGCCGGCTCGTTCGACGCGTCGAAGCTGCTCGTCTACGACGCGTCGACGGGAAACATCGCGGCGGTGACCGCGGCGTTCGTCGCGAACGCGGGCGGGACGCCGAAGCTGTGCGCGTTCTCGATCGCGAACGTCGGCGGCACGATCACCGGCGTCGCCGCGGCGTCGATCGCCGCGCAGGATTCGGCGGCGTTCGCCGACTTCACCGGCGATCACTGCCCGTCGCTCGTCACCGCGAACGCCGGGCTCGCCGCGATGCAGCAGTACGACAGCACGCGCGACGGCTCGGGCAACTGCGTGTTTCCCGCGACGTCGCTGGCGATGGCCGCGCCGACCGAGCCCGCCGACGCGTTGCTCGTCGGCAGCGTGCCGCTCGTGCCGGGCGTCCCGGGCGGCTACGCGACCGACGCGCTGGTCACGAGCGACGCGATCTGGGCGGTCGGCGCGGGCTACAAGCAGCTGTACAGCTCGGATCGCCCGATCGACATGGTGCGCGCCGGCGACTTCAACGGCGACGGCCAGCTCGACGCCGTGACCGCGAGCTCGACGGGCCCGAACTTCGACATGCTGATGCGCGAGCAGGACACGTTCTTGCGGCTGCGCATCGGCACCGACGTCGCGCCCGCGCATCTGGTCGTCGGCGACTTCGACGGCAACCGCGCCGACGATCTGCTGTTCATCGAGCGCCTCGTCTACGGCGACCGCATGAGCGCGATCTACGGCACGCCCGACCAGCCGCTGCCGCCGGTCGCGGTCGGCGAGTTCTACCAGCTGGTCAGCGACGTGCCCGTCGACCTGACCGACTCCTACGATCCGACCAACCTCGTGCGCGACCTCGCGGTGCTCGACCAGCGGCCCGGTGACACGAACACCACGATCGAGGTGCTGTACGGCGCGCCGCAGCGCGCGCTGCTGCCGTTCCTCGATCCGCAGCTCAAGCACGCGTCGGTATTCGCGACGGTCGCGGCCGGCCACATCACCTCGCCGTCCGCGATCGACATGGTCACGCTCGACGACGATCCGATGACGTTTCCGTACCCCTACACGTTGTTCGCGCAGGACGCGAACGGCACGGTCGAGTTCGCCGGCAAGGGCCGGCGCATCCAACTCGAGGGCGTGAACGATTGCACGTCGGGCGATCCGCTGTGCTTCGACCAGGCGCGCTCGGTCGTGTGGGAGTGCGGCACGGCGGCGAACAACGAGCAGACGTGCGGACCGGCGACGAGCGTGGTCGTGGTGATCGATCCCGCCGACGGGGTGTCGACGGTGTTCGATCCGCAGTGCTGCGGCATGCAGTCGGCGAAGTGGTGCATTCCCACGCCCGCGTCGACGTCGGGCCCGACGCCCGTCGGCGCGACGATCACGACGCCGCCGGTGTTCGCCGATACCGATGGCGATGGCGCGCTCGAGCTGGTCGTCGCATCGTCGACCGATTCCGGCGCGCAGATCGTGAGCTGCCGGCTCGACAGCTGCCAGACCGGCGCATCGCTCGTGTGCACCGACGTGCTCGCCGGCACGACCATCGACGGCAAGTGCGGCGGCGTGACGCTCGGCCGCGTCGATCCGTCGGGCGCGACCGCGGTCGTGCTCGAGTGCGGCAACGCGCTGTACCGGCTCACGCACGACGCGACCGGCTACGGCGTCGCCCCGTTGCTCGCGCAGCCGCTGCCGTTCACGCCGCTCGCGGTCGCGGTCGGCGACGTCACCGGTGACGCGGTCGACGACCTCGTCGTGACGACCACGGTCGGCAGCGGCGTGCGCGTGATGCAGGTCTACCCGCAGCTGACGTCGCGGCAGGTCGCGCCATGAGCCGCGCGTGGCTCGTGCTCGCGGTGATCGCGGCGGCGACCGGCGCGCGCGCCGACGACGCGGCGGACCATCGCGCCGCGGCCGAGCGTTACTTTCACGCCGGCGAGCAGGCGTACAAGGATCAGAGCTTCGAGGCGGCCGCCGAGGACTTCGATCGCGCGTACGGCGAGCTGCCGCTGCCCGAGATCGCGTTCTCGGCGGCGCAGGCGTATCGCCGCGAATTTCGCGTCGATCCCAAGGTCGAGTACGTCAAGCGCGCGGTCGAGCTCTATCGCGTGTACCTCGACGCCGTGAAGACCGGCGGACGTGTCGCCGATGCGGCCGACGCGCTCGGCGACATGCAGCGCGAGCTCGAGAAGCTGATCCGCGCCGGCGCGAAGGTGAGCCCGGCGCTCGCGGCCGAGCACACCCAGCTCGGCATCAGCGTGATCGTGCCGGGCGCGCGCAGCGGCGTGCACGAGATCGAGGACAGCGGCGCGCACGCCGCGCTCGCGCTGGTCGTCACGCTCGACGGCAAGCGCGTGCAGCCGTACCGGCCGATCAACGTGCCGCCGGGCCGACACGCGATTCACGTCGAGGCCTCCGGCTATCAACCGGTCGATCGCGACGAGGACATCGTGCAAGGCACGGCATCGATGATCGAGATCCCGCTCGTCGCGAAGCCCGCGCGCGTGACGGTGAACACCGAGGATGCGGCGAGCGTCAACATCGACGGCCGGCCCGAGGGCGCGGCGCCGATCGCGGCGGTCGCGCTTCCCGCCGGCAAGCACGTCGTGATCATCCTGCATCGCGGCCGCGTGCCGGTCGCGCGCGAGCTCACCGTCGGCAACGGCGAGGACGTGGTCGTCGCCGAGCCGCTCGTGGCGACCCGCCAGCGCCGCGCCGTGCCGTACGTGATCGGCGGCGGCGCCGTGCTCGGCGTGCTCGCGCTCGGCGCCGCGGCCGGCGACCTGTACTACCAGCACCAGGCGATCGCGGCGCGCGACACGATCGATCGCGGCAATGCACCGTCGGCCGTGCTCGACGACTATTCGCGCGAACGATCGCGCAGCGGCGACTTCGGCGTCGCGACGTCGTGGCTTGCCGGCGGCGCGCTCGCGGCGTTCGCGATCGGCGTGGGCCTGTACTACTTCGACAACCCGCTCCCCGACAGCGTGCGCGTCACGCCGATGGTCGCGCCCGGCGGCGGCGGCGCGGTCGTCGTCAGCCACTTCTAATCGGCGCGGTCGAGCACGACGAACTCGATCGCGCGATGCTCGCCGGCGGCGACCTCGGCGACCAGCCGCGACGGCGACACGCCGAGCGCGACGAGCCGATCGCGCACCGCGTTCGCGCGGCGGAGGCCGACGAGCTCGCGCGCGAACGCATCGCCGTCGGCCGGCGTGACCTCGGCCTCGACGGCGATCGCGAGCAGGCTCGGGTTGGCGTCGAGCGTCGCGGCGATCGCGGCGAGGGTCTTGTCGGCGCCGGCGGGCAGGCGCGTCGAGCCCGGCGCGAACCGGAGCGGCGCCAAGATCTCGATCGACGTCGACGTCACGATCGTGCGCGGCCCGAACGACGGCAGCACGAAGCCCAGGATCACGAGCCAGCTCATGCGTTCGATCGTAGCAGCTCGTAGAGCTCGTGCCCGCGATAGTCGCGCCGGCCGCCGGCCTCGGCCGCGCGCACGAGCCCGACGAGCGCCGCGTTCACCGGCGCCGCTCGCCCGACGCGTGCGGCCAGCGCCACGATCTCGCCTTGCAAGTAGTCGATCTCGGTCGGTCGCTTCGCCTCGAAGTCGTCCCACATCGACGACCGCGCGCGCGGATCGACCGCCACGAACCGCTTCGCGATGGCGTGGAACAGCCAGTCGGGCGCGCCGAGGATCTTCGGCAGCCATGTCGGCGGCAGCGGCGACAGCTTCGCGATCGGCTGGCCGGCCGCGGCGAGCACGGCGATCGCCTCGCGCTGCGCGGCCGCGAAGCAGCGCCGGAAGTCGCGGTTCGCGAGCTCGTCGACGAGCGGCACGTTCGACAGCGCGTTGATCGCGTTGTTGAGGTTGAGCACGAGCTTGGCCCACTGCACCGCGACGATGTCCGCGCGCAGCTCGCACGGCAGCCCGGCGGCGTTGCTCGCGTCGGCGAGCGGCTCGGCAGCCACGGCGCGCTCGATCATCAGCCGGCCGCTCGTCGTGCGCCGATAGGTGCCGGGCGCGGACTTCACGACGTTGAACTCGATCATCCCGGCGAGCACGCGCTCGGCCGGCAGCGTCTCGCGCAGCACGCTCGGGTTGCGCACGCCGTTCTGCACGCTGATCACGAGCCCGCGGACGTCTGCGAGCGCGCGCGCGGCCTCGGCGGTCGCGCCCGACTTCACGGTCACGAGCACGAAATCGGCGTCGCGCGCGGGCGCCGGTTCGGTCGCGAGCTCGGGCCGGCTCTCGATCACGCGATCGTCGAGCTCGACGACGCGCAGCCCGCCGGCGAGCTCGTCGAGCACGCGCGACCGCCCGATCAACGTGACGCGCGTGCCGGCCGCGGCGAGGCGACCGCCGACCCAGCAGCCGATCGCACCGGCGCCGAAGATCGCGACGTGCACGCCCTACGGCTTCGCGCCCTGCGTGATCCAGGCCAGGAACAGCTCGTAGTTCGGATCGGTGACGTCGAGGAACGACGCGTTCGGGTGACCGTTGCTCGGCGGGTACAGCGGATTGACGAGGATCAGCGAGCTCGCCGGCGTCGTCGTGTTGACCACGTTCGCGGCCATGATGTTCGCGTACACGGTCGCCTCGGGATCGTCGTACTTCAAGACCTCGCCCGGGCCGCCCGCGGTGTGGCAGTTGGCGCAGCCGAGGCCGCCGTTGCCGGCCGACTGCAGCTTCGGATAGATGTCGGTCGCGAAGCTCGGAGTCGTGATCGTCAGGGCGTTCTGGCCCTTCGACACCGCGAGCGTCGCCGCATCAGCCGCGATGATCACGGTCGTCGTGTTGGTCACGCTCTGGCCCATGCCGTTCGTGTACGTGACCGATAGCGTGTACGTGCCGGGCGGGATGTCCATCATCGCGACCTGTGCGGTCGTCATCGTGCCGACGGTCTCGGCCGTGGAGACCGTGAGGTTCTGATCGATCTCGTTGTTGGAGCCGACGAAGTACGGGCCGGTCACCGTCACGGTCGTCGGCGGCGTTGCGGTGGTCTGCAAGACGACGCTCGCGAGCGTGACGCCCGTGAGCGCGGTGCCGTCGGGCTTCTCGAGCAACGCCGCGAGATAGCCGGTCCCGCCGACCGGCGTCTTCGGGGGCGTCAACAGGTTGTATTGCGAGGTGATGTAGTCCTCGGAGACCACGAGCTGGTCCTGCATCACCGGCATCGCCGCCACCGTGACCGGCACGTTGCGCGTCGTGCGGTAGTTCGCACGCGACGTCATGAAGTACAGCGAGCTGCCGACCGGCACGTCGATCGAGTACGACGCGTCCGAGCCGCTGGCGTCGTTCACGACCGGCGCGATGCCGTCGGTCGAGATCGACGTGGCGGACAGCGCGTCGGACGTGCCGAGGTAGAACGCGTTGTAGTCGAGCGTCTTGCCGCTGACGGCGGCCGACGTCGAGCTCCCACCGTCGGTGCCGCCGTCGCTGGCGCCCGGCGCATCGGGGTTGTTCGTGCTCGGCGGCGCCTTACCGGCGCACGCGATCAACATCCCCGAGACCAGCCAGCCGTGTCGCATGGTTCACCTTTAGGCGCGATTACATCAACGATCATGCCACCGTTACTTCTCTGATCCTGCGCATTTGGTGCAATTCGCACCGGGGGTCGTGACCCCGTAGGTGGGGGTGAGCTTCCCAGTCGTCGACGAGCCCGTGATTGCCACGATCAGACCCCTCTAGTAGGGTGCGCCATGTTTGACGAGACGATTCGCGAGGCGCTCACCTTCGACGACGTCCTGCTGGTCCCGGCATTCAGCGAGATCATCCCGCGCGACGTCGACGTCGCGACGCGGCTGACCCCGGCGATCCCGCTCAGGATGCCGCTCGTCAGCTCGGCGATGGACACCGTCACCGAAGCGCAGACCGCGATCCGCATGGCGCGCGAAGGCGGCGTCGGCTTCATCCACAAGAACCTGACGATCGAGGAGCAGGCGCGCGAGGTCACGCGCGTGAAGAAGGCGCAGTCGGGCATCGTCGTCGATCCGCTGACGATCGCTCCCTCGCGCACGCTCGAAGATGCGCTCGCGATCATGCGGCAAGCGCGGATCAGCGGCTTGCCGGTGGTCGATGCCGAGAAGCGGCCGGTCGGCATCCTCACCAACCGCGACGTGCGGTTCGAGAAGCGGCTGACGCTGCCGGTCGGCGAGGTGATGACGAAGAACCTGGTGACGGTGAAGGACGGCGTCTCGATCGACGAGGCGAAGGAGAAGCTGCACGCGCACCGCATCGAGAAGCTGCTCGTCGTCGACGGCGCCGGCAAGCTCAAGGGCCTGATCACGATCCGCGACATCGAGCAGGCCGAGATGCACCCGACCGCGGCGACCGACGACCTCGGCCGGTTGCGCGTCGGCGCGGCGGTCGGCGTCGGCGGCGACCGCGAGGCGCGCATCGAGGCGCTGCTCGCGGCCGGTTGCGACGTCATCTGCATCGACACCGCACACGGCCACTCGGCCGGCGTGATCGACGCCGTGCGGCAGACGCGCAAGAAGTTCCCGAAGCTGCAGCTGGTCGCCGGCAACGTCGCGACCGCGGCTGCGACCCGCGCGCTGATCGACGCCGGTGTCGACGCGGTGAAGGTCGGCGTCGGGCCGGGTTCGATCTGCACGACGCGCATCGTCGCCGGCGTCGGCGTGCCGCAGCTGACGGCGATCGCCGACGCGGTCTCCGCCGCGAAGGGCAGCCACGTCGCGATCATCGCGGACGGCGGCATCAAGTACTCGGGCGACGTCGCGAAGGCGCTCGCCGCCGGCGCGAACACGGTGATGATCGGCTCTCTGTTCGCGGGCACCGACGAGGCGCCCGGCGAGATCATCCTGTATCAGGGCCGTTCGTATAAGTTGTATCGCGGCATGGGCTCGATCGGCGCGATGAAGGAAGGCTCGAAGGACCGCTACTTCCAGGGCGACGTCGAGGCGCCGCAGAAGCTCGTGCCCGAGGGCATCGAGGGCCGCGTGCCGTACAAGGGCCCGCTGCGCGAGTCGATCTACCAGCTCGTCGGCGGGCTGCGCGCGTCGATGGGCTATCTCGGCTGCGCGACGATCGCCGAGCTGCACGAGAAGGCGAAGTTCGTGAAGATCTCGTCGAGCGGCCTGCGCGAGAGCCACGTCCACGACGTGATCATCACGAAGGAAGCTCCCAACTACCGCGTGGAGTAAGAGCATGCTCCGCGACCCATCATCGGCTGTGACCATCGCCCTGCGGCCGCCTCTGGCCGTACGTCCGATGCTCGTTCGTCGCGTAGGTCCACTACGCTCCTCGCTGCGCTTCGGGCGTGCGTCCAGATCCGGCTCGCATCGCTCGGTCTCGCTCGATGCTGGATCGCGGAGCATGCTCTGATGGCGCACCAGCTCGTTCTCGTCTTGGATTTCGGCTCGCAGTACACGCAGCTGATCGCGCGGCGGATCCGCGAGCAGGCGGTGTACTGCGAGATCCATCCGTTCAACGTCGATCTCGAGCGCATCCGCGCGATGAAGCCGATCGGCATCGTGCTCAGCGGCGGGCCGAGCTCGGTCTACGAGGCCGGCGCGCCGACCGTGCCGGCCGGCCTGTTCGAGCTCGGCGTGCCGGTGCTCGGCATCTGCTACGGCGCGCAGCTGACCGCGAAGCTGCTCGGCGGCGTCGTGCGGCCGGCCGACAAGCGCGAGTTCGGGCGCGCGACCGTGCGCGTGAAGGCGAGCGAGGGCGTGTTTCGCAGCGTGCAGATCGGCGAGGAGCTGGCGGTGTGGGCGTCGCACGGCGATCACGTCGACGCGCTGCCGCCCGGGTTCGTGCACACCGCGGAGAGCGACAACTGCGCGATGAGCGGCTTCGCGAACGCGCAGCGCCGCATCCACTGCGTGCAGTTCCACCCCGAGGTCGTGCACACGCCGCGCGGCGCGGAGCTGCTCGGCAACTTCTTGTTCGGCGTGTGCGGCGCGGCCGCTGACTGGTCGATGGCGTCGTTCGTCGACGAGGCGGTCGCGCGGAT
Organism: Kofleriaceae bacterium; assembly: GCA_035500135.1. Taxonomy (GTDB): domain Bacteria; phylum Myxococcota_A; class Polyangia; order Haliangiales; family Haliangiaceae; genus JABFXX01. The sequence goes on from DATJXL010000162.1 coordinate 27,924, forward strand.
CCGCGCGCAGGTCGAGAGCGACGGACGCGTCGTGTGCGGGCTGTCGGGCGGCGTCGACTCGAGCGTCGCGGCGGCGCTGATCCACCGCGCGATCGGCGATCGGCTGACGTGCATCTTCGTCGACAACGGCCTGCTGCGCCGCGGCGAGCGCGATCAGGTCGCGGTCGTGTTCCGCGATCACTTCAAGGTCGACCTGCGCGTGATCGACGCCGAGGCGCGCTTCCTCGGCAAGCTGGCCGACGTCACCGACCCCGAGCACAAGCGCAAGATCATCGGCTACGAGTTCATCGCGGTATTCGAGGAGCAGGCCAAGCAGATCGCGAACGCGCGGTTCCTCGCGCAGGGCACGCTCTATCCCGACGTGATCGAGAGCGTGTCGGCGAAGGGGCCGAGCCACACGATCAAGAGCCATCACAACGTCGGCGGCTTGCCCGAGCGCATGCACCTGAAGCTGGTCGAGCCGCTGCGCGAGCTGTTCAAGGACGAGGTGCGCCAGCTCGGCCTCGAGCTCGGCCTGCCGCGCCACATGGTGTGGCGCCAGCCGTTCCCCGGCCCGGGCCTCGCCGTGCGCTGTCTCGGCCCGCTGACGCGCGGGCGGCTCGACGTGCTGCGCGCGGCCGACGCGATCGTCGAGGAGGAGATCCGCGCGGCCGGGCTGTACGAGTCGATCTGGCAGTCGTTCGGCGTGCTGCTCCCCGTCAAGTCGGTGGGCGTGATGGGCGACGCCCGCACCTACGAAGAGGCGCTCGCGGTGCGCGCGGTCCACTCGCGCGACGGCATGACCGCCGACTGGGTCCAGCTCCCTTACGACGTGCTCGGCCGCATCAGCTCGCGCGTGATCAACGAGGTCCGCGGCATCAACCGCGTCGTCTACGACATCACGAGCAAGCCGCCGGGCACGATCGAATGGGAGTGAGCAGGACGCCTCGGGCTTCAGGCTTCGGGCGTCAGGTCGGAGCCCTGATCCTCGCCTGGGGGACGGTCGCGTACGCGGACGCGAAAGTGGATTGGGCCCGCGGGCTCGTGACCGCGGATGCGACGAGCCTCGCGGATCGGCACGCGCCCAGCCCGGCGGTCGCGCGTGGGACCGGGCGGCGGCCGGCCGAGGACGCCGCGAAGGCCAAGCTGCGCGCGGCGGTGCTCGCGCTACCCGTCGCGAACGGCGGCAGACTCGGTGAGCCAGCGGCCGACAAGGCGCTGGCGGCGGCGTACGTGATCGCCGCCGACCCCGAGACCGATGGCGCGTGGCACGTGACGATGGCCGTGCCGATCGAGGCCGTGCGCCAGGCGATCGCGGGGCCGCGCGTCTTGCCCGATGCCGGCGACTCCGGCCCGGCGGTCGTGATCGTCGATGGCGCCACCGGAGCACCCGCGGTCGGTGCGCTCGCCGCCGCCACGATCTGGACCGACGCGATCCCGGCGTTCGCCAAGGACGCCCCCCACGTCGCCTGGAGCACGGGAATGACCGTCGATCCGGGTGCGTTGTACATCGTGTACCGCAAGTGAGCGCACTCGAGAACGGGCGGCAGCGATGCGAGCCGCGGCGCGATGGTCGCAGCCGGGACCGTTCTTGAGATGGGCTCGACCTGCGGTACGCTACCGGCCGTGATTCGCGGTGTCTCGATCGTCGTGATCCTCGCCTTCGCGCTGCCGGCACGCGCCGACGACGTCGTCGCGTACGAAGCCGACGGCGACGCCGCGGCGGCCGGCGACGACGCGCGCACGGCCGCGCTCGACGACGCGTTCGCGCACGCGATCGAGGCCGCGCTCGCGGATCTCGTCCCCGGCGACGCGCGCACCGCGCACAAGGGCGAGCTCGATCGCGAGATCATCGGTCACGCGCGGCTGTGGGTCGCGTCGTACTCGGTCAAGCGCGACGAGGTGAACGACGACCGCCGCCAGCTCACGGTCAGCGTGCGCGTCGATCGCGACAAGCTGCGCGCGCGGCTCGCGCTCTTGCACGTCGCGGTGGTCGAGCCCGGGGCGACCGACGCCGAGCCAGCCGCGAGCGGCGCGCGCACGATCGTGATCTTCGAGCGCGTCGCGTCGCCCCACGGCAGCCGCGCCGACTTCGGCGACGCCGCCGATCCGAAGCTCGCCGGCGTGCCCGAGCTGACCACCGCGCTGCGTGCTGCGGGGTACGCCGTTCGCCGCGCCGCGAGCGGCGGCCCGGCCGCGCACGACGGCGACCTGCCGCTGACCGACGAGGAGGCGATCACGGCCGCCGCGACGGCCGGCGCAGACCTGGCGCTGGTCGCCGGCGTCTCGGTCGGCGCGCCGACGCCCGCGCGCGGCCAGCCGGGTCAGGTCGCGCTCGTCACCGCGCGCGTCCGGCTGATCGATCGCGACAAGGTCGTCGCCCAGGGCAAGGCGACCGCGGCGGCCATGACCCGGGCGAGCAACGACGCCGACGACGGCAGCGGCTACGCGATCGCTCGCGCGCTCGCCGGGGCGCTCGCCGACGTGCTGCCGCCGTCGCCGAGGAAGCTCGCCCAGGCCGGGACGTTCCAGGGCGACGACGAGCCGGTCCCCAGCGACGGCGTCGTGCTCGTGCGGCTGCCCGCGAAGACGCCGTGGCCGCTCGTCGTGGCCGAGCAGAAGTTTCTCGCGGGCGCCAAGGGCGTCCACGCCGCGACCGTGCGCCGGCTGTCGCCGCGCGGCTGGGTGATCGGCGTCGCGACCGGCGAATCGAAGGAGACCGTCGCGCATCTCGCCGGCAAGCCGCCGGCGGCGAACACGAACGCGACCGCGAAGGTCGCCGGCAACGTCGTCGAGCTCGTGCTCGAGGGCACGCCGTGACGCGCGTGCTCGTGCTCGTCGTGCTCGCGGCGTGCGGGCCGAAGCCCGAGCCAACCGCGATCCCGCGCGACGAAGCGATCGTCTACGTGCGCGGCAACGTCGGCGAGGCGCAGGTGCTCGTCGATGGTCGGCTCGTCGGCTCGCTGCGCGGTGTGCGCGGCGGCATCGCGGTCGAGCCCGGGCATCACCGGCTCGAGCTCCGCCACGACGATTACTTCTCGCGCTACGTCGAGCTCGATCTCCATCGCGCCGAGCGCCGCAAGCTGCAGCTCGACATGGCTCCGGTCCTGCCTTAGCTCGCCAGTCGTGATACAGCAGCTCGCGGTGTCCGTCCCCGAGCCATCGCCCCCGCAGACGACGCAGGTCATCGCCATGCTGCGCTGGCTGCTGATCGCGATCTTCGTCGTGCTCGGCTGGATCGCCGTCAGCTTCCTCGCGTCGGTGCTCGCGCCGATCCTCGCCGCGCTCGGCATCGCGTACCTGCTCCATCCCGTGCTCGATCGCATGGCCGCGCGTGGCACGAACCGCACGCTCGGCGCCGCGCTCCTGCTCGGCGGCTTCCTCGCGATCGGGATCACCGCGATCGCATTTCTCGCACCGATCGTCGCCGACCAGGTCGCGCAGTTCTTCGTCGATCTGCCGCGCATGTACGACAACCTCGACGCCTGGATCAAGCTGCACTTCGGTACCGAGCTGCCATCGGACTGGCGCACGTTAGTGACCAGCGAGCATCTGCAGGTCGCGACATCGGGCCCGCTGCGCGAGCTCGCGACCGCCGCGGTCGGCGGCATCTTCCATCTGCTCGGCGTGATGGCCGAGATGCTGCTCGTGCCGGTGTTCTCGTTCTACTTCCTCGTCGACTGGCCGCACCTGGTGAGCCGCATCGATCACACGATCCCGCCGCGCCGCCGCCACGAGGTGCGCGAGGTCATGCGCGAGATCGACGGCGTCGTCGCCGGCTGGGTGCGCGGTCAGGCGATCGTGACATCGATCCTCGCGATGCTGTACGCGATCGGCTTCACGATCGTCGGCATGCCGCTCTCGCTGCCGATCGGCCTCCTGGTCGGTGCGCTCACCGTGATCCCGTTCGTCGGCACGTTCGTCGGCGCCACGATCGCGCTGCTGGTCACGATCGCCGACGGCGGCAGCCTGCAGACGGTCGGCGCGGTCGCCGGCGTGATCCTGTTCCTGCACCTGCTCGAAGCCGGCGTGCTGACGCCGAAGATCGTCGGTCACCGCGTCGGCCTGTCGGAGACCGGCGCGCTGTTCGCGGTGGTCGCCGGCGGCAAGCTGCTCGGCTTCGTCGGCGTCGTGCTCGCGGTGCCGATCGCGGCGACGACCGCGGTGCTCGTGCGTTACGCGCGTCGCTACTACGAGCACACGGCGTTCTTCGGTCGCGAGTCCGACGCCGACGTCGTGATCACGCAGGCGATGGCGCTGATCATGCCCGGCGTCGTCCCGGGCGCGCGCATCGCGATCGATCCCGAGGCGGCATCCGACATCGAGCTCGCCTCGCGCAGCGAGCCGATCGGCGACGACTGGGCGATCGAGCCCGAGCTGGGCAAGGCGGGCAAGCAGGAAGAGTAGGAATTACCGCCAAGGCGCCGGCAGACGCCAAGACGCCAAGACGCCAAGACGCCCGATCGGGCCCGATCCTGTTCTGGTGGCGCCTCTTCGTCACTGGCGCCTTGGCGGTAAATCCTATCTTCGATCGGCCTGCGTCGACGGCGCGTCGGGATCGGTCGTCGGCTGGCCTTCCTCGTGAAGCCGCGCGACGCAGTCGAGCATCTCGCGCGCGAGCTTCTGCGTGCGCGGGTTCGACGGCATGTCGTGCTGCGGCACGGCCTTGAGCGCGTCGTCGGCGCAGCTCGGCGTCTTGCACGCGCACACCGCATCGCGGATGCGCGCGAGCTCGGACTCGCCGTGATCGCTGCACGCGCCGGCGAGAGCGACGCAGATCACGAAACGGCGGACCACGGCTTCACTCTACATCACGCGCGCCGCGCGGCTACGAGTACAATCTCTCGATGATTCGCTTCCTGGCGCTCGTGGTCGTGCTCGCCGTGCCGGCTACGGCGTCGGCCGACTTCTTCAAGCTGTTCGGCGAGGTCCAGGGCGGCGGCATGTACGGCCAGGAAACCAGCGGGGGGCAAAAGGACTCGGCATTCTTCGCGCAATCGCCGAACGGCACGTACGGTGCCGAGGTCGGCGCGGAGCTGCTGTTCTTCGACGCGTGGATCCAGCACCACCAGTACACGATCACCGAGGGCCGGCTCACGACCTGGACCCAGTTCGGCCTGGGCGTGCACACGACGTTCGACACCGGCGACGATCAGCAGAAGAAGCAGCACAAGGGTGGCTACGTCGAGCTCGGAGGCGGCCTGTGGTACGGCCTGGGCACCGGCCAGCAGGTCACGCCGCCGCTCGACAACGCGCAGATCAGCGACAAGGGCTTCCTGCTCGAAGGCCGCTTCGGGTTCGGCACGCATCTGTCGAGCGTGTTCGATCTCGGCGTCGAGGTACCGGTATCGTACGGATTCTTCTTCAAGTCCGGAAACGGCGCCGGCGCGAACAACACGTCGAACCAGTATCGCGGCTACGAGGTCGAAGGCCTCGTCGCGCTGCGCATGAATCTGCGGCTGCTCTAGCACGAGCTCGTCTCGAAAACGACTGCTCGCACGGGGACGCGCGGCGGCGCCATGGCTCGGAGTCCCTCCTCGGACCCGCTCCGCCGCGGCGCGCCCCCGACACACACTGCTTCGCAGCGCGGTCGGATCCGCGTGCGCCGACAACCGCCGTGCACGCACGACCGTCCTGGTCGGGGACCCCGCGCCGCGGCTGCGCTCTCCGAGGAGGGCTCCTCGCAGAGGCGCGCCGCGCGTTGGCTAGAACGCGAACGTTCAGCTCGTTAGACCATCGACCTCGCGAGTTCGACGCGGGATCTGATCAGGTGTGCTAGGGGCTGTCCCCATTTAAACGCCGATCATTTCGATCGCTTATGCGATCGTTGATCGGCGCCGTTGAGCTGCGATCGTCGGCGTGATCCAAACTACCCATGCACAGGCATGCTCTGAATAGACGTCGACGACACGTCGTCGATCGTCGACGGAACCATCGTCCGCGCACACCAAGATGCGTCGGGCGGAAAAGGGGATCCAATGCAATGCTTTGGGACGCTCTCGAGGAGGTTTTTCGATCAAGATCCACGCGATCGTCGACGCGAAAGGGCGTCCGCTCCACGTCGCGCTGACGCCCGGCGAGCGTCACGAACTAATCGCGGCACCTGAACTGCTCGACTACGCCGGGGATGCCGTGATCGGCGACACCGGCTACGACTCGAATGAGTTCCGCGCCGAGCTGAAGACGCGCGGAATCAAGGCGGTCATTCGCGCGAGCTACCTCGCCCTGATCCACGTCGCGTGCATCTGGCTTTGGCTCTCGTAGCGTCCGCGACCACGCCGCCGCGCGCGGCGCCGCCCGCGATGGGGCCAGCACGGAGAGCGAGGCCAGGCGCGCGACGAGACGCGAGGCCACTTGTCAAAACACGCGACCGTGCGCGCGCAGCGCGCACACGCGAAGCGTGCCCGGCCGCACGCGAAGCAGAGAACCGAAGACGGGAGCGCCGTCGGCCGAGCGGGTCCGGGCGCCCCTCGCGGGCAGCCGCGCGCGGCGTACGCGTTCTCCTCGAGCGTCCGCAACCGCGCCGACAAATAGGGACAGCCCAGGACAGCCCCTAGTTCGACGCGCGGGCGCCTAGGTGACGCGACGCGGGCGCGAGCAACTCGAGCAACTCGTCGGGCTCGGTCATGTTCGAGAGACGCGCGAGCACGGTGCCGTCGGTGCCGACGAACACGACCGCGGGCAGCGTGTCGGCGCCGTAGCGGCTCTTCTTCGCGAGGTCGTCCTCGGTTTCGTGCGTGACGTCGAACTTGAGCGGGACGAAGTTGCTGGTGATCGCGGTGTAGACGTCGTCGTCGCCGAACGTCATCTCCATCTCCTCGCACGGGCCGCACCACGTCGCCGAGAAGTCGACCATCACGCCCTTGTGCTCGGCGCGCGCGCGCTCGAACGCCGCGGCTTCGTCGTGCGTCCACGGCAGGCGCTGCTTCGGCGTCAGCTTCCACGCGTAGGCGCCGAACGCGCCGCCGATCACGAGCACGAGGCCGATCGCCTTGCGCGCCTTGTCGAGGCGGCTGCCGTGGAACGACTTGTGGATCGCGCCCATCGCCAGGCCGACGACTGCCACGGCGATCGTCGCGTAGAGGAAGCTCGTCGCGGGATCGGCGAACGTGCGCATCCACGGCAGGAGCGGCCGCAGGTAATAGATCGCGGCGAGCACGAGCCCGACGCCGCACACGCTCTTGATGTACTCCATCCACGGCCCGCTCTTCGGGATCGACAGCGCGAACGCGGCGAGCGCGAAGAACAAGACGCCCATGCCGAGCGCGTACGTGAACAGCAGCGCGCCGCCGCCGATCACGCTGCCCGACGTCGACACGAACAGCAGCAGGCCGGCGAGGAATCCGGTCGTGCACGGCGCCGCGATCAGCCCCGCGACCATGCCCATCGCGAACGCGCCGCGGAAGCCCTTGCCGCCGATCTGGTTCAGCTTGGCCTGCACGCCCGACGGCAGGTTCAGCTCGTAGAAGCCGAACATCGACGCCGCCAGCGCCAGGAAGATCGCGACGAACGGCAGCACGAAGTACGGGCTCGACAGCTGCGAGCCGAACTTCGCGCCGACACCGAGCAGCGCCACGACCACGCCGAGCGCGGCGTACGTGAAGCCCATGCCGAACACGTAGGCGAGGGCGAGCGCGATCGCGCGCTTGCGCGGGACGTCGCGCGCGCCAAAGATGCCGAGCGTGATCGGAATCATCGGGTACACGCACGGCGTGAGCGACGTCAGAAACCCGAAGCCGAAGGACGCGAGAAACATCCAGCCCCAGCCGCGGGCTTGATAGCTCTCGAACGAACCATCGTCGGCGCCCGCGATCGCGGGGACGAGCAACACGAGCAGAGCGGCGAGCCAGGGCAGAGGACGTCGCATGTGTGGGTCGCAATATAGACCTTGCCACGCGATCGGACATTCCGGAAAACTCGCGAAACCCCTGTGCGAACTGTGCAAGCTAGGTACATCCATCGGGTTTGAGGTAGGGTGCGCGCCGTGACCGATACCTGGCTCGCTGCTGTCGCCCCGGCCCACGTGCGCGGGCTCGATGTCTATCAGCCCGGAAAGCCGATCGAGGAGCTGGAGCGCGAGCTCGGGATCACCGGCGCGATCAAGGTCGCGTCGAACGAGAACCCGCTGGGGCCGTCGCCGAAGGCGCTCGCGGCGCTGCCGGCCGCGCTGCCGCAGCTGCACCTCTACCCCGACGCCGGCGGGTTCTCGCTGCGGCGCGCGATCGCCGGCAAGCTCGGCGTCGCGATCGAGCAGATCGCGCTCGGCAACGGCTCGAACGATCTGCTCTATCAGCTCGTGCTCGCGACATGCGAGCCGGACGACGAGGTGCTGTCGCACCGCTTCGGCTTCTTGAGCTATCGGCTGTCGGCGCAGGTCGCCGGCCGCGCGTTCGTCGCCGCGCCGACCACGCCGGAGCTCGCCTGCGATGTCGACGCGTTGATCGCGGCGATCACGCCGCGCACGAAGCTGGTCGTCATCGGCACGCCGAACAACCCGACCGGATCGATCGTGACGCGCGCCGGGCTCGCGAGGATCGCCGAGGCGCTGCCGGCGCGCGCGCTGCTCGTCGTCGACGAGGCGTACGCGGAGTACGCGGCGGAATGGCCCGAGGTCGATCACGCCGAGGGCTTGCCGCTGGCGCGCCAGAACCGGCGCGTCGTCGTGCTGCGCACGTTCTCGAAGATCTACGGGCTCGCCGGGCTGCGCGTCGGCTACGCGGTGGGCGATCGCGGCGTGCTCGACTTGCTCGGCCGCGTCGGCCGCACGTTTCACGTGTCGAGCCTCGCGCTGGTCGGCGCGCAGGCCGCGCTCGACGACGTCGATCACGTCGCGATCTCGGCGCGCCACGCGCGCACCAACATCGAGCGCCTGCGCGCCGAGGTGCGCGGCCCGGGCGTGCGCGTGCTGCCGTCGCTCGCGAACTTCGTGTTGATCGACTGCGGACGGCCGTCGCAGCCGCTCTACGACCAGCTGCTGCGGCGCGGCGTGATCGTCCGTCCGATGGCGGCGTGGGGGCTGCCGAACCACCTGCGCGTGTCGGTGGCGTCGCATCCCGACATGCCGCGCGTGATCGAAGCGCTCAATGCGGTGCTCGCGTAGTCTCGCCGTGGTCGCGCTCGTCGCGTGCGGCGGCGGTGCGAAGCCGGCGGCGCCGGTCGCCGCGCCGGCCAAGCCGGCGACCGCGTTCGATCGCATCCTGCCGCTCCTGCCCGACGGTGCGCAGGTCGTGGTCGAGCTCGACCTCGCGCGCCTGCGCGCGAATGCCGTCGTCGGCCCGGTCGTCACGCGGGCGCTCGCGCGGCTGTCGGGCGACTCGCACTTGCCCGGGCTTCCGTTCGCGATGATGGGCTCGCCGCTCGCGGGTGCAGATGCGTTCGTGATC
>DATJXL010000163.1:0-5964 GCA_035500135.1 Kofleriaceae bacterium
CGCGACGGTGACGCCGGGCGCGTCGAACGCGCCCTCCGGCCAAAAGAAGCGCGCGCCGAGCACGTCGACCGTGTGCACGACGAGCGGCATCGCAACGACGATGAGCCCGAGTTGTACGCCGAGATCGCGATCGCTCGCGAACCCGCTCGCGACCAGCGCGATCACCGCCGCCGCGAACGCGACCTCGAGCGGAAAGCTGAGCTCGGGCGGCGCCGCGATCACGAGCGGCACCGCGGCGACGAGCGCGGCGGCGCCGAGCGCGATGTTCGCGACGAAATCGCGGATCGAGCGCGCCTCGCGCAGGCCGGCGACACAGCGCACGCCGATCAAGACCGCCGCGAGCGTGCCCGCGAAGTAGAACGCGAACAGTGCGGCGTAGCTGAGGAGCGTGTGCCACGTCGGCGGTGCCTCGCCGGGTACGAGCCATGCCGACGCGAGCCCGGGGTCGCTGCGCGAGCCGATCGCGACGCGATTGATGACGACCTCGAGGAAGGCCACCACGAGGAGCACGCGTACGGGGAGCGAGCCCCCTGTGACCGACCTGCGAGACAACCAAAAAAACGTAGCGTTGTGGCGCATTTGCGTCAAGCGGGACCAAAGAAATGGGCCACGGGTACGTGGCGCGCGAAAATTTTGTCGTGCGGAAGTGGGTGCTTTCACTGCTGGCGCTGTGCGCTGCGACGTCGGCGTCCGCCGGGCCCCGGCCGCGGGTCGTGCTCGATCCCGGGCACGGCGGCTCGAACTCGGGCGCGCGCGGCGCGGTCGCCGGGCTGTACGAGAAGCAGCTGACGCTCGCGATCGCTCGCGAGGTCGCTGCGCGGCTGCGCGATCATGGCATCGCCGTCGCGCTTACCCGCGACGGCGACCGCACCCTCACGCTGCGCCAGCGCAGCGAGGTCGCGGACGGTCTGCACGCGGATCTGTTCGTCAGCATCCACGCGAACGCGTCGCCGACGCGCACGCAGCGCGGCTACGAGACCTACCTGCTACCGCCGCACGGCGTCGATGTCGACGCACGCGCGCTGCGCGGCGAGCCCGCGACGCCCCGCCCCGGCGTCGACGCTGACATCGCGCTGGTGCTCGACGACGTCGAGCGTGGCGCAGCCCAATGGGAATCCGCCGAGCTCGCCGGCCGCGTGCAGAGCGCGTTGCGCGACCGCCGCGGCGCCGACGGCGATCGCGGCGTGCGCCAGGATGTCGATCACGTGCTACTCGGCGCGACCATGCCCGCGATCCTCGTCGAGGTCGGCTTCATCGATCACCCGATCGAAGGCCGCCAGCTCGCCGACCCTGCCGTGCAGGGGCAACTCGCGTCGGCGATCGCGGAGGCGATCGAAGACCAGCTCGCCGATTGACGACGGTCACGGTTCGAGCTGGACGTGGCGCGAGGCGCAGCTGTCGCGCACCGCCTTGCGATCTTTTTCGTCGACGAGCCGCCCGAAGTACTTCTTGGCGGTCGCGGCGTCGCCGAGGAAGCATGCGGCCGAGACCACGGTGCGCGCGCCTTGCTCGCGCAGCTTGGGGTCGGGCGACTCCGCGAGGCCTTGCATCACGTGCATCGCGCGCTCGATGTTGAGGCGGTACTGCGCGGGCATGTCGTTGCCCGGCTTCGCGTGATCGCGCGCTGCCGCGTCGACAGGCACCCCGGCGTCGACCGGCGGCGGCGACGGCTGCGGCGGCGGCGACGGCGGCGGCGACGACGGCGGCGGCTGCGGCGACGGCGACGGCGGCGGCGATGGCGACGGCGGCGGCGACGGCTGCGGCGATGGCGGCGGCTGCGGCGACGGCTGCGGCGGTTGCTGAGCGTCACTGCCGCGCAACGCGTACCCTGCAACCACGCCACCGGCCGCCAGCACGACGACCAGCGGCGCGATCCACCAGCGCTTGCGCCGGGGCGCAGGCTCCGTGACAGGCGCGATGCCGGTCGCCGCCGTCGCCGCACCGCGATCGACGACCGGCGGCGGAGTCAGCGGCGTCGGCACACCTGCCGAGAAGGCGGCCGTCACCAGCGCCGCGAACCGCAACGCGCCGGCGCCGCCGAGCGGCGCGAGCTCGGCGACCAGCGCGGCCACGTTCGGGTAGCGCCGCTCGGGATCCTTGTCGAGACAGCGCGCGAGCACGGCACCCAGCGCGGGGTCGACGTCGATCGGATCGGGCGGCGTCGTCGTCACGCGGATCGCGACGTCGGCGAGGCGCTCGGCGCGAAACGGCAGCCGGCCCGAGATCAGCTGGTACAGCGTCACGCCGAGCGCCCAGATGTCGCTGCGCGCGTCGACGTCGCGCGCCGAGCGGATCTGCTCGGGGGACATGAACGCCGGCGTGCCGATCTGCGACGCGGTCGCGGTCAGCTTCGCCTCGGTCGCGGTCGCCGCCTTCGCGATCCCGAAATCGAGCACCTTGATCAGCGCGCCGCCATCACTCCGCCGCGTGACGAACAGATTGTTCGGCTTGAGATCGCGATGGATGATGCCCGCGGCGTGCGCCTCGGCGAGCGCGACGCAGGCCTGGACGATGTACTCGATCGCGAGCATCGCCGGCAGCGGCTGGCGCGCGATCGCCGACGCGAGGTCGCTGCCCTCGAGCAGCTCCATCACGATGTACGGCGACCCGTCGCTCTGGCGGCCGACGTCGAACACGCGGCACACGTGCTCGGTACGCAGCCGCGCGACCGCACGCGCCTCGCGCAGGAAACGCGCGACGATGGTCGCGTTCTGCACCAGCTCGTCGCGCAGCACCTTGATCGCGACGCGCTGGTCGAGCTCGAGGTGCGTGGCCTCGAACACGATCCCCATCCCGCCCGCGCCGATCAGGCGATCGACGCGCACGCGCCCCAGAACCGTCCCCGGCTGCAGCACCTACGGCGAGTCAGCCGTTGATCGGCCGCGGGCCGATCGGCGCGACCGGCGGCACCGATGGATTCCAGATGTTCGTCTGCTGGTACTGCGAGGTATCCATCAGCGTGAACCCGACGAACAGCGACGCCGCGAGCAGCGCGCTCACGAACACGACCGAGTGAAACAAGCGGTCGTAGCGCAAGTGCATGAAGAACAGGACGACGAGCGTCGCCTTGGTCACCGCGATCACCATCGCGATCGCGAGGTTGATGTTCGCGCCGAAGTCGATCTTCGTCGCGAGCACCGTGACGAGCGTGAGGAACAGCAACGTGATGCCGGTCGCGAGCAACACCTTGACCGTCGCGGTGTGCGCCAGCCCGTGCTCGTCGTCGTCGTGACCGTGTGCGTGCGAATCGGCGGACATGGTGGCCTCAGTGGATGAGGTAGAGGAGCGGGAACAGGAAGATCCAGATCAAGTCGACGATGTGCCAGTACAGCGCCGCGTAGTCGACCGGACCGAAGTAGTCCTTCGTGAACTGGCCCTTGGCCGCGCGGATCAGGAGCCACGTGAACACGAACACGCCGAACAGCACGTGGATACCGTGCAGGCCGGTCATCGCGAAGTAGATCGTGAAGAACATGCCCGTGTGCTCGGGGGGCGGCCCGATCGATTCGAGCGCGTGCTCCTCCTCCGCGGTCTCGACATGCACGGGATGGATCGCGCCCTGGCCGAGCTTCAGGTTCTTCTCGCCGGTCTCGCTCGCGAGCACGTCGATCGACTGCGCGGCGGGCGCCGGCGGCGCCTTGCACTTGGCCTCGATCGCGATCTCCTCGCCGCGCTCGGCGGAGTCGCCGTACTCGACGAGGATGCCGACCTGGGGCCGCGTGCCCGTGCCGTGCGAGCGCGCCTCGGCGTCGGTGAGATCCGGGCACACCGCCGGCTGGTACGCGGTGCGCCAGCACGGGAACGTCTCCTTCTCCTCGGGGGCGTCTGCTTCGGCGATGTGCGGCTCGGGGCAGCGCGCGGTGATCGCGCGCCGGCCCTTCTCGACCCACTCGACGTCCTTCGCGCCGGCCTTCTTCTCGCGCGTGATCTCGGAGACCTCGCAATCCGCCTGCACGCCGGGCTCGGTCGGATTCATGTCGAGCTTCGATTGCTCGAAGCAGCCGGTCTTCGCCTTCTCGCTGCCGTAGTCGTACTCGATCGTCGACTTCGCGCCGGGGCACTCGTTGTTCTTCGTCAAGAGCTCGGCGCCGCCCGGGCTCACGCACGGGTCGAAGTAGCTGCCGAACAGGATGTGCTCGTGCACCTTGTGGCTGTACTCGACGTACTTGATGCCGAGGAACGTCCACGCGCACGCGAGCGTGAGCGCGATGCACGCGATCAGGCCGCGCTTCTCGTTGCGCTGCGCGCATCGCACCGCCCAGGCCGCGGTGAGGCTCGAGAAGATCAGCACGGCGGTGTTGATCGCGCCGAACTTCACCTGCAGCCACTTGTGCGCGTAGCTGTAGATCTCGCCGTGGTGCACGCGATACAGCACGTACTGGACGAACAGCGCGGAGAAGAACAGCACCTCCTGCGCCAGGAACAGCCAGATTCCGAGCTTGCCGGAGTCGAACTGGTGCTGCGCGTCGTCGTAGTGGTGCTGGACGAACGGCGAGCCGTGATGACCGAGGTCGTGCTCCGCTCCGTGGGCTTCGTGCGCGGTGCTCATTTCTTGCCCTCGTCCTTGTCATCCTTCTGCTTCTCGGCGGCGGCTTCCTCGGCCTTGGCCGCGGCCGGCATCACCTCGCCCGCACCGGCGACCTTCGCGGCATCGGCCTCGTCCTTCGCGAGCTCGCCGGGCTCGAGCGGCTTGCCGCGCGACGGCTCGGTCATGTCCTTGTCGGCGCGGACTTCTTCCGCCTTCGCGTGGATCTGCGCGGCGGCCTTCTCGGCGTCGCTCGCGCCGCCGGTGTGCTCGGCGGCTTCGCCCTTGATGCGCGCGATCGCGTCGGCCTTCGCCGGCTCGTCCTCGATCGGCGTCTGGCGCTCCCAGCGATCGGGCCCGACCTCGACGAGATCGTCGTAGTTGTAGAGCTCGTGCAGCACCGGCGGCTTCTCGAAGTTGTAGAGCGGCGGCGGCGTCGGCGCCTGCCACTCGAGCGAGCTGCCGCCCCACGGGTTGCGGTGCGCCTTCTTGCCGGTCCAGAGCGACGCCATCAGCGACACGATCGAGATGAAGATCGAGAAGCCGAGGATGAACGCGCCGATCGTCGAGAGCTGGTGGAAGATCGTGTACTGCGGATCGTAGTCCCAGTAGCGGCGCGGCATGCCGCGCGCACCCATCACGAACTGCGGCATGAACGTCAGGTTGAACCCGAAGAACACGCCGAGGCCGCAGATCTGGCCGATCCGCTCGTTGTACATGCGGCCGGTGAACTTCGGCCACCAGTGATGGAGCGCGCCGAGGAACGCGACCAGGGTCGAGCCCATCATCACGTAGTGGAAGTGCGCGACCACGAAGTACGTGTCGTGCAGGTGGACGTCGACCGACAGGATGCCGAGGAACAGGCCGGTCAAGCCGCCGATCGTGAACAGCAGCAAGAACGACAGCGCGTACACCATGCCGGTCTTGAACCGGATGTCGCCCTTGTACAGCGTCGCGACCCAGTTGAAGACCTTGATCGCCGACGGGATGCCGACCGTGAACGTGAGCGCCGAGAACACCATGTTGGCGAGCCGCGACTGGCCCGAGACGAACATGTGGTGGCCCCACACCAGGAACGACAGCAGCGCGAGCGAGATCGACGAGTACGCGACGAAGCGGTAGCCGAAGATCGGCTTGCGCGCATAGGTCGAGAGCAGCTCGTTGATCACGCCCATGCCGGGGATGATCATGATGTAGACGGCGGGGTGCGAGTAGAACCAGAAGAAGTGCTGGAACAGCACCGGGTCGCCGCCGAGGTTCGGATCGAAGATGCCGATGTGGGCGAATCGCTCGACGGTGAGCAGCAGCACCGTGATGCCGAGCACCGGCGTCGCGAGCACCTGCATGATCGCGGTGGCGTAGATCGCCCACACGTTGAGCGGCAGCTGGAACCAGCCCATGCCCTGCGGGCGGAACTTGTGGATCGTGACGAGGAAGTT
>DATJXL010000164.1:0-9726 GCA_035500135.1 Kofleriaceae bacterium
CGGCGGGATCGCCCACAGGCACACGGTCGCGCCGCGCCCGTTCGCGCGCGCGGTGACGCGACCGGGTCCGGTCGTGATCGCGATGACGATCGCCGCGGTCGGCGCGATCGCGGCGCGCCAGTGGTACGCGGTCGTCGCGAAGGCCGCGACGCTCGCGATCGGCGTCGAGCTAAATCAGGGCTGGCTCGATCCGCGGATCGCGCTTTATCTGTTGTCGATCGCGACGCTCGCGTGGACGCTCGCATCGTGCGCGTTCGCGGCATCGGAAGCGCGACGGCAGATCGGGGCCGGCATCGCGCTCGTCGTGCTCGGCGGCTACGGCTTTCGCTGGCCGAATCATTATCTGTTGCCCCTGCTCGGCCTCGCGCTGATCGCCGACGCCGCACGGCGCGTGCGCGAGCAGGAGCTCGCGGCGCTGCCGATCGCGATCGAGACGCCGCCGATCGGCGACGCGGCGTGGGCCGCGTACATCTCCGCGCTCACCGCCGGGCTCAAGCGCAGCCTCACCGACGTGCACGGCCTGACCACGCGCGGCGACGGTGGGCTCGCGTCGTCGCTCGTGATCGGCGACAAGGACGGCATGGCGGTGCGCGCGCGCATCGATCGCATCGAAGGCAGCGTGATCGCGCTCGACGTCACGGTCGGCCGCGAGATCGACGAGGTGCGCGGCGCGACCGTGTGCCTGTGGGCGATCCCGCCGCGCCATCTCGGCCTCAACCCGTCGGGCCCGCCGGCCGCGCCGCTGTTCAAGACCGGCGATGGCTCGTTCGACATGCGCTTCAAGGCGCGCGGCAACGCGATCGTGCTCGGCAAGCTGCTCGACGACGGACTGCGCGCACGCGCGGTCGCCACGCTCGACGGCTGGCTCGCGTACTGGGATCGCGAAGGCCTGCGCTACCGCGTGTATCCCGGGCGCGGCGCGCCGCTCGATCATCCGGTGCCGCTGTCGGATCTCGCGCTCGGCAAGCTGGGCAACCCGGAGCGGCTCGTCGCGGTCGTCGAGTTGCTCGTCGAGATGGCGGCGCGCGGGATACCGGCGGCGCCGGCGGCGCCCGTGGAGCCCGAGCACCTCGCGGAGTCGCCGCCATGATTCGCGCGTGGCTGTGCTTGCTCGCCGCGTGCGCACCGTTCGCGGCCGATCCCGAACCGAAACCCGTGAAGTGGATCGACGACACGCGCCCGTTCGTGCCGGGCGGCGTCGCCGCGCCGATCGCGGACCATTACCGCGAGGCTGCCGCGAAGATCATCGCCGCGGCGCGCGCCGATCGCGGCGCGTACGACAAGCTCGCGCAGTTGACCGACCGCATCGGTCATCGGCTGTCGGGCTCACCCGAGCTCGAACACGCCGTCGCGTGGGCGGTCGCGACCATGCAAGCCGACGGGCTCGACGCACACGCCGAGAAGGTGATGGTGCCGCACTGGGTGCGCGGCCCGGAGGACGCGGCGATCGTCGAGCCGATCGCGCGGCCGCTCGTGCTGATCGGGCTCGGCGGCACCGTCGCGACGCCGAAGGGCGGCATCACCGCGCCGGTCGTCGTCGTTCACGACTGGAAGGAGCTCGACAGCAAGCGCGACGCGATCGCCGGCTCCATCGTGCTCTACGACACCCCGATGCCGCCGTACAGCGCCGAGAAGGGCTCGGGCTACGGCGACGTCGTCGGTTATCGCACCGGCGGTCCGTCGCGCGCCGCGAAGTACGGCGCGGTCGGCGTGCTGATGCGCTCGGTCACCGCGCACGCGATGCGCACGCCGCACACGGGCGCGGTCGACTACGACGACAAGGTCGCGAAGATCCCGGCGGCCGCGGTCACCGTCGAGGATGCCGAGCTGATCGATCGTCTGGCCGCGAAAGGGCCGGTGCGCGTGCACTTGCACCTCGAGTCGCAGCAGCTGCCCGATGCCGAATCGGCGAACGTGATCGGCGAGCTGCGCGGCACGAGCAAGCCCGACGAGATCGTCGTGATCGGAGGCCACCTCGACTCGTGGGACGTCGGGCAAGGCGCGCACGACGACGGCGCGGGCGTCGTGATGATGATGCACGCGGTCGCGACGCTGAAGCGGCTCGGCCTGGTGCCGCGGCGCACGATCCGCGTCGTCGCGTTCACGAACGAGGAGAACGGCGTCCGCGGCGGCAAGGCGTACGCGGCGCAGCATCAGGGCGAGCTATCGCGAACCGTGCTCGCGCTCGAGGCCGACAGCGGCGGCTTCGCGCCGCGCGGGTTCGTCGTCGGCGCGCACGACAAGGAGGCGGCGAAACGCCTGCACGGGCGCTTCGCCGATCTGATCGAGCTGTTACAACCGCTCGGCGCGACGCGCCTCGTCGACAGCGAGCACGGCGGCACCGACATCGGGCCGATGGCCGCGGCCGGCGTCCCGCAGGTCGGCCTCGTCGTCGACGGTCGGACCTACTTCGACATCCACCACACCGAAGCCGACACGCTCGACAAGGTCGATCCGGCCCAGCTCGCCGACGATGTCGCCGCGGTCGCGGTCCTCGCGTACATCGCTGCGGACCTGCCAGACCGACTCGACGCGCCCTAGTGACTTGAGGCAAGCTCGTTCGCGAAGATGCTGACGTTCAGCACGAATCCAGACGTCGCCGAACAGCAGATGAACGCGATCATCTTCTACCTGACCGCGTTCGGGTACATCGACGGCGAGTTCGACTTCACCGAGAAGACGTTCGTCCGCATCTACATCCGGCAGCTCGTCACGCAGCGCGCGAACGCGCTGATGCCGGATGCCGACGCGAAGACGCGCGACGAGGTCATCCACAAGTTCGTCGCGCACTTCCACGAGGTGTTCGAGCAGATCGATCGCGGGGTCGGCGAGCTGTTCGACGAGGCCGTCGCCGACGGCGAGGACGTCGAGAAGTTCGTCTACGCGAAGCTCAAGCTGCGCAGCTACGAGATCTTCCAGAGCTTCGATCGCGACAACCAGCAGGAGCTGCTCGCGACGATCGACGAGCTGATCTACGCCGACGGCTCGGTTCACCCATCGGAGGCGAAGTTCCGCGCCGAGATCGAGGCGCTGCTCGACAAGACCGTCGAGCCGCTCGCCGAAGGCGACATCGAGGTCGTGTCCGCGAACAAGGTCGCGATCGAAGGCCCGACCGCGGTGCGCTCGCGCCTCGACGATCACCCGTTCTTCTCCAAGTCCGAGCAGCATTACTCCGCCGATCCCGATCGCATCCGCCAGCAGATCGCGGCCGATCTCGACCTCATGCGCCGCTTCGTCGCGAAGCTGTCCGAGCAGCGCGCCGCCGGCGCCGGCAAGCTCGCCGGCAAGAAGACGGTCGGCGACGCCGCCGGCGAGCGGCCGTTCCTCGACGGCCACGTGTTCGTGCACCCGGCCGCGCCCGATCAAGTCTACGAGCTCACCGTGCTCGGCGACCTGCACGGCTGCTACAGCTGCCTCAAGGGCGCGCTGCTGCAGGCCGACTTCTTCGCGAAGCTCGAGGCGTGGCGGCTCGATCACCGCCAGCCCGAGCCCAAGCTCGTCCTGCTCGGCGACTACATCGATCGCGGCATGTTCAGCTACAACGGCGTCTTGCGCACGGTGATGCAGCTCTACCTCGCGGCACCCGAGCACGTGTTCCCGCTGCGCGGCAACCACGAGTACTACATCGAGTACAAGGGCCGCATCTACGGCGGCGTGAAGCCGGCCGAGGCGATCAATACGCTGATCGGCCTCGTGCCGGGCGAGGTGTTCCAGGACTACATGCGCATGTTCGAGGAGCTGCCGAACATGCTGTTCTTCGACGACCTGATGTTCGTGCACGCCGGCATCCCGCGCGATGCCGAGATCAAGGAGCGGCTCGTCGATCTCGCGTCGCTCAACGATCCCGATCTGCGCTTCCAGATGCTGTGGAGCGATCCGTCGACGGCCGACTTCATTCCCGAAGATCTGCAGGCGCAGAACGCGCGGTTCCCGTTCGGCAAGAAGCAGTTCGAGGCGTTCATGGCGCGCCTCGGGTGCTCGATGATGGTGCGCGGCCACGAGAAGGTCGACGCCGGCTTCAAGACGATGTACGGCGACGTCGCGTCGCTGCTATCGCTGTTCTCGGCCGGCGGCGCCGACAACTTCGATCTGCCGCCGGAGTCGAGCTACCGCACGGTCACGCCGATGGCGGCGACGATCCGGCTCGAGAACGGCACCGCACAGGTCACGCCGTGGCTCATCGACTACAAGCGCTTCAACGATCCGAAGCGCAACCGGTTCTTCGCGACGCCGATGGAGATCGAGCACAAGACCGGCTGATGTGGACGGTCTACGTCCTGCGCTGCGGCGACGGCAGCCTGTACTGCGGCATCACGAACGATCTGCCGGCGCGGCTCGTCGCGCATGCGGCCGGGCGCGGCGCGAAGTACACGCGCGGCCGCGGCCCGTTCGAGGTCGTGTACGAGCGGCGGGTGCGGGGCAAGGAGCGGGCGCTGCGCGCCGAGGCGAAGATCAAGGCGTTGACCCGCCAGCAGAAGCTGGCGTTGATCGCGTAAGCTCGGCGGCGACATGCCCGAAGAGATCGAAGTCCCGACCGAGCATCTGCACGAGAAGATGGAAGAGGAGGCCGAGCACGGCCGCCGATGGATCGTGCGTGTCGCGGTGTCATCGGCGCTGCTCGCGGTCGCGGCGGCGATCAGCGCGCTGTTCGCGGGCGGGCGCGCCAACGAGGCGATCCTCAAGCAGATGCAGGCGACCGATCAGTGGGCGTTCTACCAGGCGAAGGGGATCAAGTCGTCGGTGACGCAAGCCAAGCTCGACACGCTCGACGCGCTCGGCAAGCCGGCGGCCGCCGAGGAGAAGGCCAAGATCGCGAAGTACGACGGCGAGCAGAAGCAGATCGAGGAACAAGGGCACGCGCTCGAGGACGAGTCGGAGCTGCTCATGCACAGCCACGAGCACCTCGCGCTCGCGGTGACGTTCTTCCAGATCGCGATCGCGATCGGCGCGATCTCGGTGCTCGCGAAGATCCCGTTGCTGTGGTTCGCGAGCCTCGGCGCGGGGGCCGCCGGCATCCTGTTCATGGCGATCGGCCTCGTGTGAGGTGTCCGGGCGTCGTGCGACGATCGGGCATCGCCGCGTGATGACCTGTGATCTGCGATGCTCGCGGTAACGCGCCGACAGGGATAACCTGGTTGACATGAGACAACTTGCCCTGGCGCTGGCCGCGGCGGGTGCCCTGGCGGGCGCACGCGACGCCAGCGCGAACGGCCGCCCGCCCGCGACCTCGACCCTGCACTGGAAGCAGGGCAGCCCGAACGACGTCATCGCGGGCATGACGTTCGGCGTGCTGATCTCGCACGACGCGGGCGCGACGTGGCAGTGGATGTGCGAGGCCGCGGTCGGCTACATGGGCACGTACGATCCGAGCTACGCGTACACTTCGACCGGCGCGCTGTTCGCGACCACGTTCAACGGCCTGACCGTGCTGCGTCCGCCGCCGACCGGCGACAGCTGCACGTTCGCGGCGACGCCGCCGGGAACGACGTTCGTCTCGCAGGTCGTGGTGTCCCCGGATGGCTCGCTGTACTACGCGGCGTCGTCGAATACCGACACCGGCATCTATCGATCGATGGACGACGGCATGACGTTCCCGCAGTCGTCGATGCCCGGCGTCGACGGCGACTGGTGGGAGACGTTGCGCATCGCGCCGTCGGATCCCACGCGCATCTACCTGTCGGGCTACCGGTTCGTGATGGCGTGCAATGCGCAGTCGGCGATGCCGTACGAGACCTGTACGCAGTCCTCCGACTGCATGGACATGTCGCATCCGAACGGCAGCTGCGAGGGGCTCAAGAAGTGGCTGCTGTTCGAGAGCAAGGACTCGGGCAAGACGTGGTCGGCGCTGCCGGGGCAGCTGCTGTTCGCCGGAAACTCGACGAGCGTGGGCCTCACGACGTCGGTCGACTCCGCGATCGATTTCGTCGGCATCGACGCGACGAACCCGGACATCCTGTACGCCCGGTCGTCGCTCGAGAACGGCACGATCGGCGACGGCCTGTACCGGATCGACACGTCGGTCGATACGTCGTGGACGCACATCCTCAGCGAGGCGGACGCGCTGTCGTTCGTCGCGCGTGCGAGCGGCGAGGTCGTCGCGGCGACGCCGACGCTCGGCGCGTGGAAGAGTGAAGATCACGGCACGACCTGGACACAGCTCGCGAACCCGCCGCACGCCAACTGTTTGTTCGAGTCGCCGTCGGGAGTCGTGTGGGCGTGCTCGGCCAACTACGGCAATCCGCCGAATCTGCCCACCGACGGTTACGGCATCATGACGTCGTCGGATCTGTCGACGTGGACGGGGCTGTTGCGGTTTCAGGACATCCTGGGCCCGGTGACGTGCCCGGCCGGCACCGTGGAGCACGACACGTGCGTGGCGGACCTCGTCAGCGGCTGGTGCGGCGTGAAGCTGCAGCTCGGGATCACGTCGACCGAGGTGTCGTGTCCGGATGCGAATTCCGAGGGCGGCGCGGATAACACGGCGCCGCCGAAGAAGACCGGGTGCTGCGACGCCAACGGCGGTCCGGGCGTTCCCGCGCTGCTCGCCGGGCTCGTCGGCGGGATGTTGCTGCTCCGTCGACGCAGGCCCACACTGTAGGGGATGTTGTCGCGGCTCGACCGGCTCGCGTATCACTCGCAACACCTGTCGTTCCTGTTCAACGCGACCGTGATGCAGGAGGCCGCGCGGATCGTGTCGCGCGTGCCGCGGCCGCATCTGTCGGCGAGCGTGCTGCGCGTGCTCGAGGCGCGGCGCGCCGAGCTGCACCGCCGCGATCTCGCGAACGTCGATGCCGGCGCGTATCCGCGCGAGCTGTTGTTCGACATCCCGGTACGGCGCTACATGCGCGAGTTCCCGCGCCTGTTGCGAGATGCGCCGCGCATCGTCCGGCGCATGCGCGCCCGCGATTTTCGCGACATTCCGGGCGGCCTCGATCGCGAGCGATTCCCGCCGTATTACCGGCGCACGTTTCACTGGCAGACCGACGGCTACTTCACCGAGCACTCCGCCGAGCTGTACGAGCTGGGCGTCGAGCTCTTGTTTCGCGGCACCGCCGACGTGATGCGCCGGCAGATCATCCCGCCGATCAGCCAGCACGTCCGCGCGCACGGCGCGGATCACGTCCGCCTGCTCGACGTCGGTTGTGGCACCGGCCGCACGCTGCATCAGCTCGCGCGCACGCATCCGCGGTTGCGCCTGCACGGCGTCGATCTGTCGCCGGCGTACGTGCGGCTCGCGCGCAAGCGGCTCGCGGAGGTCGCCGAGCTGACGCTCGCCGTCGAGAACGCGGAGGCGCTGCCGTGGGCCGACGGCGCGTTCGACGTCGTGACGAGCGTGTACTTGTTCCACGAGCTGCCGCGGCGCGCGCGGCGCAACGTCGCGCGCGAGCTCGCACGCGTGGTTCGGCGCGGCGGCCTGGTCGTGATCGAGGATTCCGCGCAGCCGTTCGAGAGCCCGGAGCTCGAGTCCGTGCTGCACGATTTTCCGCGCGACTTTCACGAGCCGTTCTACGAGGACTACTTGACCGACGACCTCGCGGTGCTGCTCGGTGAGGCCGGACTCGTCGTCGAGGACGTGCAGGCGCATCTGGTGGCCAAGGTCGTGATCGCGCGCCGGCCGTAGCCGAGCGAAGCGAGGCGATCGATCGAGGAGGCTGTACGCAGTACGGGCTCCTAGCGGTATCGTCCGGGCATGGCAGACGACGCACGCGCCCGTCTCGATTCGTTGCGCGCCGAGCTCGGAACGATCGATCGCGAGATCCTCGCGCACGTCGCGCGGCGCCAGGCCGTCGCGCAGCGCATCGGCCAGGTCAAGCGCGAGCTCGGCCTGCCGACGCGTGATTTTCGCCAGGAGCGCGACGTCGTCGAACGCGCGCGGGCCGCGGCGACCGGGCAGGGCTTGCCGCCGTCGTTCGGCGAGGAGCTCGTGCTCGCGTTGATCCGGGCGTCGCTCACCGCGCAGGAGAAGGACACGGTCGCGGCGAGCGGCGAGGGCTCGGGGCGGCGCGCGCTCGTCATCGGCGGCGCCGGCCACATGGGACGCTGGCTCGTGCGCTACCTCGGCGCGCAGGGCTTCGCGGTCGAGATCGCGGATCCGAGCGACGGCCCGGTCGGCGTGCACAACTACCGCGACTGGCAAACGGCCAAGCTCGACCACGAGCTCGTCGTGATCGCGGCGCCGATGCCGGCGACCGCGCGCATCCTCGAGGACATGGCCGCGGCGCCGCCGCCCGGGGTCGTGTTCGACGTCGGCTCGCTGAAGAGCCCGCTGCGCGCCGGGTTGCACGCGCTGCGCGCGGCCGGCGGACGCGTGACGTCGGTGCATCCGATGTTCGGGCCCGATACCGAGCTCTTGAGCGGGCGCCACGTGATCTTCGTCGACCTCGGCGTGCGCGAAGCGACGGCTGCGGCGCGTGCGCTGTTCGAGCCGACGATGGCGACGCTCGTCGAGATGGATCTCGAGAGTCACGATCGGTTGATCGCGTACGTGCTCGGGCTCTCGCACGCGCTCAACATCGCGTTCTTCACCGCGCTCGCCGAGAGCGGCGAGGCCGCGCCGCGACTCGCGACGCTGTCGTCGACGACGTTCGACGCGCAGCTCGGCGTCGCCGGCAGGGTCGCGGCCGAGAATCCCGATCTCTACTTCGAGATCCAGACGCTGAACGACTACGGAACCGAATCGCTCGCGGCGCTCCTGTACGCGGTCGAGCGACTGCGCTCGGTCGTGCGAGCCGGCGATCTCGATGGATTTCGCGCGCTGATGACGCGCGGTCGTGCGTACCTCGCTGCACGGGAGCCACGCTGATGTGCCGGAGTATCAAGACCCTGTTCAACTTCGAGCCGCCTGCCACCGACGAGGAAGTGCGTGCCGCGGCGCTGCAGTTCGTGCGCAAGCTGAGCGGCTTCCCGGCGCCGACGCACGCGAACCAGAAGGTGTTCGACCGCGCCGTCGAGCGCACGTACGTGGTCGCGCGCGAGCTCGTCGATTCGCTCGTGACGACCGCGCCGCCGAAGAACCGCGAGGCCGAGGCCGCGAAGGCGAAGGCTCGGTCGGTGGCACGGTTCGGAAATTCGCGGCGTTAGCCGGCGGTTTGGATCGCCTGACCGGCTCGTGCGTTCACAACGTGCACATGGCGTATCGAGAGCTGGTCGACTCGCTCGCCGCGCGGTTCGAGGTGCTCGAGCAGCAGGTGAGCGACCGCACGCGCGAGCGCGACGAGGTCGCGCGGTTGCTCGCGGAGGCGCGCGATCGCGTGCAGCGCGAGGAGGCCGCGGCGGCGCGGCCGATGCGCCGGCGCAGGCTGCGGCGCTGGTTGGTCGCGCTCGCGAGCGCGGTCGTCGTGATCTGCGGTGTCGTCGCGTTCGTGCACGCGCGGAAGGCGCCGGATCAGACCGCTGTCGCGCTGCATCGCATGGAGGGCTTCACGTTCGAGATGTGCGCGTGCGCGGACGAGACGTGCGCGGTGAAGGTGGCCGACGAGATGACGGGGTGGGCGCAGGCATACGCTCGCGAGCAGCCGTCGCCGAAGCTGGACGCCGCTTCGATGACAATCGCGACCGCGCTCGCGGAGACGATGGCCAATTGCATGCAGCACTCGATGCACGCGTCGCGCTGAGGGCGCGCGAATCGATAAGTCGATCGATGATCGCGGTCGAGACGCCGTGCTGGCGAGGCGCGGCGAGAACCGGCGCGGCGCGTACTCGACGTACGCAAGCACCGGAAGCGCA
>DATJXL010000165.1:0-2761 GCA_035500135.1 Kofleriaceae bacterium
AGCCCGACAACGTGCTGGTCTCGCAGGACGGCCGCATCGTGCTCGCCGATTTCGGCGTCGCCGCGCTGACCGCCGGCGCGGGCGAGCTGTCGGGCACGCCCGCCTACATGGCGCCCGAGCAGGCGCGCGGCGAGCCGCCGACGCCGGCTTGCGACGTGTACTCGGTCGGCATCGTGCTCTACGAGGCGCTGACCGGGCGGCGCCCGTTCGCGGGCACGGTCGCGCAGATCCTCGAGGCCAAGCAGGAGCTCGAGCGTATCGAGCTCGCCGACGGCGAGGCGCCGCCCGAGCTCGCACGCGTGATCGCGCGCGCGACGGCGCGCGATCCGGCGGCGCGCATCGCGACCGCCGCCGAGCTGCGGCGCGAGCTCGCGCCGTGGGGGCGCGTGCGCCGGCTGCCGACCGAGCAGCCGACGGCGGCGTCGACCGCCGCGCCCGCGAGCGTGCTGGTCGTCGCGCCCCGCGTGAAGGAAGCCGACGACAAGCTGTACCTCGCCGAGGCGATCTGCGGCGGCTTGCTCGCGACGCTCGCGCGCGCGCCGGGCCTGCGCGTGCTCGCGCGCCCCGAGGGCCCCGAATCGGGCGTCCCCGGGGCGGAGCCCGCGGCCGTCGTCGTGTCGTTCGACATCGGCGAGCAGCTCGGGGTCACGCTGCAGCGCGCCGAGGGCAGCATCGAATTGCGCGTGCCGCTCGCGGTCGAGCGCATCGACGCGGCGATCCGCGCGATCGCGAACGCGATCACGAACGCGGTGTCGCAGAAGCCGCCGACGCTGGCCGGCACCGCGGCCGAAGCGCGCGATCTCGCGCTGCGCTCCCGCCACAACATCTCGGTCGATCTGCGTCGCGGCGTGCTCGCGATGGAGCAGATCGAGAAGGCACTGGTGCTCGCGCCCGACGATCCGTACGTCAACGCGGTGCTCGCGATCGTGTCCACGCGCCGCGCGTTCTTCGTCGCGGACGTCCCGGCCGACATCCTCACGCGCGCCGCGGCGGCCGCCCGCGCTGCGGTCGCGTCCGCACCCGAGCTCGCGGACGCGCACGTCGCGCTCGGCCACACCGCGCTGCACACCGGGCACGCGGCCGAGGCCGCGCGCCATTACCGCACCGCGATCTCGTGCGCGCCGCACGAGGCTGAGGCCCACGATTATCTCGGCCGGCTGTTGCTCGAGGCCGGCTACGTCGACGAGGCGGTCGCGCGGCTCGAGACCGCGATCGCGATCAACCCGGCGCGCACCGGCGGCCGCTGGGACATCGCGCGCGCGTACGCGCTCGAGGAGCGCTGGGACGATTACGAACGCGTCGTCGCCGACATGCTCGCGCTCGGCCACGATCGCCCGTTCATTCGCACGCGGTTCGCGACCTGGCAGCGCGACATCCCGCGCCTGCGCGAGCTCGAGGCCGAGCTCGGCAACTTCGGCCAGGGCTTCGTGGTCGGCTTCGCCGACGCGATGTGGGACGTGCTCCTGCGCGATGGCTGGGACGCGCGCCGCGAGCAGATGCTCGGGTTCGTGCGAACGAAGTCGCAGAGCCCGCGGCGCATCGCGTACGTCGCGCAGATCGTCGCCGAGCTGGCGGGCTTCGCCGGCGACGGCGAGGCCGCGGCGCGCACGATCGAGCACGCGCTGCCGGCGGGGCTCCTCGACCTGCACTGGCTGGATCGCTGCCCGCTGCTCGAGATCGTGCGCGCGCGCCCCGACTTCGCGCAGTTGCGCGAGCCGGTCAAGCATCGCGCCGACGCGATCCTCGACGCGCTCTACGGCGATCACGAGCTGGGGACGCTCGAGACCGCGCTCGCGACCGGTCTCTAACTAACTAGATTAGACCAGCCGGCTCCACGCATCGGCGACGACGCTGCGCGAGCCGCGGCCGCCGACGATCACGCGCGGTAGCTCGAGCTCGACGAGCCGGTCGCCGAGCTCGACCGCGAGGTGCGACGCGCGGCGCAGGATGTTCGCGAGGCCGACGCGATCGGGCTCGGGATCGCCGGCTCGCGACGACACGAGCGCGTGCGCGAGCGCGTCGGCGTCGTAGGCGCGCAGCGGCGCGGGCGCGGCCGCGATCTGGCCGGCCTCGACGACGACGGTCCAGCCGAGCGCGGGCAGCTGGACGATCGAGACCGCGAGATCGCGGCCCAGCGGCGGAGCCTCGCGCACGATCACCGCGCCGGTCGCGAGCCGATCGGCGGCGGCGAGCACCGCGGCGTACGCGCGTCGCACGAGCGCGTCGCTCGTGACGCCGCGCTCGACCGGGCAGCCGGCGGGCTCGGTCGGCAGGTCGTGGCCCCACGGCTTGAGCTCGACCGGGTACCGGACGCGGCGCGCGGCCTTGACCGCGGCCGACGGCGTGGTCGCGACGAGCTGGCGCGTGATCGCCACGCCGAACGCCCGCAGCAGCGTCTTCGTCTCGTGGTCGCCGACGCGCATCCCGCCGGTCAGCTTGCCGAGCTGACGATCGAGCTGCGCGCGATCGACCTCGAGCTCCGCGACCGCTTCGCGCGGCGCCGGGCCGAGCCCGACCGCGATGCGCTCGGCGGCGCGGCCGAGCACGTCGATCGCGCCGAGCGCCGCGCGCGCACCGTAGAGCGCGGCCGCGCCGTCCGCGAGCTCGCCGCGCGCGACGACCGGCACGTGGAGGCCGGGCAGCTGCACCGGCGGCGCGCCGAGCGCGGGATCGTACAGGACGACGTCGGTCGGCTCGTCGGGGCGCGCACCGCGCGCGCCGCTCGTGATCGCGATCGGCCGCGCACCGGCGGCCTCGGCCT